>NZ_LJBR01000034.1 GCF_001282115.1 Streptomyces sp. NRRL B-24085 | reverse complement strand
CTCCCGCCACGCCCCCATCCGCCCCGAGAAGGAGAACCTCGCCGCCATGGGAAGACCCGCATTCCTCGCCCGCACCGAAGACAAGAACCACTCCCGACGGCCCGCACACCGCACCGGGCCGAGTTGGCGCATTCGCGTGGGGACCTTCGCCGCCACCGCGGCGATGGTCTCCGCTGGCATCGTCCTCGGCGCCGGCCCCGCGTCCGCCGCACCGGCCCCGATCAAGCTGACGTCCGCCTCCTGCCCCAACGAGATCCTCCAGGGCCAGACCAGCGGCTGCGTCACCGAGTTGCAGAACCTGCTGAACGCGCACGGCGCCGGCCTGGTGGTGGACGGTCAGTTCGGGTCGGCCACGCTGTATGCGGTCCGTGAGTACCAGGCCGCCACCGCCATCGCCGTGGACGGCCGGGTGGGCCCCGCGACGAAGACCAAGCTGTACGCGACCGGTGGTTCGGCGCCCGCCCCCCTCAATCTCAACTCCGCCTCCTGCCCCGCGAACATCGTCCAGGGCGCCAAGGGCGGCTGCGTCACGGAACTGCAGCGGCTGCTCAACCACCACGGGTACGCCGTCGACGTGGACGGCGACTTCGGCGCCGGAACCGCGAGTGCCGTCCGCAGCTTCCAGTCCGCCCATGGCCTCACGGCCGACGGCCAGGTCGGCACCAACACCAAGCGGGCGCTGTACGACACCGACGAGTCACCGTCGACGGGCCTGGACCTGCGGTCGGCGTCGTGCCCGGAGAACATCGTCGAGGGGCAGAGCGGCGGTTGCGTCGCCACACTTCAGTCCCTGCTGAACGGCAAGGGGCAGAGCCTCGCCGTCGACGGCAGCTTCGGCCCGCAGACGCTGGCGGCCGTAAAGGCGTTCCAGTCCGCGAGCGGCCTCACCGCCGACGGCCAGGTCGGCCCGAACACCAAGGCCGCCCTGTACGCCAACATCGGCGGTGGCGGCGGCAACGGCGCCCCCGCTCCCGTCAATCTGAACTCCTCCTCCTGCCCGAACGAGATCGTGCAGGGCCAGCGCAGCGGCTGCGTCACCGAGTTGCAGAGCCTGCTCAACCACCACGGTGCCGATCTCGCCGTGGACGGTGACTTCGGTCCTCTCACCGACAGCGCCGTCAGGGACTTCCAGGCCGAGAAGGGCCTCTCGGTCGACGGTCACGTGGGTCCGAACACCAAGGCCGCCCTGTACGGCGCGGTCACACCGCCCTCGTCGCCCCCGCCCGGCGGCGGTTACGCCAAGATCCTCGACGTGGCGGCGGCCGAGGTCGGCACGGTCGAGGGCAGCGCCCGTGCGAACAGCTACGGCTCGTCCGTGGGCCTTTCGCTGTCCACCAGCAACTACGCCTGGTGCGCGACCTTCGTGAGCTGGGTGGCCAAGCAGACCGGAGCCAGCTCCTACCGCAACTCCTACGTCTCGGGCTGGGTCAAGCAGGCGCGGGCCGGCAACTACCATCTCTCCGTGACGACCAGCCCGCAGCCGGGTGACATCGTCGCCTTCGACTGGGACGGCGGCAGCGACTTCACCGGCGGCAACGAGCACATCGGCATCGTGCGGACCGTGTCCGGCTCGTCCTTCACCACCGTCGAGGGAAACACCGGCAACCCCGACGGCGGCGGCGACGGCGTCTACGTCAAGTCCCGCTCCACGACCAGCGGTTACGACGTGGTCTTCATCCGCGTCCGCTGATCCGGCCGGCCGGGGTCCTCGCCGGGCCGGGCGCACCTACGGTGGCCCGCCCAGGACTCCGGCACCGGCGCACAGCAGGTGTTCACTGCTCATTGTTCCGTGCGGCGGGCCAGCAGGACCGAGTCCTCGGCCTCGACCGGCCCGGTGTCCCGCTTGAGCGTTCGCGTGCGCTGCTCCACGACGACGGGCTCGAAGCCGTCCGGCAGTCCGGGCAGGAGCTCGGCTGCCAGGAACATCGCCTTGCGGTGGCTCTCGCTGAGGTGCGTGAACTCGTGGGACGGCGCGTGTCCGACCACCAGGAGCAAGCCGCCGGGGGCGACGGCACCGGCCAGGCGGCGGGTCACATCGACCATGCCGCCGTCCGGGGCGTGCAGATAGTGGCTGGTGACCAGGTCGTACGAGCGGTCGCCGGCAGCGAAGGTCCTCGCGTCCACCTGCCACCAGTCGACGCGGTCGGCCACACCGGCCTGCTCGGCGTGACGTGCGGCGCGGGCCAGACCCTCGGCCGAGAAGTCGGCGCCGGTCACGCGCCAGCCCTGCTCGGCCAGCCAGACCACGTCACCTCCCTCGCCGCAACCGACGTCCAGGGCCGTGCCCGGGGTCAGCTCCCCGGCGGCGGCGACGAGCTGCGGATTGGGCTCTCCGCTCCAGAACCGCTCCTGACCGCCGTACCGCTCGTCCCAGGCCGCCGGCTCGAACATCTCAGTGGCCGCCTGTTCGCCGTGCTGGTGGTGTCCTGACACCGGATGCCTCCCGTTGCTCGTGGTGCTGTGCCGCTCCGCCCCATCGGGGCGCCCTGTCGATGGTGCGCGGAACGGCACCGATCCGCACGAAAAGTTGCCGGACCGGCAAACAGACCGGCATACAGACCTCGGACCGACGGCGGAGACAGCGGACACCCCGCGGGATCTCGCGCTAGACCATGACAGGAAGTGCCGAGAGCCCACGCATGAGACGAGTGCGCCGCCAGTCCAGTCGATCAGACGGTACGGCGAGCCGGATGCCGGGGAACCGGGTCAGTACCGCTCGCAGGGCGATCTCCGCCTCGGCCCTGGCCAGGGGCGCGCCGACACAGCGGTGGATGCCGTGGCCGAAACCGAGATGTGCGGTGGCGTCCCGGTCCAGGTCGAGAAGGTCCGGTGACGGGAAGCGCACTGGGTCACGGTTGGCCGCGCCCAGGGCGACCAGGAGCGGCGCCCCGGCCGGGATGTCGACACCGCCGAGCGTGACCGGCTCGGTCGTGAACCGGAAGGTGGCTGTACTGACCGGGGAGTCGAACCGGAGCAACTCGTCCAGCGCGGCCGGAATGTCATCAGGATTCTCGCGGAGGCGATCCAGCTCGGCAGGGTGCTGCAACAGCGCAAGGGCGGCGTTGCCGAGGAAGTTGGTGGTGGTCTCGTGCCCGGCGACGAGCAGCAGGAGCGCCACGGAGACCAGTTCCTCCTCGCTGAGAGACTGTGCTCCGTCCCGTGCCGCGATGAGGTGGTCGAGGAGACTGTCACCGGGGTCAAGGCGCTTGGCGGCGACGAGGCCCGTCATACAGTCGGCCAGGGCATGCGAGGCAGCGTCGATGACGTCGGGTCTGCCTGCCGCGAACAGTTCGCCGGACCAGCGCTGTACGTCGGGCCGGTCCTGCCGCGGGACGCCGAGCAGTTCGCAGATCACGATGACCGGCAGTGGCACGGCCAGGGCGGCCACGAAGTCGAACCGCTCGCCGACGGGCCAGCGGTCCAGCATCTCCTCGGTGACCTGCGCGATGAACGGACGCAGCCGGGCAACGGCCCCGGTCGTGAAGGCCTTGGTCACCAGCTTGCGCAGCCTGGTGTGCCGGGGCGGATCGCTGGCCAGCATGGTCTGCGCGACCGCGGGGTGCAGACGACGCCGGGACTCCTTGTCGGCGAAGAAGGCGGCCGTGTCCTTGGAGAGCCGCGGGTCGCCGAGGGCTTGCCTGGCTTCCGCGTAGCCGGTGACCAGGTAGCCGGGGCGCCCGCCCGACTCCGCGGGCATCGGCTGCACAGGACACCGGGACCGCATGGCCGCCAAGGCGGGATAGGGGTCCTGGAGGAAGCGTGGGTCCTGAGTCGGGTCGGTCATGCTCTCAGAGTCCAATGGGCCCTGCCGCGTCGTCCACGACACACCCAACACGGCTGGCGTGAGCGTCAGTTGTGTTGGGCGCGCGAGGGTCGGACGGGCGCCGCCCTGCCGAACGGAGCCCGTCCGACCGCCGTACACCTAGAGCGGCCTCGTATCACGGCCGGACTCTGATGTGCGCGGTCAGCCCCGCGGGGAAGCGGCGCCGGTGACCGCGTTGTAGAAGGGTTCGGCCATGGCCGCGAGCGTGGACGCTCCTGCCAGGAACGGGGTGATCGGATCGATCGAGCCCGACTGGGCGTCGGGGTTCTTGTCGTCGGCCATGGCCGGAGAGGCGCTCTGGAGGGCGGCCACGGCGACGAGTACGACGGCTGCACGATGGAGGAGAGGAGATCGCATGCCCGTCTCAACGACGTGTTCCTCAGCAGGTCACAGCGCTGGGGTTTGTGTGATCTGCACAGGCCCGGTCAACAGCGTGTGACCAGTCATCCGTTCTGATTGACCACGCGCCGTCCAGGGCACGTCCTGTCGCTTCATCGAGTGGGGTTGCAGATCATCGTGAACTCCCCCGTCCTTTCGTCGGAAGGTTCACGCCGCCATGCGATCCCGCGTGTCCGAGGTGGAATTGCCCCCTCTTTTCTGCCCGCTGGAATCCGAAATCCATCCAGGAGTCCGCCGAGTCGAAGAGCGGGCTGTGGAATGGATCGAAGGCAGCGGAATGTGCGCTTCGGAACGGGAGAAAGCCTGGGTCGTGGCGACGCACAGCGCCGACTTCTATGCCCGTTTCGCCCCGGTGGCGGACGAGGACCGGTTGCTGGCCGCGGCTCTGTGGGTCTACTGGGGCTTCGGGTTCGACGACGCCCGCTGTGACAGCGGGCCCCTCAGCGGCCGTCCAGCTCAGTTCAACGCGCTGGCCGGGCAGGTGCAGCGGGCCTGCGAGACGGACTCCGCGAGGCCTGACGACCGGTACGCCCGCGCCTTGCAGGACATCATGCGCCGGATCCGTTCGTTCACCCCTCCCACTCAGGTGAGCCGTTTCGTCCATGCCCACCGCGCATGGCTGTCCGGCGTGGCATGGCAGATCGGCAACCAGGCGGTGGGCCGGATGCCGGAGCTCGACGAGTTCCTGTCGATGCGGCTGCTGGCGGCCGGCGGGCACCCCACCTTCGCCCTGCTCGAGATCGCCACGGGAGGCGACCTGTCGGACCGCGAGCTGTACCGCCCTGCGGTGCAGGCCCTGACCGAGATGGCGATCATGGTGGCCTCCCTCGACAACGACCGGCACTCCCTGCACAAGGAGATGTCCCGGGGCCACGCGGACCAGAACATCTACACCGTGCTGATGGCCCAGCGCGCCCTCCCCCTGCAGCAGGCCGTGCACGAGGCCAACGCGCTGCGCGACCGCATCCTGGTGCGGTTTCTCCAGCTGCACGACCGCGTGCGCCCGACAGCCGGCACGGAACTCGCCCGCTACCTGCAGGGGCTGCGCCACGGCATGCGGGGCAACAACGAATGGGGGATGCGCGTGCCCCGCTACCTCAGCCTGGGCCGCTGGCCGGACGAGCGGGAGGACCTGTCGCTGACGTTCGCCCAGGAGCCCTCCGACAGCCGGCCAGGGCCGGTCGAGGGCGCGCCCTGCATCGCCTGGTGGTGGGACGCCGACCTCGTCTGACGGCGGAGCGGGCTCGCCGTCGGTCTCAGCCGCCGGAGGCGAGGTCCGCCGTCCACCACGGCCCGCCGGCACCGGCGGCGACACCCACGCCTGCCTGGGTGTACCGGCAGGCCAGCAGGATGTCCCGATGGGGCCCGCTGTCCATCCACAGTGCCACGACCGCACTCGCTGATGCGGCGCCGGACGCGATGGTCTCGCCGCTGGCAGTGGCGCGGTAGCCGGCGGCGCGAAGGCGGTCGGCCGGGCTGGAACCGTCGGATCCGGTGTGGCTCAGGCGAGCGTGGCGGGCCATGTCGTCGCTGTGCCGCTGAGCGGCCCTGCTGAGCGCGGTCCGCAGGCGCAGCAGCGCGCAACCCACGGCGGAACGAGTCCGGTTGATCTCGTTGACCACTTTCTGGGCCACCGACGAGGCAGCGGCCCCGGAGGCGGCGGAGCCCGACGCGGGCTCCGCCCCGTCCCCGGACGGGGCGGAGGCCTGCCAGTGCGCGGAGTCGGGTCCCGGCCACTGCGGAGGGCCCGGCGCCTGCCACTGCGCGGGGCCGGGTGGTGACCAGGCAGGGGGCGGGTAAGCGGACGGGCCGGGAACGGGCGGCGGATCGGCCCACGCAGGTGCGGCATGGGTCGGCAGAAACGACAGACAAACCACGGCCGCGAATATCGTCCGGACTCTCGCTTTGATCATCGTTCTTTTTCTTTCCCTCATCTTTTCGGGTGTTGTACTCCGTGCCCCCTTCGAGGGATATCGGCATTTCTCATCCGTTGGCCCAGGTCGCGGCGGATAAGGTGAAACACCGAATCCCTCTCCTGTACGCAGATCCATATTCTCGAGGAGTCTCCATGTCCTTGCAGGTTCGCCGTTTCGCGGTCGTGGCCGTTGCCGCGCTGGCCGTGCTGGCCGGCGGGTCGGCCACCGTCGCCGCCGCGTCCACGCAGTCGGCGCAGGCCGCAGCCTTCCCCGGGCTCGACGGCCCGACCGGTGCGGACGGCTTCCACGGTGGCCGTGAGCGGCCGCTGCACTTTGGGCCGTTCGAGTTCCCGCGCTATGGCAGCGTCTCCGGCGGTTTCACCTGGGGCCTGCGGGACTGACAGCGCCGGAACCACCTGAGGGGAGTCGTCTCGGACGGCTCCCCTCCCGCCGTTGACGGCCCGCTCACCGCTTCAGCGTCGCCGCGCTGGCGGCGAGCACGGCGATCACGCACCCCAGGATCAGCAGTGCGTCCCGCACGAACAGCCAGGTGACGCCGGTATGGACGGCAGCCTCTCCGGCGGCCTGGACGGCGTACGTCATCGGCATGACCTCGGCCACAGCCGATAGTGCCCCCTGCATCTCGTCGCGCGGCACGAACAGACCGCACACCAGGAACTGTGGCAGCACGCCCGCGGGCAGGAACTGCACGGCTTGGAACTCGTTGCGGGCGAAGGCGCTCACCAACAGGCCGAGGGCCAGGCCCAGCAGGGCCCCGAGCATCGCGATGACCATGAGGAGATAGGCGGGCCCCTTGATGTCCAACCCCAGCGGCCCCACGGACAGCAACGTGGACAGAACCGCCTGCAAGAGGGCCAGGAACGCGAAGGCGAGGCTGTAGCCGAGGACGATGTCGAGCCGCCGCACGGGCATGGTCAGCAGTCGCTCCGCGGTGCCGGTGGTGCGTTCGCGCAGCGTGGAAACTGATGCCACCAGGTACATCACGATGACCGGGAAGATGCCGAAGACCTGGGGGCCGACCCGCTGGAAGGTGTCCTGGGAGTCGTGGAACATCAGCTTCAGCAACACCATGAGCATGCAGGGGATGCCCAGCAGCAGAGCGGTGCTGCCCTTGTCCCGGGAGACCTGCTGGAGCACCCGCACGGCGGTGGCGGCGGTGATGGTGGGCGAGAACGGCAGCCGGTCGGCCAGACGTGACTGGTTCACGGCCGGGTGTCCGCAGCGAAGAAGGCCTGCTCCGCTTGGGGTGCGGCCGACTGGTCGAGCAGCCCGGGCAGGTCGGGCACGAGACTTTGCGCCGCGGCGCGCCGGCGGGCGCGGGCCTCCGCGTCGGCGGCGGCCTCGACCAGGTGCATGAACGCCTCTTCCACGTCGGTGCAGCCGGTGTGCTTGAGCAGCGTGGCCCGGTCGGCGCTGGCCAGCAGCCGGCCCGAGCGCATCAGCAGCAGCCGGTCGCACCGGTCCGCCTCGTCCATGACGTGACTGGAGACCAGAAGCGTGGTGCCCTCCAGGGCCAGCCGTTGGAACACCAGCCACAGTTCGCGGCGCACCATGGGGTCCAGGCCGACCGTCGGTTCGTCCATCACCAGCAGGTCGGGGCTGTTCAGCAGGGCCACCGCCAGCGAGACCCGCGAGTACTGGCCGCCGGAGAGGCGCACGACGAGCTTGTCCGCGTATCCGGCGAGGTCGACCTCCTTGACCACGCGCACGACCGCGTCCTCCCTGCGCCAGCCCCGCATGCCGAGGGCGGCGGCGAAGTAGCGCAGGTTTTCCAGCACGGTCAGATCGGCGTACACCGAGGGGGCCTGCGTGACGTAGCCGACGCGGGTTCTCAACTGCGGGGCCCCCGCGGAGAAGCCCAGGACCTGGACGTGGCCCGCGGTGGCCTGCTGTACGCCCACGACGGAGCGCAGCAGGGTCGTCTTGCCGCAGCCGCTGGGGCCCAGCAGCCCCACGATGCAGCCGCGGGGAATGGTGAAGGTGACGTTCGAGAGGATCTGCTGGCTGCCTCGGACCACCTGAAGTCCATAGGCGGACACAGCCGGAACATCACCGGGAAGAGCCACACTCGGTTCGGTCTGCTGCACGGCTCCACTGCGTTTCGTCAGGGAAGGTATCGGTCGGTAGCGGCAACAAGGCGGCAGAAACCACAAAATGGCCACCGTACGGTCAACGGCCCACCTTGCGACAGGTCACGGCCGCAGCAACGCCTTTTCCCGCCCTGGCCTGCGCGCGTTCAGGATTCCCGCCGAATCATCGCCCGGGCGATTTCCTGCAACTGCTGGTAGGCGTCGGCGGTCGGCTGGGCACACGACAGTGCGCGCAGCGCCCCGGACATCTGCCGCCGCGCCTCGTCCTCGGCCGCCTGCCGTCCTCCGGCCTTCTCCACCAACTCCCTTGCCAGAGCGACATCCTGCTCGTCCAGGGGGCCTGACGAGCCGTACAGGGACCGCAGGTGCTCGGCCGCCGGGTCGGTGCCCGCGAGCGCCGCCACCACCGGCAGCGACTTCTTGCGCGCCGCCAGGTCGGCGCCCACCGGCTTCCCGCTGCGCGTCGAGCGACCCCAGATGCCCAGCAGGTCGTCAGCGCACTGGAAAGCCACACCCAACCGTCGGCCGAACTCCCGCAAGCCGTCCACGCGTTCACTGTCCGCGCCCGCCAGCACCCCGCCCAACGCGCAGGCGCAGCCCATCAGGGATCCCGTCTTGCCTTCCGCCATGGCCAAGTACTGCGGCACCGTCACCTCACAGGCGTCCTCGAAGGCGACGTCCAGGCTCTGCCCCTGGACCAAGTCCAGCAGCGCGCCGACGAGTTCCCGCACCGCCGCGGCCGCGACCTGCGCCGGCGTCTCGGCCACCGCCCGCATCGCCGCCGCGAGCAGCGCGTCACCGGTAAGCACCGCCGACGGGGTGCCGAACACGGTCCACGAGGCCGGGCGGTGCCGGCGCAGGGTGTCGCCGTCGATGACGTCGTCGTGGAGCAGGGTGAAGTCGTGCACCAACTCCACGGCCACAGCGCCCGGCAGGGCGCTGTGCGGCTCGCCGCCCACGGCGATCGCGGACAGCAGCGTCAGGGCCGGCCGGACCGTCTTGCCGCGGCTGGGAGCCGACAGCAGCGGGGTGCCGTCGGCCTCGCACCAGCCACGGTGATAACCCGCCACGCGCCGCTCCGTACCGGGCAGCGCCGCCACCGCCTCCCTGAGAGCCGGCGCGAGCATCTCCTCCACCCAGCCCAGACGGGGAAAGACGGCGCCGGGAACCGGGCCGGTGATCTGCGACATGCGCTACTCCTCTGGCTTTCGAGCGGATGGCACGGCAACCGGTGCCGCGCCGGGTCACCACGTCAGTCAACCGGGGACGGCAGATGCAGAAACGGTCGTGTCACGCCCTCCGGCGAAAGGATCACCGGGGCGGCCCAGCCCTCATACGGTGCACTGACCGGACAGTCACAACGGGGCACCCGGCTCTCGACCCCGCTGCGGCAGACAGAGGCCGCATCACCGGAAAACGGCAGGCCACGACCGTACGGACGACCGTCCCCGACTCCGCGCGTCAAGGCGGAGTTGACGCGCGACGCGCTGCGGCATCGTTTCTTCCTACGGCCGCCCGAGTGACCCGCCGCGTGCCACACCGCCCTGCGCACGGTGCCGCCGCTATCCCTGCTGAACGTGATCAACCACCTCATCCGAGCCGCCGTCTGCGTCACTGTCGGCGCCGCCTGCGTCCTCGCCCTCGCCGTGCCCGCTCCCGCCGCACAGTCACTGCCCCTCGACCAGGCGATCGCGGCCCTCCCCCAGGCTGCCGAGTCGCACACGGGATACGACCCCACGAAGTTCCCGCACTGGAACGCGGGGGCCGACCCCGGCGACGGTTGCGACACCCGCGGCGAGGTCCTCGTCGCAGAAGCCGTGAGCGCGCCGACCGTCGAACCGGGCTGCCGCCTCGTGGGCGGCACATGGTGGTCCTACTACGACGCCGGCGAGATCACCTCCGCCGCGGCCCTCGACGTCACCCACACCGTGGCCCTGGCCGAGGCCTGGGAATCCGGGGCCTCCCAATGGACGGCCGAACGCCGCGAGTCCTACGCCAACGACCTCGGCGACCCCCGCACCCTCAACGCCGTCTCGGCCGCCTCCCACCGCAGCAAGGGCGATCAGGACCCCGCGCACTGGCTGCCTTCCAACACCCGGGCGACCTGCCGGTACATCACCGAATGGACCGCCGTGAAACTGCGCTGGCGGTTGACAGCGGACCGGGACGAGCGCCAGTCCCTTGCCCAACTGGCGGAGTCCTGCCCGAACACCACCGTCACCTTCACGCCGGCCCCGTGAAAGCGGCGTGGCAGCGGTGACGGGTCGGGCTCACCCATGGACACGGTGTTGGCCGAGCAAAGCACTATCGGCCGACGTTCTTCCTCCATGTGAGGCGAGGGGGCCGTCGCGTCACCTTCGCCAGAACAGGTGGTGCGTCACGCCGCTCGGGCTGGGCACGACCTCCAGGTGGAACCGGTCCCGCAGCTCATCGGGGGATTCCCAGAGTCGCAGCCCGGACCCGAGCTTCACCGGCGAGACCGCCACATGCATGGTGTCGACCAGGTCGGCATCGAGGAACTCCCGGATGGTGGTGACCCCGCCGCCGAGCCGGACGTCCTTGCCCTGCGCCGCTTCCCGCGCTCGTCCGAGGGCCGAGGCCGGGTCGCCGTCGACGAAGTGGAACACGGTGTCGGAGAGCGTGAACGACGGACGCTCGTGGTGGGTCATGACGAACACCGGCGTGCGGAACGGTGGCTCCTGCCCCCACCAGCCGCGCCAGTCATGGTCCTGCCAGGGCCCGCGCTGGGGACCGAACTTGTTCCGGCCCATGATCTCTGCACCGATGTTCCGCGCGAAGTCTCGCGTGAAGTAGTCGTCGAGACCCCGGCTCCCCCCGGGGTCCGTGCGCATCGGCCAGCTCGCCGTGGCTCCGGCCCAGCTGAACAGCCTCTCCGGGTGGTCGTGGCCGAACGGCCGCTCAAGGCTCTGGTGCTCACCGGCACCGATTCCGTCACTCGAGACGTTGAAGTTCATGACTCTCAGAAGTTGCTTCACATCATGACGTCGAACGGGACGAGGCCGGATCGACAGCGGCCCGCAACTTTTTTCCAGGGCGTGTCAGGGAGCGGCCCCGGCGGCGGTGTGACCGTGCCGGACGTGGACGGCATCGGGGTGACCGGGGTGGCCGACGCGGCCTCTCACGTGCGTCGCAAGCGGCAGCGCCGGCCCCTCCGATCGATCCGACCGCCAACCCGGCGAACCCTCTCGGTCAGGGCACCAGGCGACCGCCGGAGTGATCGCCCTCTAACGCCTGGGCCCGAGCTCTGAATCGGGATACACGGCGACTGGAGCATTCCCCGTGGGGTTTCCAAACTGTGTGCCGAAGCGCCGAGTTGGGGTGGGAGTGGTGAGGACGGCCAGGCAGGCGATGACGAGGGCGATGCCGAACCAGCCCGGGGCGGGGAGGCGTTCGCCGACGACCAGGACGGCAAGCACCGCCGCTACGGCCGGTTCCAGCAGGGACAACGTGGTGGCGATGCTGGCGGGTACGTGCGCGAGGCCCCAGCCGAAGAGGACGTACCCGGCGAACATGGGGACCAGCGCCATGTAGACGCCGACGGAGGTGTTGGTCCACGAGGCGATGAGCGGCGCACCCGTGGCGATGAGGACGGGTGAAAGGAGCAGCCCGCCCAGGCCGAAGACGGTGCCCATCGCCGCCCGAGAGGGGATCCCACGGGTGATGAGGCGGTGCGCGGCCCAGGAGTAGAGGGCGTATGTCGCGGCGGCGACCAGTCCGAGGCCGATGCCGAGCAGCGTGCCGCCCATGGAGACGCGGCCCGTGCCATCGCTGGTGTGGGCGGCCTCGGCCACGCACAGCAAGGCGGTTCCGAGCAGGCCGAGGGCGGCCGCGAGCATCCAGCGGCGAGTGAGCCGGCGGCCGTCCACGACGCGTTCGATCAGGGCCGAGGCGAGCGGGGCGGTACCGATCGAGACGACGGTACCGACGGCGACTCCCGCCAGACGCATGGAGCTGTAGAACGCGAGCGGGTAGACCGCCACCGATAGCGCGCCGAGCCCGACCGTGCTCCGCTGCTCGCGCAGCCGGGACGCGTGGCGGCGGATCTGCGGGGCGGCGATCAGGGCCTGGAGCAGTCCGCCGAGGCCCATGGCGACGGCCCCGATCGCGAGCGGGCCCACGTCCGGGGCGTAAGTCGCAGCCGTCCCGGTCGTCCCCCAGAGCAGGGACGCAGCCAGCACGCACCGGGCTCCCATTGCCGCGGGCCGACCGCGGTCGGTGCCCCTCACAGCCGGTCCAGCAGCAGTGCTGCCATCGACCGGGCGTGCTGGACACGTTCGCCGTCGCCTTCCAGGCCGGCCCGGGCCATCGCGCCCTCCAGAAGGAAGGAGAGGTGTTCAGCTGTCGCGCGGGCCTCGTCCGGCCGGTCGGGCAGCAACCGCTCCAGGTGTCCCTGGATCAAGCGCTCGACCTCCTCCTTGTGGGCGCGGACCACAGTCCGGCCCTCGTCCCCGGCCGGCAGCTCGGCGGCGGCATTGAGGAGCCCACAGCCGCGAAAACCGTACTCATACGCGAACGAGGCGTGATCGGCGTACGCGTCGAAGACCGCCAGCACACCCTCACGGGGACCGTCGGCGCGCTCCAGGCGTGTCCGGTACAGGCGCAGCCACTCCTCGTGCCGGGCATCCAGGTAGGCCCGGACCAGGTCGGCCTTGGAGGAGAAGTTGTTGTACAAGCTCATCTTCGCCACGCCGGCCTCGGCCGTGATCGTGTCGATCCCGGTCGCTGCCACACCGTCGGCGTAGAAGCGCCGGGCCGCTGCCTCAAGGAGTCGTTCCCGGGCCGGTCGACGCCGCCCACTGCCCGCCGTGCTCACGTCGGTGTCGCCCATCGCAGTCCCAAAACTAGGTAGGTAGGTCTACCTAGACCAGCCGACGCGAAGGTCTTCGACGAGTCCCCTCGCACGAGCGAGGACAGGACAAAGGGCGGCGACAGAGACATCGTGCGACATAGCTCTTTATATACCCGGCCAGCAAATGCCACAGCAGCAATTCCAATTCCCGTTCGGATCAAAGGTTGTTACGATCATCCGGCTCGCGCGGCGAGGAATTATGGCGCCGCTCCGTCGTGTATGACCAACACGGGAGATTTGCCATGCGTTTGAGCCGAACGTTCGCTTCCCTCGGTGTGACCGCCACCGCCACCGCGGGTCTGGTACTCGGAGTGGCCCCGCAGTCGAATGCCGACGCGGGACTCACCTGTCCCGATTCCCAGACCTACTGCATGCGGTTCTACTACAACACCGGTTATGCCGGTTCCCGCACCGTGTTCCGAGGCTTCGACCACTACAGCCTGAACGGTTACACGTTCCTCGGCGAGGGCACCGGAAAGGGCCAGCCCGTCAAGAACAATGCCGCCTCCGCGGTCAACATGGCCCCGTACAACCTGGTGATCTACTTCAGCAGCAACCTCCAGGGCGCCTGTGACGCCCTGCCGGAGTACGGGTCGGCGTACCAACTGAAGAACACGTACAACGAGAACGCCTCCTTCGGGTACGGCCGCAACGACAACAACTGCTACAAGTTCTGATCCGCGTGCGACGCCTGGCACCCCTGTGCCTGGCCCTGGCCGCCGCCCTGCTCGGCTGCTCCTCCGGGAGCGGTCCGGGCACGGGCGGCGCCCCGGCCGGGTCCCCCGAGACTCCTGTCACCTCGGGCAGCACCGCGGCGAAACCGCAGGTCACCTTTCTCGACCGGCTGCCCATCGCCCGCTACAGCTACACCGCAGACGAGACCGCCGCGATCGAGTCCGCGCAACAGGTCCTGACCAAGCGCTGTCTGCGCACGTTCGGAATCGCGTACGAACCTCCGCAGCGGGAGGCCGAGACCTCCACGTCCTCCGACCGCCGCTACGGGCTGTCCAGCGCGAGCGAGGCGGCACGCCTCGGGTACCACCCCGACATGGGCCCCCTGCCGGCGGGCCCCGACCTTCCCGAGGACGCCCTGCGCGTGTTCTACGGGAACCGGGGTGCGGAACCGGGCAGTGCCGAAAGGGTCGTATACAAGGGAAGAGAAGTACCGAAGAACGGCTGCTTCGGCCAGTCGGTCGCGAAATTGGCTGAAGAGTACGACTCCCCGGCGGCGGCGGAGACAGCCCGCAGGATCTCCACACAGAGCTACAAGGACTCGCTGGCCGAGCCGCCGGTGAAAGAGGCTTTTCGGAACTGGTCCGCCTGCATGCGGAATTCTGGATTCCGATATGACTCTCCGCTGGAACCGGCAAACAACAAGGAATTCCAGCGCGAGGACATCTCCAAGCGGGAGAAAGAGACCGCGCGCGCGGATGTGCGCTGCAAGGAGAAGACCGACCTGCTCGACATCTGGTTCAAGGCCGAATCTGCCCTGCAGAAAGCTGAAATCGACAAGAACTCCAAGTCCCTGCAGACACTCCTGACGGCTCACCGGAACAAGACCGAGGCGGCACGCCGGATCGTCGCGGAGGGCTAGCAGCCCTCGCGCGGAGTCCGCCGCCTACTGGATCAGTTCGAGGTGCGGATGATCCGTGGATACCGGGCACACGTGGAGTTGCAGGTCGTAGCCCCGGGCCAGGTCGAGCATGGTGAAGTTCGCAGGTGGGGTTCCGGGGAGGAGCGGTGTGGGGTCGGTCTGCTCCTCCTCGGGGGCCCAGCTCTCCGTGCCGTCGTTCCATTCGGTCGAGGCGATCGTCAGGAGCGGGTCCATACCGGTGCCGCATGAGGGGCAGAGCCGGGGCATGGGGTCGGTGAGGCCCCAGCGGCTCCAGCCACCGGTCTTCCAGCCCGGGGAGACGGACAGCATGTCCATGTAGAGCTCCTCCGGGGCGACCTCGTAGGAGCTGTCGAGCGCAGGTCCGGCCGCCTGCCACCGGCTCCAGTCACCCAGCTGCTCCTGCAACTCCTTGTCCAGCTCCAGGTAGCTGGGGTACTCGGTGATCTGCTCCGGTGTGAACAGACACGGCTCCGGCAGGTAACCGGGGAACTGGACCGCGGGCGGCTCGGGCGGTGTGCCCAGTACGTCGATGACCTCGGCGGCGGATCGCCAGAACAGCGCGGTCCTGGGATGTGCCGGGTGGTCGAAGGGGCACCACAGGACCTGGAGCAGGTCGGCTCGGGACTGGCCGGGCGGGCTCAGCAGGGGGATGTCGCGGGCGTAGAGCTGTGCGACGGGCAGCATGGGGACCGGGCCCTCGGGCCAAGGGCGGCCGGCCATGAGCCGCTCTTCCGCCGCCAGTTCCTCAGGTGTGGCCCAGGACCCCCCGGGGTCGCGGCGCCGCCGGCTCTCCGCTGCGGCCCGGTTGCGGCGCCACTGCCGTACGTCCTCCGGGGAGAGGGGCGCGTTCACCCGGTCCCACTCGTGCGGGCCCTCGCAGTGCGGCCACGGCTCGTCGGCGGGCCACAGCAGCGGCCCGCCGACGGAACTGTCGTGCGCTGACGGGGACCCGGGAAGGGGGTGCAGCCGGGTCGCGGGGCGTGCCAGGGAAGCCAGTTGAGGGAAGAGCGCGGCGACGTCGAACGGCCGCGGCGGGGTGGTGCGACTCATACTGGCTCCCTAGCGCGAACTGACCGAGATCAGTTTCCGAGGTTGAGCAGCCCGGTGTCTGCCTGGGTGTTGGGCACGTAGACGTTGGGGAACAGCTCCTCCGTGGTCCCGTTCGCCCGTTGGATGTTAGCGCTCATCGTGACGCCCACCGGAATGGTGCTGGTTGCATCCCGGAAGACCGGGTTGACCTGGTAGAAGATCGCGTCGTTCGGCCCGAAGGAATCCAACGCCACCGTCTTCTGCGCCTCGTACTCGTACGTCCGCATGCTGGGCGTACCGGTGTTCATCCCCACCTGCCAGCAGGGGACGAGGTTGTTCTGGCCGCCGTCGCGGATCCTGCCGGGTCCGCCGAGGATGTTGGCGATCAGGTGGCAGCGGGCCTGCGCGACCACGGGCGGATTCGCCTGGGCGAACAACTGCGCGTCCTGCCAGCCGGTGATGTCTCCCGTGGCGTCCTTGCCCTTGCCGAGGGTCTTGCCGAGGCAGGCCTGCGCCAGGGCCGGCCGGGTTCCGGGCGGGCCGAGCGGGGTGGTGGTCTTGTTGACGTGGGCGACCGCTTCGGTGGTGTTCCTGATCCAACCGGCACCGGAGGGAAGCGCACCGGTCGGCCAGTTCGACAGGCAGGGGGCCTGCGGCACAGCGGCCGGCGTGGTGAGCTCCAGCTTGAACTGATCGGCATCGATCACCCGCTGGCCCTCGAAGCCCTGGGTGAGCTCGCCGTCGGCAAACTGCTTGTCGGCCGCGGGCACATGGGCGCGCACACAAGGCGAGGCGAAATCCGTGTCACGGCTGTCACCGAGCACATAGGTGTCCCACCCACCGCTGCTGGCGTTGGGGATCACCTCGACGCACTTCGCGCCGTCGATCCCTCCCTCCTCGACCTCCGCGAAGGGGAACTCGGCGCAGGTGTCGGTCTCGACGAGGTCCGTGTTGGCCTGGAAGCTGCCGCAGGTGCGGGCCGTACGGTCGGCCGCACCGCTCCTGTCTCTGGTCAGCAGCTTGTTCTGCCCCCAGCCGTCCGCGAGTTTCTGCTGCGCCCACTGGTAGGCGGCCACCGCGCCACCCGGGTCCGAACCCTGTGCGCTCATCTTCACGACGGGCGTGACCGTGGGGATGACGCAGCCCGGCGACGCGGTGGTCGAGGTCGTGACGTCCCGTACGGCGTCGTCGCAGCGGATCTTGCGGGGGTTGTCCCAGGAGGCGTTGGGGTCGACGGCGGTGGCGCCCGGGGAGGTGACGTACAGCTTGTACGAGGTGGTGAACTGCACGTTCGTGTTCGGGGCGGGGGCCGAGGAGTAGGCGACGGTGCCGGTGAGGGACTGACCCAGCGTCAGGTCGCCGCCGTACCAGGGCGCGCTCTTCGTCGTCGTGCAGCCGCTTCCGCAGGACGCCCTGAACTTGGCGTTGAGAGCGGTGACATCGCCGCTCGCGCCGGTCATGGTCACCGTGACCTGCTCGTCCCACTTGGTGCCCTTGGCGGGCAGGGTCGCGCTGGTCGACACCGTCAGGGTGCCGCGTCCGATCTCCTTGCCGTTGCTGTCCCGCAGGACGTAGAGGACGTTCACGCCGCTGACGCAGTAGGCGAAGCGCTTGTAGGAGTAGCTGCCGGGGGTGGTGATGTCACAACTGGCGGAGTCGGCGGCCGCGAGCGAGGTGAGGCTCTGCTGCTGTGCCGCCGTGCGCTGGGCCGGGACAGGGCTCGTGCTCACGCATGCCTCGGCGGCGCCCGCCCGGCGTTCCTTCGAGCCCGGCCGGGTCGGCTCGCAGCGCTCTCCGGCTTTCGCCGGAAGGGCGCTGGTCGTGGCGAGGGGCGTGGCCGCCGGCGTCTGCGACGACTTGTGGCTGCCCGTCTGCCGCGAGTTCTCCTGCGCCCCTTGCTGCGCATGGCTCACGCCGGTCGACACGCCCAGTGTCACCGCGGTCAGCAGGGCCAGGAGGGCCGATCGGGCTCGTCTTCGTCCGGGCCGTTCGGCTCGTATCGCATGCATGGTCGTCATACCTCTTCTCTTGGCTGGGGGAACGGCACGGCGGGGTTCCGGACGGCGGCCCACTGCCTTGGCTCGGAGGGAGGTTGGGGCGCCGGGGCTGTCCTGGCCCTCGGGGGATGGCTTCAGTGGTCGCACGTGGTGAGGTCACCGACGGCCCGACCGCCCGCGTTCACGCGCGAACCGTCGACAGGTCGCTTCGTCGGCGCCGAGGCCTGGTGCGTCCTCCGGGAACCGGCCCTCGCCGGTCCCCGGAGGGCGCATGGGTCACCTCGCCGCGTGGCCGAATACCGACCCGGCGGCGGGCAGGCCGCCGGTTCCGGGCTGGTACGTGGTCACGGCGGTGACCGCACCGTGGAGGCTGCTGCCCGCGGCCGGCGCGAGGCGGCGAAGGCGGCTGCCTGATCTGCTCACTTGGTGCTCCTGATCTCCAGGAGCGTGAATTCACGGCCCTGTTCGTCCGTGCTCTCGCCCACCGGGGTCCAGGCGTTCTTGGCGATGTCGTACGTCGTCTCCCCGGTGCCCACCGTCATGTCGACCTCGGTCGCGTAGTCGTTGCCGCGGATGAGGTAGACCGACGGCAGCTCCAGGGTCAGCCAGCCCGAGGCGCCCTTGACGTCGAAGCAGACCTTGCTCCTGTCGCGCGCCTGGACCTCCAACTGGCCTTTCCCACTGGCGCAGTCGGCGAGCGTGATGTGACCGTCGCCCCGCTTGAGCACGATGTTCTTCTCGGCCAGGATCTTGTCGGCCTGCGGGTAGCCGAAGTCCTCGACCGCGTAACCGGGGGCGCTGTCCGCGACGGTCGCGGCGGTGCCGGCCTCGGCGTGGGTTCCTCCGGGCACGCCGACCGCGAGGACCGTCCATGCCAGGGCGCCGACGGTTGCCGCGCCCAGAGCGCGGGTCAGTATTTTTCCACACCGTGCCCGCACCGAAAAGGGGCGCGAATTCGCCGTGAAGGTGATGCGCGACTTCATCACTTTCCTCAAATCGTCGCTTCCTGAAAGAAGTCCGTAACCTGGTTCAAGGCAGGCATGAAGGAATCATCTTTCCCCCGTTCAAAAAGCGCCCCGAGGCCCGGGCGTCGCTTTGCCTCCCACATGCCATCTCGCTCCCCCCTGGCTTGTCCACTCCGCCAACAGCCATAAAACGGACGACAGTTGGCGGTCTTTTGTGACCCTCGCCACACCCCAGGAAGGGTTGTACGGACCCTCATAAAGAAACGGTAACGAACTTCGGGTGCGTTCCTTCTGCGCGGATTCAATTCACAGCGCCATATTGATTGCTCACTGCATCCGCGTTGGTATGGTCACGTCCGTGCGCAGGCAACGCATACGTCTCACCGGTGCCACACATGACTGCCCGGCCGTGCGGGGGAAGCCTGCCGTGTCAGTGATCGCCGATCTGCCGCGACGGCAGAAACCACGAGGAAAACTTCCTATGCAGACGATGTTCTGGAGTCGCAGACGGCTCCTCGGTTCGCTCGCCGCCGTCACGGCTGCCGCCGCCGCACCTCTGGCGTGGACGCCCGTGGCCCGCGCCGCCGACGCCACGACACCCGATCCGCTCACCCTCCCCGACACCGACCGGGCCAAGGTGGTCAAGGCCTGGATGACCGGCGGCCGGGCCACCAAGGCGGCAGCGGCCGACGCCCTGTTCGGAACCGACGCCGACATCCAGGCCTTCCTCACCCAGACCCTGCCGACGGTGACCACCGAGGACAACCGCGTCGCGATCGCCAGCTTCCTCGCCCGCTCCGGAAAGGGCCTGCGCCGCGAGGCCGTAGCCGCTCTCGACAGCGGCGACAGCGCCATCTCGGCCTTCCTTCAGGGTGGTTACGAGTCGGCCCTCCTGGAAGACCTCCAGGTGGCGACCGCCATCCTGTCGGCCACCGGCGGAAAGGCGGTCCAGCGCAAGGCGTCCGCCGCCCTGGACACGGGCACGCGCGCGGCGCTGGAGACGTTCCTGACGGAGGGTCAGTACACCGCCCGCCTGGAGGACTCGCAGCTCCAGGTCGCCGCCATGCTGGTCAACGCCGGGCCGGAGGTGCAGAAGTATGCCAACCGGGCCCTGAACGGCTCCGCGTCGGACATCCAGTGGTTCCTCGACACCGGCCAGCACATCGCCCGCGCGCGCGACCAGGAGTCCGCGACCATCGAGGAACTCGTCGCGGTCGTCGACCGGGAGGGCAAGCGCGCCCAGGCGGAGACCGACCTGGCCATCGAGGCGTCCGAGCGGGCCCAGGCCGCCGCGGCCGAGGCGAAGAAGGCCGCCGAGAAGGCCGCCGCCGAGGCCGAGGCCGCCAAGGAGGACGTGCAGAAGTCCGCGGCCGCCGCCCGCAAGGCCGCCAGTGCGGCCTCGGGTGCCGCGAACGCCGCCCGGATCGCCATCAACGCCTCCAACGCCGCGGTGAACGCCTCCCGCCGCGCCTCCTGGGCGGCCACCGCCGCCTCCCAGGCCGCGTCCGCCGCCGGCGGCGCCGCGTCCCGGGCCTACAACGCCGCCATCGCGGCCTCCAAGGACGCCGGCAAGACCGAGGCGGCCAAGAACGCCGCCGTCGCCGCCCGCAACTCCGCCGCGAAGGCCCGCTCCGCGGCCAAGGCCGCCGACTACGCACGCGCCGCCTGTGCGCAGTCCGTCAGCGCCAGCGCCTCGGCCGCCTCCGCGGCCCGCAACTCCGCCGCCGCGGCCGCTGCCTCCGCCCAGGCCGCGGCCGCGTCCGGCGTCGCCCAGTCGCAGGCCGCCGAGGCCAAGCGCCAGGCCGCCATCGCCTCCGCCGCCGCCAACCGCGCCACGAACGCCGCCTCCACCGCCCAGGCCCTCGCCAACACGGCGGCCAAGGCGGCGAGCGACGCACGGGATGCCGCCAACTCCGCGGCGGCGCACGCCGAGAAGGCGGCCGACGCCGTCGACGAAGCCGTCGCGAACGCGGGCAAGGCCATCGACTTCGCGAACAAGTCCACCGCCCACGCCGCCGAGGCCGTCAAGGCCGCCGACACCGCCACCAAGGCCGTCACGGACGCCATCGCCGTCGCCAAGGCGGCACGGGAGGCCGAACTCGCCCGCCTGGAGCAGGAACGCCTCCAGGGCCTGGACGAGGCCCGGCTGCTCGCCGAGATCGAGGCGCGGGAGCAGGCCGAGTACGCGAACAAGCGGGCCCAGGAAGCACAGACCGACCAAGCGGTCAAGGACCTGATCAGCGCTGCCGAGAAGGCCCTGTTCACCGACGGCGACCTGTCCCTCGCCGCCACCCTGGGCCGTAAGGCCGCCACCGCGCTGCTGGAGGCCAAGGGCGCCTGGACCCGAGAGGCCGCCCAGTTCGCGCTGTCCGGCAGCGACGACGACGTCTTCTCCTGGATCGACCTCGACCGGGCCGTCGCCCAGGGCCAGGACGACCGGGAGACCGTCCTCTACATCGCCCAGGTCTCCAACCCCACCATCGCCAAGGCCGCGGTGGCCGCGTTGGAGAGCAACAGCGCCACGGCAATCGGGGACTTCCTGACCTCCGGGGTGATCCGGGCCTCGCAGGACGACAACCGGGTGCAGATCGGCCGGATCCTCGACCAGAAGCCCGGCAAGGCCGTCACCCAGGCGGCCAACGAGGCGCTCGACAAGAACACCCCGGAGGCGTTGCAGGACTTCTTCGACCGCACCTACCCCGCGGCCGTACGGGAGGACGACGCCGTCGAGACCGCCACCTCGGTGGCCAACGGCGGCGACTACACAAAGGCTTACGGCGACGTCGCCCTGGAGGGGCCGACGTGGATGCGCCGGAACTTCGTGCAGGTCGTGCAGTACGCCGCGGCCCAGCTCGACCACGACGCCGCCACCCATGTCGCCGCGATCCAGGGGGCGATCGCCGCCGCGGCCAAGACCGCCTACACCGCGCAGCAGACCGCGGCCCTGGCGTCACAGGTGGCGGCGACCGCCCGTAACGCCGCCGCCGAGGCCCAGGACTGGGCGGACAAGGCCATCGCCGCGGGCACGAAGGCCGGCCAGTACTCCGACCAGGCCCGGCAGAACGCCGACGCGGCGGACAAGTCGGCCGCCGACGCGCAGGCCTCCGCGAACAAGGCCTCGGCCGCCGCCTCGACGGCGCGCACCGCCTCCCGCTCGGCCAACTACTCCGCGAACAAAGCGATCGACGCGGCCCGTTCGGCCCTGGCCTCCGCCTACAGCGCCCAGCAGTCCGCGGCCAGCGCGCGCCAGTCGGAGCTCGCGGCGGGCCGGGACGCGGCCACGGCGGCCGCGGCGGCGAACCAGGCACGTGCCATCGTCATCCAGAAGCGCCAGGCGGAGGCCCGCGAGGCCGCCCGTGAGGCCGCCGAGAAGGCGCAACAGGACCGGAACAACGGCCACAACCCGGCCGACAACGGCACCAATGACGAGGTCAACCAGAACGGCAGCGGCGGCGACAACGACGCGTGGTACTCGGACGCCGGCTGGTGGGCCGACGCGTTCAGCTACGTCAGCGTCGGCGCGGGTCTCATCTCCGCCGGCCTGGGGGTGGCCAGCCTCGTCTTCCCGCCGTTCGCCGTGGTCGGTGTCCCGGCCGCAGCGATCTTCGGCGGCATCGCGATGGGCGCCGGCGCGCTGAGCACCCTGTTCACCGGTATCGAACACGGCTTCACCAGCAGCGAGTTCATGTGGGCCGCGGCCGGCACCGCGTTGAGCCTGGTCACCTACGGGCAGTCCAAGTGGATCACCCCGGTCGCCAAGCGGGTGGCTCCGGTGGTGAAGGAGGTCGCCGAGGAAGGAAAGGAACTGGTCTCCTCGATCACCAGCGGCCTCTCCTCGATGTTCTGACCTCCGCGCCGCTCGCGCCGGCAGACGGGCGGCACCGCCGAGCACGGTGCCGCCCCGGTCACCCGACACAGACTTGCCTCAGTCGGCTGCCGGCGGACCGGGAACGGAGCAACAGGCCCATCGGCGCCACTCACATGAAGGCGTGGCAGGGGTGGCAGGAGTCGAACCTGCGGCATCCGGTTTTGGAGACCGGCGCTCTGGCCGTCTGAGCTACACCCCTTGGTCTGCGGACAGCTTGTCATGCCCGCGAGACCCGTCACCAAGGGTTTTTGACGGCCGGGGTGGACGCAGGCCGCTCGCCCTGCCCACCCCGTCGTCCTCAGTCCTCGGCGACGCGAATGATCGTGCGGCCGGGTACGCGCTCTCGTGAGGTGAAGGCGTCGGCCGCTTCCGCAAGCGGCCGCACCGCGCCGACGCGCACCTGAAGTCGGCCCTCCCGCACCCGCCGGGCGAGGTCGGCGAGGCGTGCCCGGTCGGGTTCGACCACGAAGAAGACGGCTCGGCCGTCGGCAGGGCGCACGGTGGGCGGCTGAGCGATGCTGACGAGCGTGCCGCCGGGCCGTACGAGGGCGGCCGAGCGGTTGAGGACGTCGCCGCCGATGACGTCGAACACGACGTCGACCTGCCCCGTCTCCTCCCACCGCTCGGCTTCCAGGTCGAGGAACACGTGCGCGCCCAGCGCGAGGACGGTGTCCCGGTCGGCGGAGCGGCCCGTGCCGACCACGCGGGCGCCCGCTTCGTGGGCGAGCTGCACGGCGATCGAACCGACGCCGCCGGCGGCCCCGTGGATCAGGACGGTCTGGCCGGTGGTGAGGCGGGCGTGGTCGAACAGGCCCTGCCAGGCGGTCAGACCGGAGATCGGCAGGGCGGCGGCCACGGTGTGGTCGATGTCGGCGGGCAGCGGGGCGAGGTTACGGGCTTCCACGGAGACGTACTCGGCGAGCGATCCGTCGCGGGTCCAGTCGGCCAGTCCGAAGACGCGCTGGCCGACGGTGAGGCCGGTCGTTCCGAATCCGAGTTCCGTCACGACTCCCGAGACCTCGTGGCCGGGCACGCTCGGGGTGCGGTCACGGCCGGCGCGGTCGGTCCAGGTGGCGGGCCAGTCGAGCTCGCCCCGGGTGAAGCCCGCGGCGTGCACCCGCAGGATGACGTCGTTCTCGGCGGCGTGGGGGTGGGGAAGCTCCTCCAGGGTCAGTCCCTTGAGCCCGGCTTCGCGATCCCGAACAGTGATGGCGCGCATGATGTGCCTTTCGTGGTGTGGTCTGAGGTGAGCGAAGGGTGGGAACGGCCGGGTCACCGTGGCCACGGAGCCTCCAGGACCCGCTCCACCATGGACGTGCGTCGAAATCCGGGCACGAAGTGCTCCAGGACGTCCGCGTTGACGGTCCCGTAGGTGGTGTCCGGGCGGTCTTTGAGGCCGTCGACGAATGCCTGAAGGAATTCCTTCTTGAAATCGCCGCGCGGGTGGGCGGCGACGATCTCGTCCGTCTGGTCACGTCGGACTTCATCAAGCCCCCAGCCGATCGCATCGGTCAGGACGCCGTAGTTCGTGGCGGCGACCTCGGGTTCCATCCGGCCCGGAATCCCCGGTGTGGTGTGCAGAGCGATCGCCCTCCAGACCACGTCGGCGGCGCTTTCGGAGAACCCGCGTTCCAGGAGGAACTTCTGCGCGTGGTCGGCGCCGTCCAGCTCGAATCGCTGCTGCTCGTCGCGGAACGGGATCAAAAGGCCTACGTCGTGGAACATCGCCGAGACGTAGAGCAACTCGGGATCGGGCCGCAGGCCCCTTGCACGCGCATGGAGGGAACCGAAGAGGAATACCCGCCGGGAGTGGTGGAGGATCAAAGGGTTCGTCCGCTCCCGAAGGAACTCCGTGGCCTCCGCGACGGCCGGGGTTCCGGGTATTTCCACCCCTGCGATGATGTCGGTCATGATGTCCGCGCTTTCCGATGCGATGTACGACGGGTGGACCGTGGGCCCGCTCTCCACACTGCCGACCTCGCGGCCCCCGGCGCCGCCTCCGTCCGGCCATGACTCCCTCGAATCCGGTCATCCCAGGGTGGGCCAGTGAGCTCCGCCCCGCACCGCGTGGCGATCCTCGTCTACGACGGGGTCAAGCTGCTGGACGTCGCCGGCCCGGCCGAGGTGTTCGGGGAGGCGAACCTGCTCGGCGCCGACTACCGGATCGCCGTGCTGTCGACGACGGGCGCCGACGTCACCTCCTCGATCGGCATGCGGATCGCGGTCGACGGCAGCGCCGCCACCCGGACGGACCCCGACACGCTCCTGGTTCCGGGCGGGGACGTCTATCCCAGGACGCCGGTCACGCGCGATCTGGCCGAGGCGACCGGGCACCTGGCGGCTCATGCGGGCCGTGTCGCCTCCGTGTGTTCCGGGGCCTTCGTCCTCGGAGCGACGGGGCTCCTGGACGGCAGGCGGGCGACCACCCACTGGAAGATCGCCGGCGAACTCGCCAGCCGGCACCCCAAGGCCCGCGTCGAGCCGGACGCCATCTACGTGCGCGACGGCACGATGTACACGTCGGCGGGCGTCACCGCGGGCATCGACCTGGCCCTCGCGCTCGTCGAGGAGGACCACGGCCCCGACGTCAGCCGTGAGGTGGCCCGCTCCCTGGTGGTCTATCTGCAGCGGGCGGGCGGCCAGTCACAGTTCTCCGCGCCCCTGCAGGGCTCACCGCCCCGGTCGCCGGCACTGCGCAGGGTCGTCGACCTGGTCACCGCGGATCCCGCCGACGACTACTCCCTCGCCGCGCTCGCCGGACGGCTCAACGTCAGTACGCGCCACCTCACCAGGCTGTTCCGGGAGGAGCTGGGCACCACGCCCGCCCGCTACGTCGAGTCGATCCGCTTCGACATCGCGAAGTCCTTCCTCGACCAGGGGCACACCGCCACCCACGCGGCGTCCATGGCCGGCTTCCCGAGCTACGAGAGCCTGCGCCGTGTCTTCGCCCGGGAGTTGTCCATCAGCCCGGCCGCCTACCAGCGCCGGTTCGCCACCGCCCGCCGCGAGCAGACCGGATAGCGTCCCGGGGCAGGGCGGCACGAGCGTGAGTGTGCGCCCTCGCACTTGCCGCGTAGACGCTGCCCGGCGGGACCCGCCCCAGGATTATGTACATTTGTACATACCGATGGACGCGGGGCCCGCCGCCGGCCCGCCCCTGCAGACGAGCCCCGCGGAGCCACCCTTGACAGACCCCGCCGTGCGTCGGCGCCGCCAAGCCCTCTACCTCTTCTTCTTCGTCCCGGGTATCGCCATGTCGTCCTGGGTCACGCGCACCCCGGACGTGCGGGACCGACTGGGCGCTTCCACCGCGGAGATGGGGCTGATCCTCTTCGGCCTGTCCGTCGGATCGATGATCGGCATCCTGTGCTCCGGCCGCTTCGTGGAACGCCTCGGCACCCGGCCCGTGATCGTGCTCGGCACCGTCCTGATCGTTGCGGCCACGATCGTCATCGGCGCAGGCAGCGCCGCTTCGTCGCCTGCCCTGGTCACCGCCGGTCTCTTCCTCTTCGGTGCGGGCATGGGTTCGGGCGAGGTGGCGGTCAACGTGGACGGCGCCGACGTCGAACGCCTCACCGGCACACCGGTCCTGCCCACCCTGCACGGCTGCTTCAGCCTCGGCACGGTCGTCGGCGCCCTGGCCGGGATGACCGCCACGGCTGTGGAGCTCCCGGTCCACTGGCACCTCGCCGCGATCACAGTGGCCGCCACGGGCATGCTGATCCACGCCTCACGTGCGCTGCCGACGGGCGTCGGTCTCAGCACCCGGCGCCGGACCGCCGACCCTGCCGGGCACACCGACCCTGCCGGACACGCCGCGCCGCAGGTCTGGAAGGACCGCAAGCTGCTCCTCATCGGCGCGATCGTGCTGGCCATGGCGCTGGCCGAAGGGGCGGCCAATGACTGGCTGCCGCTGCTCATGGTGGACGGCCACGGCCTGGACGCCACAGCCGGTTCGCTCGTCTACGTCGGGTTCGCCGCCGCGATGACACTGGGCCGCTTCTGCGGCACGTTCTTCCTCGTCCGCTTCGGGCGTGCCACCGTCCTGCGGGCGAGCGCCCTCTCCGGTGCCCTCGGCCTCGTCCTGGTGAT
The DNA here is from genome assembly GCF_001282115.1 of Streptomyces sp. NRRL B-24085. Classification (GTDB taxonomy): domain Bacteria; phylum Actinomycetota; class Actinomycetes; order Streptomycetales; family Streptomycetaceae; genus Streptomyces. The sequence goes on along the minus strand of NZ_LJBR01000034.1, from coordinate 49,713 downwards.
CTTCTCCGACAACGCGGCCGTCGCGGCGGCGTCCGTTCTCTTCTGGGGACTCGGCGCCTCGCTCGGCTTCCCGGTGGCCCTGTCGGCGGCCGGCGACTCGGGCCCGGACCAGACCGCGCGCGTCTCCCTGGTCGCCGTGATCGGCTACGTCGCGTTCCTCGTCGGACCACCCGCCCTCGGTTTCCTGGGTGACCACTACGGGCTGCGTACGGCCATGCTCGCGGTACTCGTGTTCGTCGCCTCCGCGATCCTGCTCGCGCCCGCCGCCGACACCCGCGAGCGGGCCGGCGCGACGCTGGACGCCTGACGCGGGGCCCGGCGAGCCTGGGTGCCCACCTGGCGGGGTACCGCGGCACCGACTCCGGCCTGCGCCTGCGCCTCAGTCGGAACCGGGGGACCCACTCGGACCGAGCGAGCCGTGACCGACCGACCCCACAGCAGCCGAAGCAGGACAGGACCGTACCGGTCACCCTCCGCGGCAAGTAGGGTCCATCATCGTGAAACTCGCGATCTTCGATCTGGACGGCACTCTGGTCGACCGCACCGGCGCCTTCGCCGATGCCATCACCTCCCTGAGCCATGACCACGCCTACGGCCCGGAGATCGAGCAGTGGCTGCTGACCGAGCTGGCCGACCACGCCGAGCGCCGTGACTTCGACCGACTGCGCGCCACCTTCCCCGTCAGTGAGAGCGCCGACCATCTGTGGCGCGTCTACATCGACCGCATGGCGGCCTCCATGCACTGCCGCCCTGCCGTACTCGACAGCCTGGAACGTCTCAAGCAGGCGGGCTGGAGCATCGGTGTCGCCACGAACGGCGCCAGCGACATCCAGCGGGCCAAGATCCACGCCACCGGTCTCTCCGACCTGATCGACGGGATCGCCGCTTCCGGTGACATCGACATACGCAAACCCGACCCACGGCTCTTCGAGCTCGCCGCCGCGCGATGCGGTACCCAGCTCACTCCGGGCGACTGGATGACCGGCGACAATCCGGAGACCGACATCGCCGGCGGCCATGACGCGGGCCTGCGCACCATCTGGGTCACCGGCCGTCCCTGGCCCGACGGACTGGTGACCCCGCACCACACGGTCGGCGACGTCGTGGAGGCCATCGATTACCTGCTCGACCAGGACTCGGCATAGCCGGGGACCGTCTCCCGGAACCGCGCTCACCGGTGCCAGGCGCGGGCGAGACGGTCTCCTCGGATCAACTCGACGGACGACGCGGGCCCGGTTTCGTACCCTGGCACGCATGCGGACCCGTCCCACCCTGCACTGGACCCCTCCCCCGGACCTGCCGCCGGCCACCACCGACCTCCGGCCGGTGGTCGACGCGCTCGGCGCCGGTGGCGTGCTGGTGCTCACCGGGGCGGGCATCTCCACGGAGTCGGGCATCCCCGCGTACCGGGGCGAGGGCGGCAGCCTGAGTCGGCACACGCCGATGACGTACCAGGACTTCACCGCGGGCCCGCAGGCCCGGCGACGCTACTGGGCCCGCAGCCACCTCGGGTGGCGTACCTTCGGCCGCGCCCGGCCCAACGCCGGGCACCAGGCGGTCGCCGCGTTCGCCCGGCACGGTCTGCTCTCGGGGGTGATCACCCAGAACGTCGACGGCCTGCACCAGGCCGCCGGTGCCGAGGGGGTGGTGGAGCTGCACGGCAGCCTGGCGAGAGTCCGGTGCCTGGCCTGCGGTGCCGTCACCTCGCGCCGTGACCTCGCGGTGCGGCTGGAAGAGGCCAACGCGGGGTTCCGGCCGGTGGCCGCGGGCATCAACCCCGACGGTGACGCCGATCTCTCCGACGACCAGGTCGCCGACTTCCGCGTCGTGCCCTGTGCGGACTGCGGCGGCATTCTCAAGCCCGACGTGGTGTTCTTCGGCGAGCCGGTGCCGGCGCAGCGGATCGAGGACTGCCGCGAGATGGTCCGGGCGGCGAGATCCCTGCTGGTTCTGGGGTCCTCGCTGACGGTGATGTCGGGACTCAGATTCGTCCGCCAGGCGGCCCAGTCGGACAAGCGGGTCCTCATCATCAACCGGGACCCCACCCGCGGTGACCAGCTCGCCCACACCCGTGTCAGCCTCCCGCTGGGAACCGCCCTGACGTCTGTCGCGGGCGCCCTGGGCCTTCGACGGATGCCGAACATCTGAGCGTGCGAGGCCCGGCAGCGACAGAGGTCCGGAACGCGCGGGTTTCCCTTCCAGGGGTATCGCAGCCATCCGGTGTCGGGGTCCAATGGTGTACGTCAGGCCCTTCCGCACCCGCACCGGTCAGAAGAGGCACGCCATGGATCCATCGCTGATCTGGTTGATCATCGCAGCCGTGCTGGCTGTGGCGGAGATCGCCACCCTTACCGCTGCGCTCGGAATGCTGAGTGTGTCCGCGCTGGTCACGGCGGGGTCCGCCGCGATCGGGCTGCCGCTGCCCTTCCAGTTTCTGGTGTTCACCCTCGTCGCCGCGGGCACCCTGGTGTTCGTGCGCCCCATCGCGCTGCGCCACCTGCTTCGGCCCCAAGTGGAACGATTCGGCATCGACGCTCTGGTCGGCAAGCCCGCCTATGTCCTCTCGGAGGTGACGGGCCTCGGCGGCAGGGTCCGCATCGACGGCGAGGAATGGACGGCCCGCGCCTATGACGAGACGCTGGTGATTCCGCCTGGAAAGACGGTCGATGTCATGGAGATCTGCGGCGCCACCGCCCTCGTCTACCCCCGGGACTGAAACCATGGAAACCTCGGCGTTCCTCATTGCCGGCCTGCTTGTCGCACTGATCGCGGTTTTCACCGTGGTGAGGGCGGTCCGCATCGTGCCGCAGGCGCGCGCTCGCAATGTCGAGCGACTAGGCCGTTACCACCGGACACTGACTCCTGGGCTCAGTCTCGTCATTCCGTTCATCGACCGGGTTCATCCCGTGATCGATCTCCGGGAACAGGTCGTCTCCTTCAAGCCGCAACCCGTGATCACCGAGGACAATCTGGTCGTCGAGATCGACACCGTTCTGTATTTCCAGGTCACCGACCCCCGAGCGGCGTTCTACGAGATCGCGAATTTCCTCCAGGCGGTCGAACAGCTCACCGTGACCACATTGCGCAACGTCGTGGGATCCATGGATCTGGAAAAGACCCTCACCTCGCGGGACACCATCAACAGCCAGCTCCGCGGCGTCCTGGACGAGGCCACCGGCAAGTGGGGGCTGAGGGTCAACCGAGTGGAGATCAAGGCCATCGATCCGCCGCAGTCCATCAAGGACGCGATGCAGAAGCAGATGCGAGCCGAGCGGGACAAGCGTGCCGCGATTCTCGGGGCCGAGGGCCAGCGCCAGTCGCAGATCCTCACCGCCGAGGGCGACAAGCAGGCCGCCGTCCTGCGCGCCGAGGGCAACCGCACCGCTGCGATCCTCCAGGCCGAGGGCCAGTCCCGGGCCATCGACGAGGTGTTCCAGGCCGTGCACCGCAATGACCCCGACCCCAAACTGCTGGCCTACCAGTACCTCCAGACGCTGCCCCAGCTGGCGCAGGGATCGGGGAACAACTTCTGGGTGATCCCCAGCGAGATCACCTCCGCGCTCCAGAACGTGTCCCGCGCGTTCACCGAGGTGCTGCCCCAGTCCCCGGCCACCCGTGAGAAGCCCTCGGACGACAGCGCCGAGCGGGCAGCTGACGACACCGCCGAGGCCGCGCAGGCCGCCGCAGCCGCCCTCGCGGACGCGGCCAAGGTCGACCGCGCCACCCCCGACGTCCTCCCGTCCGTGCCGCCCCGCTGAACCACGGCCCGTCCTCGGACGCGCATCCTGTGCCCGACGTCCGGCGTCGTGGCCCTGTAGAGCCGCCGCCGGGCAGATCGCACCGACCGACACCTTCACGCGCCACACACACGTGCTCCATAGTGTCCTCCGATCCGCCTTCCCGAGGATGAGACGACGAAGACCACGAAGAGGTGCAGTTGAACGGCCTTGGCACCGCGTCACCCGGCACGGCGACGGAAATAGTCCTGCTCGATCCCGAGGAGCACGTCATCGGGCGCCTCCGTTTCCGGGCCTGCCCGACCTGTCGCACGGGGCGGATCCTGGACGTCTGGGTCTGCGACGCCCGGCAGCGTCAGGGGCTGGGACGCGATCTCGTCCACTCCGTTCTCGCCCGTTGCCCCGGCTTCCAGTGGAGCACGACGGCCCAGACCCGCGACGGACGGGGCTTCTTCGAGACGATGGCCCGGGAGAGCGCGGTGCCCCTCCCCCACGGCGGCCCCCTGTGCTGCCACCTCATGGGTGGGTTCCGACGCACCTGGCACGGCCTGCTGGATCGCCGGCAGCACTCTGGGTCTCGCCACGGGTGAAGAGGCGACGCCGCCCGTAGCACCAACTGCCTGATGTGCAGCCGCTCGGCCGGATCGAGGGCGTTGAGGGCCCCCTCGTAGGCCCGCGCCCGGGTGAGCGCGCCCGAAGCCGCCTCTCCTCGGCTCAGCCGTCCAGTCCGAGGCCGACCTGCTGAAACCGGCCGAGCTGCGCGGCGCACTCACCCACGAACGAGAGCTCCGTTGAGCCGAGTTGAAGGCCGCGTACGTCTGCGGCCAGGCCCTGGGCGGACCGGCCGACGACTCCTCACCCGTGCGGTGGCCACCTCGGTCTGCTCGCCGACCGGATCGCCGCCGTCGAGGCGGCGATCAACGCCACCACCGGCCCACGCCAACCGATCACCGATCCCCCGCCCGGCACGGACCCGGCCCCACCCTGAGCCGCCCAGAGCACTAAAGTGCCGCGATCGGTTTCTGACGGCATCCGCGTTCGGCCGCTGACGCAGTGCCGTCCGGGCAAGTAGGCGTGACCAGTCGTCAGTAGGTCTCGGAGTCGGGGATCAGATGGACCGCAGCCTCCTCAGCCGATGCCCCGGCGCCGTCCAGCCCCAGGTCGGAAGCGATCAGGTCGGAGTCGGTGTTCTCATGGCTGCCCTCGTCGGGCGCGACCAGCCGTCCGGCGCGTTGGTCCCCGACCTCGTCGTCGATGAGCTCACCGTCGGTGTCCCAGGTGTCCCCCAGCCCGTCACCGTACGGGACACCGACGTCCGGCACCTCCTCGGACAGACGCTCGTCCAGGCTCTCGCCCCGCCGCTGCTCCGACCCCGTGACGCCGGTGTGCTCCACGCCCCAGGGCTTCTCCGGGGGCGACCAGCCCTCGTCCAGGGCCTCGTCGCCGCTCCGGAAGTCCAGGGTGTCCAGGGCGTCGAGCACTCCGGCGTCGTCCTGCACCTCGGAACCGTCCGGTTGGTAGACGTCGTCGCCCATCGCTTCGTCGGCCATCTGCGCTCCATCGTTGTTCGGGCCGGAGGGCCGGCGGCAAACCACCCCTCGCGGCGGGACTGCGTGAACGGAACCAGGTCCGTCCAGATCTCGACGACGGTCGCCCCGGCCCCTCGGCGCCGAGACGCTCGCTGCACCGGTCTCCCGGTCGCACGACCCGGATCACCTGCGCGGCCCCCAATGCCGCTGCACGTCACTCTAGAGCCGCTGTCCCCCGCAGGATCCCCCACGAGCGCACGACCACTGTCCCCACAGCGCACGGACGACGTCACTCACCACCAAGTGACGGACGTACGTGGAAGCGTTCGATCTCGAGTCGGACCTCGACGCCGTCCCTTCTCCACACGGATGCCGCGTGCGCCCGCCGCCGTGGCGATGGCGGCGTAGTCGGTGCGGACCGGCTCCGCGTCTGTTCGTCGCAACGTAGCCAGTGTGGCTGGTGTGATTACGGCGTCAGAGCCCTGCAAGACTGCCTCACCTGCCGGGCAGGCAGTTGGCGAGCCAGTCCGCCTGCTCCGCACGACTGACGCCACCATCGCCGTCCACCACATAGGCCAACGCCTCCATAAAGGTAGAACTTAGAGGCCAGAGGCAGTTCGGCCCCACGGCGACGACGAGACCGCTGGCTGAGATGTACGCGCGGAACTGGCTCGACCACATGCCCAGAGGGCTGTAGTTCTCTCCGTAGTGAAGCCTCAATTTGGACGCTCCCTCAGCGTCGTCGATACAGGCGTCAACGGGGTCCAGGTGCAGTGACGAACCGGGGACACGGCTCGAGGAACTCCTGATCAGCAGTTCGCCGAACTCGGCCCAGACCGCTACCGCCAGGTCGTTGAGTTCGAACCCGGCATCCGTCATTTGCCGCGTCCAGCCCGTAACGGAGATTTTGCGACCTGCTGTCCACCCAGCAGCACCAAGCGCGTCCAACACCGACGGACTGCAAGCGGTCGATGACTTACTGATGTGTTCTATGCGCGCTCCCGGTCGGCCGTGTCTGTTGCTCCACTCTGCCTCACATCCCGACCAACGGGCAGGGCCATTGGCAACGAAGGACACGAAGGTCGTTTACGGGCTCAACCCTCTTAGCGCGGTCCCCGCGGGCCGCGGGGACCACCCGGACCGCTTCGACGGCCCGGTGAAGCATCGGACACATCCGGAACGGGACGGCTCGCCCGCCGCTGCGGGGCATAGCGTCGTCGGCGTACGCACAGCACGGCATCCTCAGGAGACAGTCATGACCACCACGTCCCCACCCCCGAGCAGCCAACCGTGGCTGCATGAGAAGGGCGCCGTCATCCAGGAGTTCGGAACCGTGAAGCAGTTCCCGCTCGGACTGTCCTACGACGCGCGCATGTACTCCTGCCAGCGCACACGCTGAACTTCCCGTCACGGCAACCGCGTTACGTACGGCAGCGGCAGCAGCGTCGGTTGCCGACCGTCACTGGCGATACGCCCCCGTCGCGATCTCCACGAAGGACCGGATCAACGGGTTGGTGTCGCCTTCGTTCCACACCGCCACCACGCGGCTCGGGGCCATGTCGATCAGCGGCACCACGGCCAGCTCGGCGGGCAGGTCGTGGCCGAGCGGGGCCAGGCCGATCGTGCCGTTCCACAGCACGGCCTGCAGGCACTCCTGGACGGCCCGCACCACGGGACCCTCGCGCGGTGTCCCGCCGTTCCAGTACGACTGCCAGACGGGGTCCGTGCCCCGCGGGAACTGGAACCAGCGGCGATCGTCGAGTTCGGCCAGCCGCAGCCGGTCGCGGCGGGCCAGCGGATCGTCGGCGCGCAGGACGACGCCGACTGGATCGGCGCGCAGCACACGCACCGTCAGGGCGGTTTCGTCGAACGGCGCTCGTGTCAGGGCGACATCGACGACTCCGGTGCGCAGCCCGCACGTCGGGTCGGTCAGATCGGTGTCGCGGACGCGGATGTCGATGCCGGGGTGGCTCCGACGGTAGGCGGCGGCCAGCCTGGCCACTCCGGGATCGGTGCCGTCGCCCAGAATCCCGACGGTGAGGGTCGTCATGCCGGCCGCCGCGCTGACCCGGACACGTACGCGGTCGGCGTGTTCGAGCAGTGCCCGCGCCTCGTCGAGCAGCACCGTGCCCACCGGCGTGAGGGCGACACCCGCGGGCGAGCGGGCGAACAGCAGGGCCCCGACCTCGGCCTCCAACTGCTTGATCGCCCGGCTCAGCGGCGGCTGGCTCATGTGCAGTCGGGTCGCGGCTCGGCCGAAGTGGAGTTCCTCGGCGACCGCCACGAAGTAGCGCAAGGTCCGTAGCTCCACGCTGCAACCATACCCAGCGGGTATCGGTGCCGCAGGACAGGTCTTGGACACCGGCAGGGGGCCGGCGGTGGACTCGGGGACATGACCGACGCAGCAAGGAGCAGCGAACCGCAGGCCGACCCCGCCGTATCGGTGGTGGGTCCGGGCGAGGGCGAGACGATCGCTCTCGGCACCACGCGCAGGCGGGTTCCTGAGGAACGGCAGCCGCATCGGGCAAGGCTGACACCACAGACCGACATCGACGCGATGAGCCGTCACACCCCTGCGCCTGCCTGAAGTCGAACCGACAGACACGATCGACGGGCCCCGGAAACCGGCGGTCCATGAACGGGAACCATGAACATCGCCTATTGGATCGTCGCGGGACTCCTCGCCCTCTTCTACCTCTACGCGGGCGTCCTGAAAGTGACCCGCAGTCGCGAGCAGCTCCGGCCGATGATGGCCTGGGTCGACCGCTTGCCGATGCCCGTCGTCAGGGCGCTGGGAACGGTCGAACTGCTCGGCGCGGCCGGACTGATCCTGCCGCCGCTGACCGGCATCGCGCCCTCGCTGGCTACGGCCGCGGCCATCGGCTTCCTGCTCCTGCAGGCCGGTGCGATCGCAGTCCACCTGACCGGTGAGGACCGCCGGATCACCCTCAACCTCGGGCTCGTCGCCGCCACCGCCGTGACCGTCTGGCTGGCCGTGGCGACGTCCGGCTGAGGCCGGGCACCGCTCACCCGAGGACGGTGACCGCAGCGGCGGAGCCGTCACTACGATCACCCCCATGGATTGGCTCGAACGCCTCGCGAAGCTCCGGCAGTGGACCAGGAACGGCACACGGGCCCCGCACAAGCCACTGCTCCTGCTGTACGCCCTCGGCCGGTACCAGGAGGACACGGGCAGCGCGCTGCGATACACGGCGGTGGAGGAGGATCTGCGACGACTGCTGACCGAGTACGGGCCGCCCAACAGGACGTCACCCGCGTACCCGTTCCACCATCTGGTGAGCGACGGGGTGTGGGAGGTGCGGACCGACCGCGGGCACGGCAGCCCCGGCAGCGGAGTACGGGATCTGCGCCGGACCGGTGCCACCGGGCGGCTCGCCCCGGAGCTCAGAACCGCTCTGGACGGCGACCCGGAACTGCTGGGCCGGATAGCCCAGTTGCTGCTCGATCTGCACTTTCCGCCCTCTCTGCACGAGGAGTTGCGGGAAGCGGTCGGCCTGGAACCGGAGGTGGCGCCGACCGAACACCTCCCGTCCCTGCGGAGGCGGCAGCGGGACCGGCGCATGCGCGAGACCGTGCTGACCGCCTACGAGTACCGGTGTGCCTTCTGTGGCTACGACGGCAGGATCAGCACCGTCCCGGTCGGCCTGGAAGCCGCGCATGTCCGCTGGTGGGCGTTCGGCGGTCCGGACGACGTGGACAACGGTCTGTGCCTGTGCTCGCTGCACCACAAGCTCTTCGACAAGGGCGTCCTCGGGGTCGACGCCGACCACCGCATCCTGGTCTCCCAGCGCTTCGTGGGCCACAGCCCCGCCGCTCGCGACCAGGTCGTCGCGCTGGCCGGACGCCCGCTGGTCGGGCCGCAGCCCGGCATCCCCCGTGTCGCGGCCGACCATCTCGCCTGGCACACCGGCCAGGTGTTCCACGGCGCACCGCGCCCTGCCGCCGACGCCTGACGCACGTCGGTCCGCGCAGATGTCAGACGTGGTGGCCGTAGGAGTGCGGGTCGACCGGCCCACAGCCGGTGGACCGCCAGGCGGTCGCCACCTGGCTCCCCGCCAGCCGCCCGCACGACCCGACGGGCGCCGACACCGGCCACGTGAACGCCCACTCCGGCGGCGCACGAGCCACACCCTGAGCGATGAGTTCGGCTGAGCGAAGCAGTCTCACCAGTGTGAGCGACCGACGGGAGTGGCGATGGGCAAGCTGAAGCAGGTGGCCGACGGCGTCTGGGTCCGGCAGAGCGAGTGGGTGTGGAGCAACTCCGTCGTGGTGCGCGGTGACGACGGGCTGATCCTGATCGATCCCGGCATCCACGGCTCCGAGCTGGACCAGCTCGCCGACGCCGTGGACCAGCTCGGTGTCCCGGTGGTCGCGGGGTTCTGCACCCACCCGCACTGGGACCACCTGCTCTGGCATTCCCGGTTCGGCGACGTGCCGCGCTACGCCACTCCCGCCGCCGCCCAGGTGGCCGCCGAGGCCAGGGAGAGGGCACAGGCGATGGCGGCGCAGAGCGCGTCCGACGTCCCTCTCGAACTGGTCGCTCTCCTCACCCCGCTGCCCGCGACCGGCGGACCCGTTCCGGGCGAGGTCATCGAGCATCGGGCGCACGCCGTCGGTCACGCCACGATGCTCCTCGCGGACCGGGGCGTCCTGATCGTGGGCGACATGCTCTCGGACGTACTCATCCCGCTCTTCGACGTACGCCAGGACGATCAGGTGGCCGCCTACGAGGAGGCGCTCGACCGGCTGGACGCGGCGGCCGGGCACGCCGACGTGGTGATCCCCGGCCACGGCGCGGTCGCCGAGGGCGCCCAGGTCGCGGCCCGCCTCGCCGCCGATCGTGCCTACGTCGACGCGCTGCGGCGAGGGGAGGAACCGGTCGACGCACGTCTGGGACCGCATGCGGACTGGCTCTACGGCCCCCACCGGTCCAACCAGGAGCAGGTTCGGGGGCGGTAGCCTCCCGTAATTCGGTTGACCGGGCCACGGGCCACCGCTGCACTGTGGCCAGGCCTCACCAGTCGTGGGGCCGGGATCCCGAGGAGGCAGCGGCCGCGATGGAGATACGTTCCACGACCGACGAGGATTTCGACGTCTTCGTCGACACCGTCCATGCGGCGTTCGGACACTTCCCGGAGACTCCGACCGAGGGCGGCGGACTGTGGTGGTCGGCGCTCGAAACGGACCGCTGCCTGCTCGCCCGGACAGCCGATGGACGGCCGATGGGTACCGCCGCCACGCACTCCTTCGAGCTCACCCTGCCCGGCGGGACCCTCGTCCCGGCACCCGGGGTGACCGCAGTAGGCGTCCTGCCCTCGCACCGACGCCGGGGGGTGCTCAGCGCGATGATGCGGCACCAACTCACCGACCTGCGGGCCGGCGGCGACTTTCTCTCCGTGCTGCTCGCCTCTGAGGCCCTGATCTACGGCAGGTTCGGCTACGGGCCGGCGACCTACACACAGCGCCTGACCGTGCAGCGCCATCGGGCCGCCTTCGCCCGCCCTCGCGCCCGCGCCACGCCCGGCGCACCGGCGGTCGGCCAGGACGCCGGCACGATCGAGGTGCTGCGCCGTGCCGAGTGCGGCGAGATCCTGGAAGAGGTCTACGACCGGTACCGCCGCGCCCAGCCCGGCGCGCTGTCCCGGCCGCACCGCTGGTGGGACCTGCGCGCGGGGCAGCCCCCGATCTCGCCCGCGCCGCGTTACGTCGCCGTACACCGGGACGCCGACGGTGTACCGGACGGGTACGCCAGCTACTCGATCGACGACTCCCGGACCCTGAAGGTCGACGAGACCATCACCGGCGACGACAACGTCTTCACCGCACTGGCCCGCTTCGTGCTCGGCCATGACCTGGTCTCCGAGGTCGTGTTCCGCCACGTCCCGCCCCACCATCCGCTGCGCTGGCAGCTCGCGGACTTCCGTGCCGCCGAGGTGAGCGGCGACACGGACTGGCTGTGGGTACGGCTGCTGGACGTCCCCCGTGCGCTGACCGCGCGGGGCTGGTTCACGGACGGCGAGCTCGTCCTCGACGTCGACGACCCCTTCCTCGACGAGCACAACCGCTACCTGCTGACCGTCCAGGACGGCAAGGCCGACTGCGTCCCGACCGACCGGGAGCCCGACCTGTCCCTGGACGTGAACGACCTGGGATCGGTCTACCTCGGCGGCACCGCCCCGAGCACCCTCGTGCGCGCCGGGCACATCCGCGCCCACCACCCGGACGCGGTCCCCCTGGCCGACGCCCTCTTCAGCTCCGACCGCGCTCCGCACTGCCTGCACTGGTTCTGAGGAGGCGCGATACCGGTGCCTTCGGCACGAGCCAGTGCTCTCGTCGCTGCGACGACGAGGGTCGCAGCCGCGTGACCGCCAGTTCCTCGGTCACACCGTGGCCTGTTCGCCGGGAGGCGGAGGCGGAGACGGGGCGCCCGGGGCCCGCCGTCATCCGGCTGACAGCCTCTGGCCGACGGCGGGCCCCGGACCCCCGACCCCACCGAAGCCCTTGATCACCCACACCCACCGGCCCTCTACGGTGGCACCGTGGAACTCCTGCATCTGCGTTACTTCGTCGCTGTCGCACAGGAACTGAACTTCTCCATGGCGGCCCGCAAGCTGCACATGGCCGCCTCTCCGCTGAGCAGACGGATCAAGGATCTCGAGAGCGAGCTCGGGCATCGGCTGTTCGACCGCGACACCCACCATGTGACCCTCACTCCGGCCGGCAACGCCCTGCTGCCGATCGCGCGGGGTGTGCTGGAGCAGGTCGACTCCATCAAGTGGCGCCTCGACGAGACGGCCCGGCCGCGGCGGGCCATCCTGCTGCTGGGGGTGCCCAGCGGCATCCATCCGGATCTGCGGGAGCGAATGGACGCCCTGGCCGAGCGGGTCCGCGACCGGTTCGAGATCAAGCGCTGGCCGGGCGGCACCGACCGGCTCGTGGACGCCGTCTGCGACGGCAGGCTCGCGCTGACGCTGGCCCGCCTCCCGGCAGGCGGGGACCCCGCGCTGGAACTGCTGCCGGTGATGTCGGAACGGCTCGGCGCGGTCGTCCCCAGGGACCGGTTCGCCGGACGCGACGCCGTCGCCCTGACGGAACTGACCGAACTCGCCTACGTCACCTCCCCGACGGCCGTCACCAACGCGTACTTCCGTGGACTCGATCAGCAGCTTTCCGAACTCGGCATCAAGAAGCGTATCGAAATCAACAGTGCCGCTTTCGAGGGAATCAGCGAGATAGTGTCGAGTGGTCTGGCCTTCTCCATTTCCATGCTGGATTCCAGAAGCCCTGTACAGAATTACCATCTGGAGAATGTCACCGTACTGCCGTTCTCCGATTTCCACCCACGGCTGGAGACCGGGCTGATCTGGCGCAAGGACCGAGCCCAGGGCGGCGACCTGGAGGAAGTCGTGACAGCGGCCCGCGAGATCTTCGCCGAACCACTTCGTTCATAACCACCTTGGAACCTTCACGAAAGGCGGTACGACCACTGCGGTCATACCGCCTTTCGCTATTCGGTCACTCCCTGAGCTGTCCCCTCGAACACTTCTCGCTGTAACTTAGTTTCCAGATACACAGAAAGCGCGAAACAAGGAGTGAAGGGAAGTTATGACGGACCTCGCAGACACCGTCTCCGGCCCTCTTGAGGGCACCCGCGTGATCGACCTGTCGACCGTGGTGATGGGTCCCTACGCCGCCCAGATCCTCGGGGACCTCGGCGCCGACGTGATCAAGATCGAGTCGCCCGCCGACACCGTCCGGGTCGGCCACTACCGCACCACGCCGGGCATGACCCCGCTGAACCTCAACGTCAACCGCAACAAGCGCAGTGTGTCCCTCGACCTCAAGGACGACACGGACCGCGAGCGGGCGCTCAGGCTGATCGACACCGCTGACGTACTGATCACCAACATGCGCCCCGGTGCCCTGCACCGCCTTGGCCTGTCCTACGACGACATCGCCGCCCGCAACCCCGGCCTGGTCTACGCCCACGCGCAGGGGTTCCGCAGCGACTCCGACCGGGCCGGCCACGCCGCGTACGACGAGACCGTGCAGGCCGCCTCCGGTCTTGTCGACATCGCCGACCGGGCGCTCGGCGAGCCCGTCTACCTGCCGACCATCATCGGCGACAAGGTCTCCTCGCTGACCATCGCCTACAGCGTCCTCGCCGCCCTGCTGCACCGCGGCCGCACCGGTGAGGGCCAGCTCGTCGAGATCCCCATGACGGACACGTTGATCGCGTTCAACATCGTGGAGCACCTGGCGGGCCACACCCACGTGCCCGAGACCGGCCCCACCGGCTTCGCGCTGTCGATGCTCAAGGGCCACAGGGCGGTGCGCACCAAGGACGGCCTGGCCTGCGTGATGCCGTACAACCCGAAGAACTACCGGGACTTCCTCACCGCCGCCGGACGTCCGGACCTCGCCGGCGACCCGCGTGTCAACGGTGACGCCATCGACAGCGCCGACCACGAGGACCTGGCCGCGCTCCTTGAGACCTGCGCCCCGGCGCTGACCACCGAGGAGTGGGCGGAGGTGTGCGCCGAGCACAGCATCCCGATGGCCCCGGTGCTGGAACTGGACCGCGCCCACGAGGACCCGTACGTCCGCGACGGCCACCTCCTCGACACCGTCGAGCACCCCACCGAGGGCACGGTCCGCACCATCGGCATCCCGGTGCGGTTCTCCGCCACCCCTGGCTCGATCCGCCGTCTGGCCCCGGTCGCGGGCCAGGACACCGAGGACGTCCTCGCCGAACTCGACGCCGCCGCACGCTGACCGTCACAGGAGGACAGCCATGAGCACCACCACGGAACACCCCGCCACCACCCCCGTCGTCCGCACCGAACGCATCGGCTCCACCCTGCTGATCACCCTCGACCGCCCCGAGGCCCGCAATGCCGTGAACGCCGCGGTCGCCACCGCCCTGGCCGACGCACTCGACGCGCTGGAGGCCGACCCCGCCCTGCGGGTCGGCGTCCTGACCGGCGAGGGCGGCACGTTCAGCGCCGGCATGGATCTCAAGGCCGCCCTGCGTGGCGAGTCGCCCGAGGTCGAGGGCCGCGGGTTCGGCGGCCTGACCGAGGCCGAGCCGGCCAAGCCCCTGATCGCCGCCGTGGAGGGCTTCGCCATGGGCGGCGGCTTCGAACTGGCCCTGGCCTGCGACCTGATCGTCGCCGCCGAGGACGCCCGGTTCGCCCTGCCCGAGGTCAAGCGCGGCCTGATCGCCGCGGGCGGCGGCGTGATCCGCCTGCCCCGGCGCATCCCGCATCACCTGGCCATGGAGCTGCTGCTGACCGGCGAGGCCGTCGGCGGCCGCCGCGCCGCCGAACTGGGCCTGGCCAACCGCGTCACCGCCAGGGGGCAGGCCGTCGCCGAGGCCCTGCGACTGGCCAACGCGTAGCGGAGAACGCCCCGTTGGCCCTGGCCGCCGTCAAGCGCGTCGTTCGCGCCGCCGACGGTGCGTCGGACGCCGAGGCCTTCGCCTTCCAGCGCGGCGCGATGAGGGCCCTGATGGCCTCGGAGGACGTACGCGAGGGCATGACCGCGTTCGCCGAGCGCCGCGCCCCGCGCTGGACGGGGCGGTGAGAGCCATGCGTGCACAGGACGTACGGCAGCTCCTGACCACCCCGCTGACTAGCCCCGCGTACCCGCCGACGGTCCCGCGGTTCAGCGACCGCGAGTACCTCAACGTCGTCTACCGCACCGACCCCGACGCGCTGCGGGCCGTCGTCCCCGAACCGCTGCGGGTCGACGAGCCGCTGGTCCGGTTCGAGGTCATGAAGATGGGCGACGTCAGCGGCTACGGCCCCTACACGGAGGCCGGCCAGGCGATCCCCGTCCGCTTCGAGGGCGAGCGGGGCGAATACCTGCACGCCATGTACCTCGATAGCTTCCCGGCGACCGCCTCCGGCCGCGAGGTCGCCGCCTACCCGAAGGTCATCGCCTCGCCGTCGCTGACCGTCGACTCCGGTGCGCTCGTCGGCACGCTGGACCACGGCAGGCTGCGGGTCGCCACCGCGACGATGGGCTACAAGCACCACGAACTGGACCCGCGCCAGGCCGAGGCGCAGATCGCCGTACCGACGTACATGCTCAAGACGATCCCCGGCTACGACGGCATGCCACGCGTGCAGGAACTCGTCCGCACCCGCATCACCGACCTCACCGTCAAGGAGGCCTGGACCGGCCCCGCCCGGCTCCAGCTCTTCCAGCACGTGCTGGCCCCGCTGGCGGACCTGCCCGTGCTGGAGGTCGTCTCCGCCGGCCACATCGTCACCGACCTGACGCTGAACGGCGTCGAGCCGGTCCACGACTACCTGAAGGGAGGTGCTTCCTCATGACCCGCCCCTTCCGTACGGCCGCCGTCATCGGCGCCGGAACCATCGGACTGTCCTGGACGGCGCTGTTCGCGGCGCACGGTCTGACCGTCCGGGTGAGCGACCCGCGCGAGGACCTCGCCTGGGCCGTCGCCGACGCCCTGGAGCGGTACGCCCCGCACCTGGCCGCCCGCGGTCTGGACGTGACCGGCCTCGCCGACCGGGTGCGCATCTCGGCCGACGTGACCGAAGCGGTCCAGGACGCGGACGTCGTCCAGGAGAACGGCCCGGAGCGGGTGGAGTTCAAGAAGGACCTGTTCGCCCGGCTGGCCCGTGCGACCCCCGCCCACGCGCTGCTGCTCAGCTCCTCGTCGGCGATCCCGTCGACCGCGTTCACGGGCGAGATGGCGGAGGAGGACGCCGCACGCGTCCTGATCGGCCATCCCTTCAACCCGCCGCACCTGGTCCCGCTGGTGGAGGTCGTGCCCGGCGAACGCACCGGTGAGCACGCCGTGCGGGCCGCGCTGGACTTCTACACCTCGGTCGGCCGCACCCCGGTCGTCGAGCGCAAGGAGATCCCCGGGTTCGTCGGCAACCGCCTGCAGAACGCCCTCAGCCGCGAGGCGGTCCACCTCGTCGAGCAGGGCGTGGTGACCCCCGAGGACCTCGACAGGGTCGTGACCAACTCCCTGGGCCTGCGCTGGGCCACCGTCGGGCCGTTCCTCGGCTCCCACCTGGGCGGCGGCCCCGGCGGCTACCGGCACCTCCTCGAGCACATCGGCACCTCGATGCAGGACATGGGAAACGGCGCCGACCGCCCCGCGCAGACCCCCGAACAGCGAGAACGGCTCATCGAAGCCGTCGAGAAGGCTTACGGATCCTCCACGTACTCGGCGCTCGCCGAGGCGCGCGACCGCAAGCAGTTGGCGGTCCTGGACGCGCTGGACGCGGCCCGGACGGCCGCCCCGAAGGAGGAGAACTGAGATGACCACCACCACACAGCCCACGGCCCCCGGCCCCGTCGCCGACGAACTGACCGCGGACTTCTACCACTACGAGTCGCTGCTCCGGGACGACGAGCGCGAGATCCTCCTCAAGGCCCGCGCCCTCATGCGCGACAAGGTCAAGCCGCTGGTGAACGACTACTGGGCCAGGGGCGAGTTCCCCAAGGAGCTCATCGGCCTGTTCCGCGACAGCGGCCTGGCCGGGCTGCCCTACGAGGGCTACGGCGAGCACAAGCCCGCCGCGAGCAACCTCCTCGCCGGCATGCTCGCCATGGAGATGACCCGTACCGACGCCTCGGTCACCACCTTCTTCGGGGTCCACAACGGCCTGGCCATGTACTCCGTTCACTCCGGCGGTGACCAGGAGCAGCGCGACCGCTGGCTGCCGGCGATGGCCGCGATGGACAAGATCGGCGCGTTCGCGATGACCGAGCCCCTCGGCGGCTCCGACGTCGCGGGCGGCATGCGCACCACCGCCCGGCGTGAGGGCGACACCTGGGTCCTGAACGGCGCCAAGAAGTGGATCGGCAACGCCACCTTCGCCGACTACGTCGTGGTCTGGGCACGGGACGAGGACGACAACCACGTCAAGGGCTTCGTGGTCCAGAAGGGCACACCCGGCTTCGACCCGGTGAAGATCCGAAACAAGCTCGCCTTCCGCATCGTCGAGAACGCCGAGATCACCCTGACGGACGTCCGGGTCCCCGAGGCCGACCGCCTCCAGAACATCAACTCCTTCCGCGACGTCGCCGAGATCCTGCGCGCGACCCGCGCGGGCGTCGCCTGGCAGGCGCTCGGTGTCATGGTCGGCGCCTACGAGCTCGCCCTCGACTACGCCCGGGAGCGCAAGCAGTTCGGCCGTCCCATCGGCGGCTTCCAGCTCGTGCAGGACCTCCTGGTCAAGAGCCTCGGCAACATCACCGCGTCCTGGGGCATGCTCGTCCAGCTCGCCCGTCTCCAGGACGCCGGGATCTTCCGCGACGAACACTCCTCGCTGGCCAAGGCGTTCGTCACCTCGCGGATGCGGGAAGTCGTGGGCTGGAGCCGTGAGATCTTCGGCGGCAACGGCATCCTCCTGGACCACGACATCTCCCGCTTCTTCGCCGACGCCGAGGCGATCTACTCCTTCGAGGGGACCCGCGAGATGAACACGCTGATCGTGGGCAAGTCGATCACCGGTCAGAGCGCCTTCGTGTGAGGAGCGGCGGCCGGTGGCGGGGCCGTGCCGAGCATGGCAGCCGTCCGGCGGATCGCGTGCACCGATGCCCCGGGGCCCTGTGCCCCGGGGTCTTTCGCGTCCCGGGTGCGGTGTCTAGCGGTGCGTACGGAGCCCGTCGAGGATGAGCGCGAGCATGCGGGGAGCGCGGTCCTCCGGGTCCGGCGCGGCGCGCCACAGTGCGCCGGTGAGCTGGAGGAAGTCGCCGGGGTCTGCGTCCTCTCGGATGCTTCCGTCCTTCTTGCCGGCGTCGAGGAGCTCCGTGATGGCGGCGACCACAGGGCCGTAACTCTGTTCGCTGATCGCCTGGTGCGCACCCGGGCTGAGGGCGTCCCCGAGGCCGTGCTTCCTGCGCATGGCCTCGACGAGGTCCGTCGTCCAGTGCCGGAGCGCTTCCAGCGGCGGCATCTTCGCCAGCAGTTCCGGGACGGTGCCGATGATGCGGGTGACCTCGTCCTGGTAGACGGCCAGGACCAGCGCCTCGCGCGTCGGGAAGTTGCGGTACAGGGTGCCGGCGCCGACTCCGGCGCGCTGGGCGATCTGGTTCATCGACGTGCTGCCGTCCGCAGTGAGCGCTTCGCGCGCGGCGGCGAGGATGCGCGCCCTGTTCTCACGGGCGTCAGAGCGGACCACAAGACCTCCCCTTGCTAAGTGGAGAGTTCTCCACTACGTTATCTGGAGAGCTCTCCGCATAGCTTAAGGAGCGTCATGCAATACATCAAGCTCGGCACCACCGGCCTCGACGTGTCCCCGATCGCCATCGGTGCGATGACCTACGGCGAACCCGACCGCGGCCATCCCGTCTGGTCGAAGGGCGAGCGGGAGGCGCGCCCGCTCATCAGGCACGCCCTGGAAGCGGGCATCAACTTCTTCGACACCGCCAACATGTACTCGAACGGTTCCAGCGAGGAGATCCTCGGCCGCGCGCTGAAGGACTTCGGCGACCGCGACACCGTGGTCATCGCCACGAAGCTGCGCCACCCGATGCGGCTCGGGCCCAACGGACGGGGGCTGTCGCGCAAGGCGGTCATGACCGAGGTGGACCACTCGCTGCGCCGCCTGGGCACGGACTACATCGACCTCTACCAGATCCACCGCAACGACCGCTCCACCCCCTGGGAGGAGACGCTCGAAGCACTCAACGACCTCGTGAAAGCCGGCAAGGTCCGCTATCTCGGCGCCTCGTCCATGCACGCCTGGGAGTTCGCGAAGGCCCTCAACCTTCAGAAGCAGCACGGCTGGGCGCGGTTCGTGTCCATGCAGAACCACTACAACCTGCTCGCCCGTGAGGAGGAGCGGGAGATGATCCCGCTGTGCCTCGACGAGGGCGTCGGCATGATCATCTGGTCGCCGCTGGCCCGCGGCCGCCTCGCCCGGGGCTGGGACGACGCCCGCTCGACGGCACGCTCCGAGACGGACGGAGCCTACGCGGACCTGCTCTACTCGCCCGCTCAGGAGGTGGCCAACCGCGCGATCGTCGACGCGGTCGGCCAGGTCGCCGACGCCCACGGCGTCAGCCGCGCGCAGATCGCCCTCGCCTGGCTGCGCCGCCAGTCCGTCGTCACCGCTCCCCTGGTCGGGGCCGGCTCGATCCGGCAGATCGACGAAGCCGTGGCCTCCCTCGGCATCGAGCTCACCGCCGACGAGGTACGCGCCCTGGAGGCGCCGTACACCCCCCGCTACGACTGGCAGGGCGTGTCCGACGAGGCCGAGCTGGAGGCCATCCGTCAGCGCGTCCCCGGCATGGCTCTGGCATGAGCCCCGTCGTCCGCTCCGGCGCGGCCGCCCGCGCCGGAGCCCTCCTCATCCTCCTCGGCCCGCTCGTGTCCTGGACGGCCGAGTTCGTCACCGCCGCCGCATGGCAGGACCCGCCGTACTCACCCCTGCACAACTGGGTCAGCCACCTCGGACTGACCGGCCCGCCGCAGACCGCGTTCGGCCAGGTCGCCAACTCCCCCCTGGGCGCCGTCATGGACACCGGCTGGGTGGTGTACGGCGTCCTCCTGATCGTCGGCGCGTTCCTCGTGTTCGACCCGCGCAAGGGCGTCCGCCCGGCCCTCGTCCTGGTGCTAGCCGTCCTCGCCGGTACCGGCGTCTCGCTCGTCGGCATCTTCCAGGGCTCCAACGCGAACGTCGACAACGGCCTGATCGTGTTCCACACCCTCGGCGCGCAGGGCGTCATGCTCAGCGGGAACGTCATGGCGATCGTCGTCGGATCCGCCGGGGCCCGCATCGGTCTCAGCAGGGGCCGGTCCCTCGCAAGCGTCGCACTCGGCACCGCCGGACTGCTCGCCTTCCCCCTCTTCATGGCCGATGTGCTGACCGGCTGGATGTGGAACGTCGGCATGTTCGAGCGCGCCGTGATCTACCCCATCATGATCGGCCACGCCCTCCTCGGAAGCAGCCTGGCCGCCGCCCAACGGCATCGGGCGACCCGCCCGCTGATGCCCCACGACACCCGACTCGCGAGTTCAGGAGACACACATGACACGAGTTCTGGTCACCGGAGGGACGGGCTTCATCGGGAGCTGGTGCGTGCTCGCCCTCCTCGACGCCGGGCACACCGTCCGCACCACCGTCCGCAGCCCGCAGCGTGAACCCGCACTGCGCTCCTGGCTCCACGCGGCCACGTCGTTCGACGACGAGCGTCTCACCGTCGTACGCGCCGACCTCGAACACCCCGACGGCTGGGACGACGCCGTCGCCGACTGCGATTACGTCCTGCACGTCGCCTCACCGACCCTGCGCCACACCCCGGGCGGTGACGACGAGTTGGTGGTCCCGGCACGGGAGGGCGTCCTGCGGGTGCTGCGTGCCGCACGCGACGCCGGCGTGCGTCGGGTCGTCCTGACGAGCGCCTTCGGCGCCGTGGGGATAGGACATCCGCCGCGCTCGACCCCGTTCACCGAGGAGGACTGGACCGACGTCGACAGCGACATCCCGCCCTACCAGCGGTCCAAGACGCTGGCTGAGCGCGCCGCCTGGCAGTTCGTCAAGGAGGAAGGCGGCACTCTGGAGCTGGCGGCGGTCCATCCCGTCGGCGTCCTTGGTCCCCTCCTCGGTCCCGACGACCCGCCGTCCCTGCGTCTCGTGCGCAGGATGCTCGAAGGACGGGTACCGGCGTGTCCTCCCTTCGGGATGGGCTTCGTCGACGTTCGGGACGTGGCCGATCTGCACCTGCGCGCGATGACCGATCCGGCGGCCGCCGGCGAACGCTTCCTCGCGGTCGCCGGGCACAGCCTGCGTGTCCTCGACATCGCGCGCATCCTGCACGAGCGCCTTGGCGAGCGCGCCGCGAAGGCCCCGACCCGTGAACTGCCCGTACGGCTCGCCCGCGCGCTGAGCATCGTGAACCCGGAACTGCGGTTGCTGCGCCACCAGTTGGGCCGGGATCTCGACGCCACCAGCGCCAAGGCCGAACGGCTCCTCGGCTGGCGGGCCCGTGCCATCGAGGACACCATCCAGGACACCGCCGAGAGCCTGCTCGCCCACGGCATCGGAACCTGACGGATGTGCCGGTTCCCGTCCCGGTCGCGGCCGCGGTTCACCGGTCCGCCGCGGCCGGGGGGGCTGGGACCGGTGGAAGAAGACGTGACCCCTACCTGACGGGAAAGTCGAAGTAGGTGTCGGGAAACGGCTCGCCTCTCAGCGTGTAGTGCCACCACTCGTACGCGTACGAGCTGAAGCCGCAGTCCTCCATGAGGGAACGCAGCAGTTCACGGTTGCGCGCCTCTTCCTCCCCGATCCCCGTCGCTCCGTGATGGGAGCGGACATCCATCAGGTCGTGTCCACCACCCATGGGGACGAGTTCACCCGTGTCCAGGTGATACAGCGTCACGTCGACGGTGCTGCCCCGGCTGTGGCCCGACCGGGTGGCCACGTATCCCTTCGCGAACATGTCGGACCGGTCGATGTTCGGATAGTGCCGTGCCTTGGTGCGGCCGTCCTCCGGCTGTCGTGACCAGCGTACGAAGCAGTCCACGGCGCGTTGTGGCCGGTAGCCGTCCCAGAGCAGCAGGCCGAAGCCGAGGGCACCGGCCTTGTCCCGGGCCCTTTCCAGAGCCGCGCACAGGACCTTCGTGCCGGCGATGCGGTTGACGAGGTAACCGTCCACCGGTCTGCCGGTGAAGTTGTCCCAGGTGGCGTACTTGGCGTCCCAGCGTATGCCGGGCACGAGTTCGTCCACGAAGGCGAAGTCCTCGTTCATCGCACGTCCGTCGACAGTGCCAGCGCCACCAGCCGGTCGATGACCTCGCTGAACGGAAGACCCGCGGCCGCCATCATCCTGGGATAACGGCTGTACGAGGTCATACCGGGAAACGTGTTGACCTCGTTGAGGACCACCTGGGAGTCGTCCGTGAGGAACATGTCCACCCGTGCCAACCCCCGGCATCCCAGGGCCCGGTAGACGGCCTTCGCCTTCTCCGCGACGAGGGAGCGCGCCTCTTCCGGGATGTCGGCGGGAACGATCGCCAAGGAGTTGTCGGATCCGGTCTCGGGCTGGTCCTCCTGGTGGATCCTGAAGAAGCCGTGGGAGAGCGCGATGTGGTCCACCTCCCCCGCGATCAGCTCCTGACCGTTCCCGAGGATGGCGCACCCGATCTCGCTGCCGCCGACGGCCTCTTCGACCAGCACCTTCGAGTCGTACTTCCGGGCGGTTTCCAGCGCACCGGGGAGTTCCTCCTTCCCGGACACCTTGGTGACTCCGAAGGACGACCCCGAACGCGCCGGCTTCACGAACACGGGGAAGGTGAGCAGGTCGGGGTCGATGCTCTCCTCCCCCGTGACGGTCCAGTGCTTCGGCGTGGGGATCCCCACGCTCGCTGCGACGAGGTAGGCGAGGGACTTGTCCAGGCACAGGGCCGAACTCTGGATGTCGCAGCCGGCGTAGGGGATGCCGGAGAGTTCGAGGAGCCCCTGGATCGCGCCGTCCTCACCGAGCTTGCCGTGCAGCACGGGCAGTACGACATCCAGGGTGACCGTCTCGTACCGCCCCTGGTCCAGGACGAGCAGTCCGCGGACGCTCCGGTCCGGTGACAGCACGGCCGGGCGGTGGTCGCCCTTCTCCCAGTCCGCGTCCGGCCCGTCACAGAGCCTCCAGTCGCCGCTCTGGGTGATCCCGACGAAGAACGGCTCGTATTTCTCCACGTCGAGATTACGCGCGATCTCCCGCGCCGACTTGAGCGAGATCGGGTGCTCCTCGGAGATCCCACCGAAAATGACGCCGACCTTCAGCCTAGCCACGCTGACTCCTTCTCTCGTATTGCAGACAGTTGGCGATCGAGTTCTCGACCATGTCGATCAGGGCGTGCTCCGTGTAGTACGCGGTGTGCGGAGTGACGAGTACGTTCGGCATCTCCTGAAGCCGCAGGATCGCTTTGCTCTCGATGGGTCTGTCGCGGCAGTCGGAGTAGAAGATTCCTTCTTCCCCTTCGACGACATCCAGCGCCGCACCCCCCAACCGACCGCATTCCAGAGCCCGGACGAGGGCGTCGGTGTCGACAAGGGAGCCGCGTCCGGTGTTGACGACGAAGGCTCCGCGCTTCATCCGTTCGATGCGCTGCCGGTCAAGGAGATGATGCGTCTCCGGGGTGAGCGGCGCGTGGAGCGTCACGATGTCGCTCAGCCGCAGCAGGTCGTCGAGCGAGACGTAGTGGGAAGACCGCGCGGGGCGACGGTCGTGGGAGAGAACGCGACAGCCGAAGCCGCGCAGCCTTTCCACAACAGCCGTGCCGATGCGCCCCGTTCCGACGACCCCGACGGTCAGGTCGCGCAGTTCCTTTCCGCGCACGTCGTTCAGCCGGTAGTCGTGGCGGTCCGAGCGGCGGACCGTGGTCTTCGCGCCGCGTACCGCCATCAACATCAGCATGAGGGTGTAGTCGGCCACGCTGTCGGGCGAGTAGGTGACGTTCTCGACCGAGATGCCGATACCTGCCGCGTAGGCGACATCGATGTGGTTGCAGCCGATGCTCCGCGTGGATATGTAGGTCACGCCTGCTCGTTTGAGGGCGCGCAGTACGGAACGGGTGATCCGGCTCTTGTGACCTACGCTGATGCAACGATTTCCCGACGCCAGGTGGACATTGGCTTCGGACACGGCCGCTTCCGTGATGGTGGGTGTGACACCGAAACGGAATGCCGATTCCCGGAAGAGGGCTGCCTCGTCCGGCCCGCATCCGTACACGGTGATACCCGTCGCTGGTTCCACCGAGGAAGGCGAAGTCACCGGTGACCGGGGACGGCCGACCGTATTTCGGCCTGATTCGCTGTGGGTCATGCAGCCAGTCAAGTTGACGATCTGTTGCCGAGGCGTATGGGGTTTTCGATACGCCGACGATATGCAACAGGCGGCTAGCGTCGAGCACATGACCATTCTGACCGACCTTTTGATTCCGCTTTTCCGGCGCCCGCTCCTCCGGACCCGTAAGGCCTGGGCATGATCCCGCTCAGCGTCGGTGAGATCGCCTCGATCGTCGGCGGGTCGGTCTCGGGGGACGGTTCGGTGCGGGTGACGGCTCCCGCCGTGCTCGACAGCCGGAAGGCCGAACAGGGCGGCCTCTTCGTCGCGTTCGCGGGCGAGCACGTCGACGGCCACGACTACGCCGAGCAGGCAGGACGGGCCGGTGCCGTGGCCGTCCTCGGTTCCCATCCCACGCCGCTGCCCACCGTCGTCGTCGAGGACACCCGGGCCGCTTTGCAGGCCCTCGCCGCCCATGTCGTGGGCCGGCTGCGCGACGGACTGACCGTTTTCGGGCTGACCGGCTCGCAGGGGAAGACCAGTACCAAAGACCTGCTGGCGGCCGTGTTGTCGAGCACCGGGCCGACGATCGCCACGTTCGGCTCGCTCAACAACGAGCTGGGGGTGCCGCTCACCATGCTGCGCGCCGAACCGTCCACCCGGTTCCTCGTCCTCGAGATGGGGGCCCGCCACGTGGGCGACATCGCCCGGCTGACGAACCTGGTCGCACCCGACATCGCCGTCGTCCTCAACGTCGGCCGGGCCCACCTCGGTGAGTTCGGGTCCCGCGCGGCCATCGCCCGGGCCAAGGGGGAACTCGTGCGGGGGCTGGTGCCCGGTGGTACCGCCGTCCTCAACGCCGACGATCCCCGGGTGGTCGCGATGCGCTCGCTCACCGACGGGCCGGTGCTGACCTTCGGCCGGGCGGAACACGCCGACGTACGGGCCCTCGGCCTGACTCTGGACCGGCTCGGTCGTCCGACCTTCACCCTGCGCACCGCCGATGCCTCGGCGCCCGTCTCACTCCCGCACTCGGGCGCCCACCAAGCGCTCAACGCGTCGGCCGCCGTGGCAGCCTGCCTGATGGCCGGCATACCTCTCGCCACCGCCGCCGCGGCGCTCGCCACCTCCTCACTGTCGAGGTGGCGCATGGAACTGCGCGAGCTCCCCTGCGGAGCGACGCTGCTCAACGACTCCTACAACGCCAACCCCGAATCGACCCGCGCAGCCCTGGACGCCCTGGCCGCGATCGAGGGCGGACGCCGTATCGCCGTCCTGGGCGAGATGCTCGAACTCGGCGAGGACAGTGCGAGCATGCACCGCGCGGTCGGCGCGTACGCCGCCACCCGGGCCGACATCGTGGTCACGGTCGGCGAGGGGGCCCAGCCGATCGCCGAGGGGGCCGGCCGGCGGGCGGTGGCGCTGACCGACAACGGCGCGGCCGTCGACTGGCTGCGCGCCCGGCTTGCCGCCGACGACGTGGTGCTCGTCAAGGCGTCCCGCGGGGCCCGTCTCGACGAGGTGGCCGCCGCACTCGCGTAGTACGGCGAGGCAAGCCGGCCGGGCGCGCCAGCGACGTCCCGCACACCTCCATAGGCGGGGCTGGGCCGCGTGCACCAGGGGAACCGATCTCAGCGACTCCGCCGCTTGATGTACAGGTCGAAGGCCCGGTAGACCAACGGCCGCAGTGGCAGGTCCCATTCGCCGACGTACCGCACCGCCCGGCCACCGGTGCCGACCTTGAACTGGATCAGCCCGACGTGCGGGTCGTCGGGGTCCAGGGTGGGCGTGATGCCGCGCAGGTCGTACACGTCGCAGCCCGCCGCCAGCGAGTCCCGGATCATCGCCCATTGGCAGGCGTTGGAACCGCGCACCTCCCTCTTCCGGGTCGAGGAGGCGCCATAGGAGTACCACGCGTGGGCGCCGACCCGGACCAAAACGGTGGCGGCGACCACGTCACCCCGGTGACGGGCCAGGTAGAGCTTGATCCGCTCGGGGTCCTCCGCCTTCAGCGCCGTGAACATGGTCTCGAAGTATCCCAGCGGCCGGGGTGTGAAGCGGTCGCGCTCGGCGGTGTGCACATACAGGTCGTGAAACACCTTCAGGTCGTCATCGACCGTGACCTCGACCCCCTCCCTGGCCGCCTTCCTGATGTTGCGGCGCCAGAGCTGGTTCATGCCCCGGAGCAGGTCGTCCTCGGTCCTGCCGGCCAGGGGGACCTCGTACTTGAACTGCGGATGCCCGACGCCGAAGCCGTTCTCCGGGCTCTGCGGCAGCCAGCCGGCGTCCCTGAGTCGACCAGTCACGCGGGCGCCGACCGGGTCGTCCCACTGCCCCGGCATGTCGGTGAGCCGCCTGATGCCGGGATCGGCGATGCCCTCCTTGACCTGGGCGGCGCTCCACGTGTCGGTGCGCACCGGCGGGCCGATCCGGATCGCGAACGCGCCCTGAGCCCTGAGCCGGGCCGCCAGCGGTTCGAGCCACGCGCTGATGTCGCCGGTCCAGTCGATGACCGGGCCCTCGGGCAGATAGGCCAGCGTGAAGCGGTCGAGCTTCGGCACCGGGCGGTGCAGGACAAGCCCCGCGCCGACCAGCCGTCGGCCGTCGTACCAACCGAGGGACTCGCCGCGCCACTCCGTTTTCACGCGGGCCCACGCCGGGGTCTGAAGGAAGCTCACCGACCGCTGCGTCCTTGTGAACGCCAAGTGCTCGGCGGCGCTGATCGGCACGACGGTCAGCCTGCCGCCCGCGGTCCCGGCCCCTCGGTGAGGCGTGGTGCGGCTCACCGGCCCGCCACCCTCACCTCGGCGTGCACGTACGGCACGTCGACGCACCACCGGGCCGGGACTGCTGTACAGGAAGATTCGCTCTGGGACATCCCGCCATTGAAGGCGGCGCGCTGTTGCCGACCCGTATGCGGTTTTCCATACGCCGACGATATGCGTCACGCCACAGCGACGCCGTGCACCAGTTCAGTGGCGCCCGATGTAACAGCGGATCGCCGTCCCCTCGGGACTGGTGTGTATGCGTACCAGGTCGGCGACGGTGTGCACCAGCAGCAGGCCCCGGCCGCCGAGCGTGTCCCGTTCGGGTGGGCGGCGGCCGGCGAGCGGATCGTTCAGGCGCCCGTGGTCGCGCACCTCGCACACCACGTGGTCGTCCTCGGCCCACATCCGCAGGGTGCCCGAACCACCGCCGTGCACCACGCTGTTGGTGGTCAGCTCGGCCACGATCAGGGCCACGTCCTCCAGGCGGATCCCGGACAGACCGTGCCCCGTGGCCCGTTCGACCGCGAACTGCCGGGCTGTCGGCAGTTGGCCGGCCTGGAAGACCAGTTCCTCGGGCGTCTCCGGCTGCTCCAGGGGCTGGTTGTAGCGTGCGACCACGTCCTCGGGGGCGTAGGCCGTGCTGGGCCGCTCCCTTCCGCCGGAGATGACCACGGGATGGGTCTCGTGCGCGTCGGTGAGCGCCTGCTCGTCGAGGCGGTCGGCGTCGTAGGGGCACAGGATGGTGACGTCCCGCCCCTGGAACGCCGGGTTGATCAGGGCTTCGTGCTGGACGCACGCCGGGTACTCCACGGCGCTGCGGCCGGCCCAGATCGGCTCGCCGATGATCCGCACCCGCTTCTGGCGGTGGGTGTCCGCGAAGGCCCGCAGCACCCTGGGGATGATGCGTCCGGGGTTGCGCCCCGCCTCGGTCATGTCGAGGAACTTCACCTGGGCGACGTCGTCGCCCAGGGCCGCCTGGAGGAGGGCGAGGTTCGTCCCGGGCACGGCCACCGCCACCGGTTCCCCGGCCTCCAGGCCGTCGCGGATGAAAGGCACCGTGCCGTGCAGGTACTCCTTCTCGCCGCGGTAGAACAGGGCGGGGTGAACGAACGGGTCGCTGACAGGCGTCATCATCGCCCCATCACCTCGACAGTCAGCAGGTCCGGCCAGAACAGGTCCAGAACGCGCCGCAGTGTGGCAGGCGGCTCCTCAAGCACGATGCGTCGCCCCTGCGCCAGGCCCTGGGCGGTCACCGCCAGGGCGGAGACGCCGGCGACGTCGACGAAGGTGACCGCGGACAGTTCCAAGTGGCACGTCTCTTCGTCGCTCCGGGCAAGGCGGCACAGCGTCTGTTCCCAGGCCGGGCGGGTGAGGAGGCTGACCTCGCCGGACGCCCGCCAGCCCGGCCGGTCCGTCAGCGGCAGCACACGCAGGCCCTTGGGCGTACCCGGCGGTACCGACGGCGCGTCCGCCTGTCCTGCACTGTCCACCCCGTCACCCCTAGTTGCCACGTCCTGCTGCCCAGTATCGCCTACCCGGGGCAGTGTAGGCGGTGCCGGCTCCTCAGGCGGGCGTGAGCGGTGCGAGCACCTGGTTGTGGGTGTGCTGGTAGATGACCGAGGTACGGAACCCGACGACCTCGCGGCGTGCGGTGAACTTGTCCATGAGGAAGCCGTGCAGGTAGTCGACGCTGGGCGCGGAGACGTGCACGATCATGTCGTCGCCGCCGGTGACGACGTAGACCGTGGTGACCTCGGGCAGGCCGGCCGCGTAGCTCTTGAACGCTTCGATGACCGCGCGGCTGAGGGGACGGATCTGGAAGTGGATGAGGGCCTGGACGTGGCGGTTGAGCGCGGCCGCGTCGACGGCGGCGTGATAGCCGGTGATGACTCCGCGGGCGCGCAGGGCGCGGATCCGTTCCAGGCAGGTCGACGGGGCGATGCCGAGGGTGCGGGCAAGGTCCCGGTTGGTCTGCCGCGCATCGCGCTGCAGATGCTCGATGATCGCCGAATCAAGTTCGTCCATGCCGCGATTATGACCTCTGTGCCGAATTTCGTTCGGCCGGTGGCCGTTCCCTTTGTCGGAACGGCTAGCTTCACCGCATGACAGCCGCACTTATGGAAGCCATGGACCTCGACGTCCCTGAGCCGACACACGAGCTCGTGCAGGTGGTGCGCGGCCACCGCAGTGGCCTCGCGATCATCGTCGCCGTCCACTCGACCGCGCTCGGCCCCGCCGCCGGCGGGTGCCGGATCGCCCACTACCCGACCCCGGCGTCCGCGATCGCGGACGCCATGCGGCTGGCGGCGGCGATGACCGAGAAGAACGCGCTGGCCGGACTGGACCACGGCGGCGCCAAGGCGGTCGTCGCCCTGCCCACCACCACCCGCCCGACCGGAGCGGAGCGCACGGCGTTGCTCCATGACGTCGGTGACACCATCGAACTGCTCGGCGGCCGCTACATCGCGGGTCCGGACGTGGGCAGCGCCCCGGTCGACATGTCCGTGATCGGCGAACGCACCGCGCATGTCTGCTGCCGGCCCGTCGAGGACGGCGGCAGCGGTGACTCCTCCGTCCACACCGCACGCGGGACCCTCGCGGCGCTGGGCGCGGTCGCCGACGAGGTCTTCGGCTCACCGGAGCTGGCCGGCCGGACCGTCGGGGTCGTCGGCCTGGGCGCGGTCGGCGGTCACGTGGCCCGGCTGCTGAGCCGTGCCGGAGCGCGGCTCGTCGTGACGGACGTCGACCCCGCCACCCGCCGCCTGGCCAAGGAGGTGGGGGCGGTCTGGGTGGAGCCGGACGACGCGTTGACGGCGGAGGTCGACATCCTCGTCCCGGCCGCGCTCGGTGGCCTCCTGACCGCACGTACCGTTCCGCTGCTGCGGTGCGCCGCCGTCGCGGGCCCGGCCAACAACCAGCTCGACGAACCGGCCACCGCCCGTCTCCTCGCAGCACGCGGCGTCCTCTGGGCCCCGGACGTGGTCGTGAGCGCGGGAGGGGTCATCCACGCCACCGGTGTCGAGCTGCGCGGGGAGTCCGAGGACCAGCTCACGGAACGCCTCTCCGGCATCGCGGCGACGCTCCGCGAGGTCTTCGACCTGGCCCGGGCCGATAGGACCACCCCGGCCGAGGCGGCCACGGAACTCGCCCGGCAACGCGTTCACCGGGGAGCCCCGCACCCCGCTCACGGCGCGGTGGAGCCCCCGTCCTCCCCCACTGCCCTGCGGCGACAGCCCGGGCCGTCGGCATATCGCGCCACGAGCCCTTCGAACGCTTCGAACGCTTCGTACGCTACGAGCCCTACGGCACAGGAGAACTGACGACATGACGAACCGCTGGATCGGGGTCACCATCGACTGCGTGGACGTGGAACGGACCGCGGCCTTCTGGGGCGCGCTTCTGGACCGCCCGACCATGCCGTCCCGCCCCGGCTGGGTCTACCTCGGCCGCCCCGGCGACCCCCAGCCCCGCCTCAACTTCCAGCCGGTGACCGGGCCGAAGCGTGACAAGGTGCGCCTGCACCTCGACGTCGGGGTCGACGACATCGACCAGGGCATCGCCCAGGTCGTCGCGCTGGGCGGCCGCTTCACCGGTGAACGGCACGACTACGACGAGGGCGTGGTCGTCGTGATGGCCGACCCCGAGGACCACGAGTTCTGTCTGGTCCAGTACTACTGACCGGCATCACGCCTCGACATGGGTCCCAAGCCCTCGTCGGCACGGTCAGCCTGTCGTGACACCGTGCCCTAACACCGAACCCATGACTCGGCAACGCGGCCGGTCGAGTGGTGAGCCGGGCGTGGCCTCAGTAGCGGCTGCCACTCGGCGGGTGTAGCGTCGTGATCCAGCAGTCGTGGTTCCGAAGTCCCGTTCGCCCGTGATCGCCTCACGGGCGTTCTTGCGTGTAGCGCCTCTCCGGACCAGGGCGATCACCTCCGGGCGCGCAAGGTGCGGGCCCGGTTTCCCGCTAAGGAGACGGCCATGGCCAAGGGCACTGTCAAGTGGTTCAACAGCGAGAAGGGCTTCGGCTTCATCGAGCAGGAGGGTGGCGGCCCCGACGTCTTCGCCCACTACTCCAACATCGCCGCTCAGGGTTTCCGCGAGCTGCATGAGGGCCAGACGGTCGAGTTCGACGTCACCCAGGGCCAGAAGGGCCCGCAGGCGGAGAACATCCGCCCCGTCTGATCGCGCCACCGCGGCGAGGCCCGGCATCCCGCTCTCCGGGCTGCCGGGCCTCGCCGTACCCTGACCCCTTGCCGCCCCCACCGCCACAGGACGGCCCAAAGAGGCGCGAGGCAGCCCCTGTTGACCTCGCCGGCCCCGGGTCAGGTCCTGCGCCGCGTCACGCGTCGGACGCGGAGTCGGGAACCGGGGTGCCGGGCCGCTGAACTGTCCGGCGGGCTGCCTCGCGCAGGGCGGAGACGGCCGGGTCGTCGCGGTTGTCGGGCAGCCAAGCCAGTTCGGCCGTCGAGAGGCCCAACTCGGGGCAGTCGACGTAGGTGAGGCCGGCGCGCGGGTACAGTCGGCGGGCCGCGGCGGGCAGGAAGGTGATCGCACGCCCCTGGGTGACGGCCAGGACCATGGCCTCGGTGTCCCTGACGACAGGACCGAAGCGGACCCTGGTGCCGTCGGGACGGGGGTTGACCGTCAGGTGGTTCCACCACGAACGGGGCACTTCCGGCGGCATGTCGACGACCGTGCGGTCGGCGAGGTCATCGAGCGTCAGGGTCTCCCGGCCGGCGAGCGGATCGTCCGCGGCCAGACAGACCACCCGCGCCTCGGACGCCAGGTGCAGGGACTGGATACCGCCGGGCAGCGGGCCACGGAGGAAAGCTGCGTCGACCTCCCCGCTGAGCAGGGTGCTGAACATGTCGACGAAGGTCAGGTTGCGGACCTCTGTCTCCAGGTCGGGATGGCGACCGCGCAGGTCGGCGAGGATGGCCTGTGCGTACGGCATGGCAGCCTCGGCCCCGAGGCTGCCGATCCGCAGGAGTCCGCGTGCCGCGCCGGCGTGACGGTCGGCCGCCTGGCGCAGTCGGTTCATGGCGTCGACCACCGCGCAGGCCTCCTCGGCGACGGACCGGCCGACCGGGGTGAGCCGCACGTTCCGGCCGCGGCGCTCGACCAGTACGACACCGAGGCGCTGTTCCAGGGACCTGATCTGCTGGCTGAACGCGGGCTGGGTCACGTAGACCCTGGCGGCCGCGCGCCCGAAGTGCAGTTCCTCGGCCAGGACGAGAAACAGCCGGAGTTGGTGGAGACTCGGCTCCCGCTTGCCACTGGATCCGCCACCGGTACTCATAAACGAAAGGTTATCGACAAGACCGTCATCCTCTTCTCCCTCTCGGCTTTCCATGACAGGCCCACTCCATCAGGATCTATGGGGCCGTCTTGGCCGACGGATCAGGATGAGCCGGACGATTCCCGGCGGGCTCCGCCTGTCTGCGGATCTCGGACCGCTGGAGGAAAGCGGATGCGGCGGTGCACGCGGGCGAGGACGGTCACAGTCCTGACCGTGCCGTCGTCGAACGCGGTCGCAGCAGGCCCCTACTACGCCGACATCCTCCGGTGCGGTGGTCCCCGCCATCAGTAGGTCCCGAACCTCCGTGCCGAACGTGCCGCATACGGTGCGCCGTTCGGCCCGCCGTACTCACCCTGGTCGTCACAGCACCGGGCGGTTCAGGTGTGACCGGCCCGGCGCCACGGTCGCTCCTTCTCCGTATCGACCCTCCACACCGCCCTTCCCAAGGAGCCACTTGCTTCGTATCCACTTCGGCTGGAGCGATCTCGAGAACGTCCGGATCGCGCAACAACCCGACCCCTTATGGGAGTTGATGTGTGCCGTCTGCCGCCTCCAGGCCCGGCAGGGGATCGTCGAGTTCGGTCACTGGCGTCGGGAGACGGTTCAGCGGCTGTCGCGGGACCGGAGGGCCGCACACGCCCTGGGCACCCTGCGCACCGTCATCCCGGCCTCCGGCTACATCCCCGACTTCCTGACGCCCCCCGTCACAGGCGAGTGCCTGGAGGCGGGGCTCGAACAGTTGCGGGCGACGCCCCGTGACCGATTGACCGCGGAACTGACCCGGCTCGCCGCCAACCGGCCGATGCCGGGCTGGATGCGCGGCCCTCACGAACGGGCAAGCCCCTCGCTGAAACTGGTGTCCGACGCACTCCGGGCCTCGTTCCGGGCGTTTCTGGACCCCTACTGGCGGCATGTCCGTTCCGCCGTGGGCGACGACGTGTCAATCCGCACGCGGGCCGTGCTGGACGGCGGCACCGCCGCCCTCCTGGAGGGCCTGCAACCCTACGCCCGCTGGAACCCGCCCTACCTGGACGTCGACTATCCCGTCGACCGCGAACTGCGTCTGGAGGGACGGGGGTTGACACTCGTGCCGTCGTACTTCTGCTGGCGCAGACCTACCGCCCTGGCCGACCCCGCGCTCGATCCGGTGCTCGTCTACCCGGTCAGGAAACAGCCGCTCGACATCGCCCGGGCGGGCGAGGAACGGCTGGACCGACTGCTCGGCCGGACCAGGAGCGCGGTCCTCGTGGACGTGGCGGGGCATCCCGCCCGTACCACCACCGAAGTGGCGCAGGCCCTCGAACTCGCACCGGCCAGTGCGAGCTACCAGATAGGCGTCCTGCGCGGGGCGGGACTCATCGTCAGCAGGCGGGACGGCAAGCACGTCGAGCACACGGCCACGTCACTGGCCCTCAACCTGCTGGCGGGCACGGGCACGACGTTTCGAAGAGCTTCGAAAACATAGCGGCCCGTGCGAGTGCGGGACATCGTCTTCACAGACGTCGAACGACCAGGGGGAATCACATGGGGCGTGCCCTCAAGGCCGCGCTGATCGCACTGTTGGTACTCGGCTGCTGCTCCGTCCTGGCTGCCGGTCACGCATCGGTTCAGCACGTGACGATCAGGGCCCGCTAGCACCGACCCACGTCCCGAAGGACACCGACCGACAACCAATGGGGGAACCAATGAACTTGCGCCGACGCGCGATCACCGTCGTGTTCCTGGCCGCGACCGCCCTGGGCGCCCTCGGCGCGCCCGCCATGGCGGCGCCGATGCCGTGGGAAACGAGCAGGGTCCCGGCCGTCCCGGCCGCGCCAGACGCACAGGACGGCACTGTCACCGTCCAGTGCGGGAATCCCTGCTACCAGTAGGCAAGAAGTCGGGGACGCTCCCAGGCGACGCCCGTTGAGTGTCACCGACACCGATTAGACAGGGCGGTTCGGCCCCACCTGTGTGCCGGGTGGGGCCCCGCTGATGGACAGATGCGATGGCGGACGACGACTCGCAGCAATCCGGGCTGCTCGTGGGGGTTCCGGAGGCAGAGCCCGCGGTACGAGCATGACGTGCCCGACTTGTCGGCCCGTGCCGGCGTCCCGGCTCATGTAACGGGGTGCTCTTACCTCGCCCCTGAACCGGGCGCGCACTTCAGGTGCCTCACCGAGGCGATCGTCGAGCGGTGGCCGGAACACCCACCGTTCGGCAGGCAGTTCGCCGAGGTCGTCACGCATCTGACTGTGGCCCACGACGAGGCGCAGTGGCGACAGAGGGCTTTTCCCGCTGACCCTTGATGCCCGGACCACCGGCCCGGGCATCAGAAGGTTCCTCCCTCGGCAGGCCCAGCCGCCGAGGCCGTACGGCTGAGACGGGCCTGCCCTCAGGGGGCAGGCCTCGAGTCAGACGCCGTTCGAGGTCAGACCCGGTCACCAGTAGTGGCGACGGCCGGCGACCGCGTGCCCCATGGATCCCATGACCCAGAAGACGGCCCCCAGAACGGCCAGGATGATGCCGAGGGTCCACAAGATCGATATGCCGGTGAGGAAACCGACGACAAGCAGAATGATGCCGAGCGCGATCATGTCGTGCCTCCTGGTGTGAGCTGACGTCTTACCTCCCGAATGCCCCGAAGCGGCAACATCACCCCACCCGACGACGGACATCGAGCGGGAGCTTCTCTGGGGCCCGCCCCGAACCTCACCGGCATCGTCATCACCACCAACAACTCGTGCCCCGGCGGCACACCCCGCTGCCGGCACCAGTCCGCCGGCGCCGGAGAGGGTTCGGGCATCTCAAAACCGTGGTCAGCGGCGCATGTTGCGGGGAAAATGTCGACCATGACGTACGAAGGCTCCACCATCGACCCGTCCAAGCCGAGCATCGCCCGCGTGTACGACTACCTGCTGGGCGGCAAGGACAACTACGCCGTGGACCGAGAGATCGGCGACGTGTTCAAGCGCGACCTGCCCGGCTCGGTGGCCATCGCCTTCGCCAACCGCGCGGCCCTGACACGCGCGGTCGGGGAGATCGTGAAGACGACCGGCATCCGGCAGTTCATCGACCTGGGCAGCGGCCTGCCGACCGCCGACAACGTCCACCAGGTCGCGCAGCGGCACGCCCCCGAGGCCCGGGTCGTCTACGTCGACATCGACCCCCAGGTCCTGGTCCACGGCCGTGCGCTGCTGGAGAAGGACGAGCGGACCCGGGTGGTCGCGGTCGACGTCCGCGACCCCGAGGCCGTCCGCACCCACGCCGACACCGTGGACCTGATCGACTTCAGTCGTCCCGTGGCCGTGATGTTCAGCGCCATCCTCCACCACGTCAACGACGACGAGGACCCGGCCGGCATCGTCCGCTACTGGCGCGAGAACGTGCCCTCCGGCAGCTACTTCTTCGTCAGCCACTTCCGCTCCGGCAACAACCCGGAGACGCAGGAGGCCGAGAGGGTCCTCCAGCAGACGTTCGGTCGCGGACGGTGGCGCACCGACGAGGAGATCGCCGCCCTCCTCGACGGCCTGGAGATCCTGGACCCCGGCATCGTCCCCGCTCCCCTGTGGCGTCCGGACCAGGTCGACACCCCCTGGGACGACGGCGGGCAGCGGGAACTCACGGTCTGGGAACACCTCATCGCCGCCGCCCTCGCCCGCAAGCCCTGAGCCGCCGCGGGATCGGTCGAACGACGACGCGCGTCCCACGGCGATGCCCCGGCCCGGGCTCCGCTCCTCGGAAGGAACCGGAGTCCGGGCCGGGTGGTGTTGCTGTCCCTCCGCCTGCGCGTCAGGACAAGGGGATCAGACCCGGGTGAGGCGGACCGCCACCGTCTCGCCGACCGTCACCGGCTTGTCGTAGTCCGGGTCCGTCGCCGTGGCGCGGCCCTCGACCTCGACGTCCCCCTTCTGGAAGGGCACCGAGCCGGTGGGCACCGCCGTACCGGTCCAGGCGACCGGGGCGCCCGGCGTGCAGGACACCGACGTGGAGAACGAACCCCGGATGAGGTCCCGCCTCTTGACCTGCGTGACGTCGCCCGCCACGGTCACCTGCACCGGCTTGTTGCAGCTCACCGTGCCGTGGAAGGTGGCCTTGCCGTTGAGGGAGCTCGCGGTGCCGGCCAGGGCGATGTCGAGGCCGAGGCCGAGTTCGGCCGGAGGTGCCGGGTTCTCGATGTGGACCTCGCCGCGCGCGGCCGGGGTGCCTCCCTCGCAGTGCTGCACGAAGTCGGCGTCCAGCTTCTTCACGTAGCCCTGGGGTCCGAACTCCACCGCGGAGACGGTGAAGGTGCCGGTGAGCTGGTTGCAGCCACGGCCGTTGCCGCTGAGCGACAGGCCCGGCTCGGGTGCGTCGTTGAACGGGTAGCGGGTGGCTCCCGTGTACGTCCCGGGTGTCAGGGCCTTGCCGGACGGCGCCGCGAGGTTCAGGGTCCACCAGTCGCCGTTCGCTCCGTCGACGGAGACGGTGACCACACCGTTGTCCGAGCTGCCGGAGACGTTCATGCGGTCCTGGGACGCCGTTGCGTAGGCGTAGGACCGGCCGCCGCTGATGTAGTCGCCCTCGTCACCGCTGAAGGTGAAGGAACCCTCGGTGACCGGCAGGGCGTGGGCTTCGGTGCCGGAGAGCAGTCCGGTGGTTCCGGTGGCCATGGCCAGCGCCAGTGCGAGGGTGGCGGTGGCCCGGCCCAGGACGCGTCCGGGCATGCTGAGATGCATGGGTGTTCCCCCTGTGAGATGAGTGGATCCCGTCCGCCGACGTGCTGCTTGCACGCGTGTGGTCGCACGCTTGCCCGCGTGTTCTCC
Organism: Streptomyces sp. NRRL B-24085; assembly: GCF_001282115.1. GTDB lineage: Bacteria > Actinomycetota > Actinomycetes > Streptomycetales > Streptomycetaceae > Streptomyces. The sequence goes on along the minus strand of NZ_LJBR01000034.1, from coordinate 12,798 downwards.
CGTCGGCGAGGTGAGTCTGCCAATCAGAGGGGTGTGCGACAACCGTGTTTCAGGTGTGGTGAGTTGATGTTCCAGCCAACCCGTGGGAGCCGCCGATTCGGCGGGAACGTGTCAGGCGTCAGGGTCGACTGCGGGGTGCGTGAACCGCACGGGCCTGCCCAGCGACCGGGCGTAGGCGATCTCGGCTCGGGTGCTGTCACCGATGTAGTCGCCGACCACGAGCACCTCGTCGGCGAGCCGGATCTTCGCCCGGTGCAGATCGGCGAGCTGAACCTTCAGCGCCTCGGCCTCGGCAGGACCGGACCGGAGTGCGTCCGGCGACTTCGTGTCGAAGCCCGGCTTGACGACGATCTTTCCGGCTCTGGTCTCCCGCAGTTCGGCCTCGGTCATCTCGGTCATGAACCGGGTGGAGCCGCAGATCACGACGATACGCGGGAGGCTCAGCAGCTTCTTCGCGTCGGCGAGCTTCTGCTCGGCGCCGAGCAGTCGCGGGTCTGACACTGGGGCCTCCTGGCGGTGTGGTCCAAGGGGTGCCTGCGGACGCGAGAACGAGGGTGACCCGGATCGTGGTGACGAACGACGTGGACTCCCTCGTCACCGCACCCTATGCGAGGACTGAGGACATGCCGAAAGCGCACCCGGGCCGGCGCCGTGGCGGGCTGGACCCGCCGGAAACGGAAAGCCGGACCGGCCGAGTGGTCCCCTTACCCACGCGACCGGCCCGACGTGCTTTGCGGGATTCGCTCAGCAGCCAGTGGCGTTGTAATTCCAGAACGCGGCCCTGGTCTGGGGTCCGGCGATCCCGTCGGGGGTTCCTGCGTTTTCACCGACGGCGTTCAAGAACTTCTGCAGCGCCGTGATCGTGTTGGGCCCGACGACCCCGTCCTCGGCGCCGGCGTTGTAGCCCCAGGCGTTGAGCATCCGCTGGGCCGCCTTCCAGCTGTTGGTGCCGAGCTGCCCGTCCTCGGTGCCGGCGTTGAAGCCCCAGGCGTTCAGGCAGCTCTGCCAGTTCTTGGCCCGGGCCGTGTTCAGGCCGAGGTTGTTCACTGCGAGGACCGAGGCGGGCCGGCTGCTGACCGCAAGCTTGGTGGCCTGCTGCGGAGCCGCCACGCTCACACTCGCACTCGCGAGACCTCCACCGGCAATGCCGACGACCGCGCTCGCGACGACGAGTGTCCTGGTCAGAGAAGTGCGCATTACTTCCTCTTTCCGATCGACTACGAGGATTCGGCGCGACCTCCCTTATCGAGTGTCCGCGCCGCCGCAAGCGTGTCAGGATCGTGCGCGCAAATCTCCCGAAAGCGTGAGCCGCTTTTTCGTATGACCGAGTTCAGGCCATAGCGCAAGCTCCGCCCACCACGGAAAACTTTCCGTCAGAAGATCACCGCTAATTGTGGCCGAAATTCTCGCGTTCTCCAGTTCTTCATGTCGCGAATTCGCCGCCGGGAGGAGCGGGTGATCTTTACCGCGGACGTACGGATGAACGTGTGCGCGGGCGACGGCGTGTCGAAGCCCGGACCGTGTGGGGTCGCGGTTGAGGCTTCGGCTGTGCGGTCGTCGGGCCGTACGACCGGCATCAGGAGGCTGAGACGCATGCTTGTACTGGGTCGCTCACAGGTCGAGGCCCTCCTCGACCCGGACGCGCTGATCGACGCCCTGGCCCTCGCGATGGCCGACCTCAGTACGGGCCGTGCTTCGGTACCCGATCGCGTCGCCGCCCTGGTGCCCGAACGCGACGGGTTCCTGGCGGCCATGCCGGGCTTCCTGCCGTCGGCCGGGGCCCTCATGACCAAGCTCGTGTCGCTCTTCCCGCACAACGACGGCGTCCGGTTGCCCACGCATCAGGCGCTGATCGTGGCGTTCGCCCCGGACACCGGTGAGCCCACCGCCCTGCTGGACGGCACCGCCATCACCGCGGCGCGCACCGGCGCCTGCTCCGCACTGTCGGCGCGACTGCTCGCCCGCGAGGACGCCACGGTGCTGGCGGTGCTGGGCACCGGTGTGCAAGCCCGTTCCCATGCCCGCGCGATCTGCCGGGTCCGGCCGATCCGGCAGATCCGCGTCGCGGGCCGCGATCCGGCGAAGGCGGCCGCCCTGGCGGCGGAGCTGTCGACCGAACTGGAGGGCGAGGTCCGGGCCGTGTCCGGTTACGCCGAGGCGCTCGACGGCGCGGACATCGCCGCGGCGACGACACACTCCGTCGAACCCGTGGTCCGCCGCTCCTGGCTGACCCCCGGGGTGCACATCACGTCCGTGGGGTACAACCCCGCCGGTCGCGAGGTCGACGACGCCACGGTGGCCGAGGCACTGGTGTGCGTCGAATCGCGTCGGGCCGTGCTCGCCCCGCTTCCCGCGGGCAGCAACGACCTGCTCCTGCCGATCCGCGACGGCGTCATCACCGCCGATCACGTGCACGCCGAACTGGGCGAACTCGTCACCGGCAGCAGACCTGGACGCACCGCACCGGACCAGATCACCCTCTACAAGTCGGTCGGCGTGGCAGCACAGGACGCCGTGGCCACGGCTCTGGTCCTCGCCTCCGCCCGCGAGCGGTCCATCGGCGAGGAGACGACACTGCGGTGACCTGCCGACCGGAGGGCCACGCCCGCGTGGCACCCGCCCTGCTCTCTCCGGGCTATCCCAGGTCGAGCATCGCCTCGGTGATCTCGCCGACCGCCGTTCGGGGGATCGCGGTGGCGGCCTCCTCGATGACGAGCAGCCGTGCGCCGGGAATCTCGCGTGCGATCGCCTCGCCGTTGCCGACGGGGAAGAAGCGGTCGTGGCGGCCGTGGACGACGAGCGTGGGGACCTCGATCCCGGGCAGGCGCTCGCGCCAGCGGGGTGCGCAGTCGAGCCTGGCGAAGACCATGCCCGTCTGGTTGGCCATCTGGACCGGGGGTGTGGTGCCGGGCGTGCGGTCCCAGACGCGGGCGGCGGTCGCGCGGGCGGCGACGGGGTCGTCGCCGAGGATCTCCGCGCCGTCGGCGGCGAACTCCGCGACCGCCTCGCGATCGGCCCAATCGGGCTTGGGACGTGCGAACAGGCAGCTCATCGTCACCTGATCGTGCTCCGGGAGGTCGTCGTCGGCCGGGCCAGGGGCGACCGGGCGGGTGCCGACCAGGGTGAGCGCCGAGAAGGCGCCGGGATGGTCGAGCACGGCGACCTGGGCGACCATCCCGCCGACGCCGATCCCCGCGAGGTGCGCGGGCCCGCCGCCGAGCACGTCGGCAAGGGCTGCCGCGTCGGCGGCCAGGTCGCGCAGGGTGTAGGCGGGAGCGGAGGGGTCCGTCGTAGTCGACTCTCCGCTGTCGCGGAGGTCGTAGCGCACGACACGACGTCCGCCGGCCGCGAGGCGCCGGCACAGTGCGTCGGGCCAGGAGAGCATGGTCGTCCCGCCCACGAGCAGGACGAGGGGCCCGTCGTCGTCTCCGAACGACTCGATCCCCAGGGTGACGTCATTGGCGTGGACCGTGGTCATCGGATCACCGGGACACGTCGTAGGTGAGGTGGGTCGCGGTGGAGGTCGGAACGACGCTCCGCTGTACCAGCGTGCGGGGTGCTCCTCCGGTGAACAGTGGTGTTCCCGCGCCCAGCACGACAGGGGCGAGGTGCAGCGTGAGTACGTCGACCAGCCCGGCGTCGAGTGCCGAGCGGATCGTGGCGCCGCCGCCCATGAGGATGACGTCGAGGTCCTGGCCCCTCTCCGAGGACGCCGCCTCGGCCCGCTCGCGCGCGGTGGCGACGGCGTCGGTCAGTCCGGTGGTGACGAACGTCCAGTCGAGCTCGGTCGTCCGCACCGTCTCCGGCGGCGAGCCGGTCACCACGACGAAGGCGGGCTTGCCGACCTCACCGGCGCCGTAGCCCGACGTGTCGTCCCAGCCCTTCGGCCCGTCGACGATGTCGAAGAGGCGACGGCCGAGGACGACGGCACCCGAGCGCGCCGTCCCCTCATGCAGCAAGCGGCGGTCGGCGGGGTCGTCGGAGAACGCCCATGTGTGCAGGGCCTCGCCACCGGCGCCCAGCCCGTCGTCAGGACTGGGGTCGGGCCCGGTGACGAAGCCGTCGAGGGAGACCGAGATGTCAGCGATGATACGAGTCATGCAAGGGCAGACCCGATCCGTCACCTGAACTCATCGTTCGGTGCGAGTACCAGGTCCCCGGCCCGCGGCCCCCGGCCATCGTCCGCGAGTCCGCTGCCGCCTAGAGGGCGTCCCAGACCTTGAACCAGCCGATGTTGTCGTCCGCTCGGGCGCCCACGTTCGGTGTGCCGAACCCGTAGTAATAGACGGCGTTCTGGCCGTCGTTGAGGACGGCCTGCTGACCGTCGCAGTTGTTGTAGGTGATGAACGAGGAGATCGAGTAACGCCACAGGCCGGTGCTCAGGACATAGCCGTCCGCGTCGCAGGGACCGTAGTCCCCGTACACGTCGGTGCTGCCGCCGCCGTACTCGTACCAGGTCATGAGCAGGGTCTGGCCGCTGCGGTCGGCCGTCGTCGTCCTGGTGTCGGAACAGGTCCGGCTCTTCACCCGTGAGGCCTCCTCGCCCGGCTTCACCGGCTCCACGACGACGGTGCAGTACTTGCCAGCGGTTTCTTCTGCTTCAGCGGATGCATGTCTCTCCCGTGGGTGTGCGGCCGGAACCGTTGCTCCGGCGGCACACCCATGGTCCGCGGCGCCTCTCAGGCCACGCCACGCGTTTCGGGCGTGGTCGAATACCGCTGGTCACCTCGCCCGCCAAGGGACCATGCCGTTGACGACGGGGCCTCGGCTTGCTCAGCCGCCGCTCCAGGGGTCCGCCCTGCGAGCCAGTTTCTTCGCGCGGCCGCGGACGTCCGGCGGGAGGCGGTGCAGGACCGTGCGGGCCGCCCGGCGGAGGGGCGGGGCCGAGGTGGTGCGCAGATAGAGGCGGTGCGGGAGCGTGGCCTGGCCCGGTGGGCGCACGGAGAGGCGGAGTTGACCGGCCGAGCCACCCCAGGCCGGGATCACCAGGTGGGGCGGGGTGCCGACTTTCACCGCTCCGAAGCCGAGGCCGAGGCCCGCGCCGAGACCGAGATCAGGCGCGGCAGCGCCCGTTGTGTTGTCGTCGCGTGTGACGCGTGCTCTGCGGCCGACGCCCAGGAGTTGGGCGCTGGCCCACACGATGTGGGTGCCCGGTTCCATGGGGCGGCCGCCGGCCAGGGTGAGGGGGTCGATGGGTGTGTCGCCGGTGAGTACGACCCGGTGGCGGCCCTCGCCGAGTGGCTGGGTGCGCGGGATCAGGTCGGCATCCGGGTACCACCACAGGTTGCGGGCCGTGTCGTGGACAAGGAGTTCGCCGTGGGCGTGGCCCAGGGGGTGCGGGGCCTCCCAGCCCTCGGCGCCCTTGATGCCGGCCAGCAGGTCGGGGTCCAGGAGCATCCGGCCGTAGCGCTCGACCAGGGCGAGGGGCTCACCGTCACCGCGGCGCATGCCGAACGTGGTGGTCACGTGCAGCTTCCCGTCGCGCCAGCGGATGTCGTCGACGGTCAGCTCCGGCCTGATGGTCCGGGTGCGGCGGGCCAGTTCCACCAGGGAGTCCAGATGGCCCTCCTCCAGCAGGTGCGCCCGCAGCCGGGTCAGGGCGGGCAGGCCGCCTCGGACCCCGGGCGGATAGGCCTCCAGCGCCATCCGGCGCACCACGTCGAAGTAACGTTGAAGGTCTTTGCCGGTGCGCTGCAGGGCGCGCGGCTCGCCCACCGGGCGCAGGAGTTCCACGCGGTAGGAGCGGCGCAGCAGATGGTCCTGGAGCGGGCCGGGAGGGGTGTCCTGCTTGATGGCCTCCACGACCGTGCGCAGGTGGCCGTAGTAGTCCTCGGGGGTGCTGGCGCGGCTGCTGGTGTTGCCGCCGTCCTCGCGACGGTTCCAGATGTAGCAGGGATGGTCGGCGACGATGGAGACCGTCTTGGCCCGCACGTACGCCTGGGCCATGAACAGCTGGTCCTCCAGCCGCACCGGGCCCTCGGGAAACCTCAGGTCATGGGCGAGCAGGAAAGCGCGGCGGAACATCTTGTGCGGGGTCAGGCTCTCCATCAACGGCGCGTCCTCGACCGTGCAGCGCTCCACGGTGCGCTTGAAGACATTGCTGGGACCCGCCATGGTGCCGATGACCTTGCCCAGCACGATGTCCGAGCGGTTGCGGTCGGCCATGCGGTGCAGGACCTCCAGGGCCTGAGGGGTCAGCTCATCGTCCTGGTCCACGAACTGGACGTACTCCCCGCGGGCCTCCCGGACCCCGACGTTGCGGGGCTTGCCCGGCCAGCCGGAATTCTCCTGGTGGATCACCCGCACGTGCTTGTGCGTATCGGCCAACTCGTCGAGCCGCTGTGCCGAGTCGTCGGTCGAGCCGTCATCGACGTAGATGATCTCGTACGCGTCCTCCCCCAGGGTCTGGCGTAAGAGTGACGGCGCGCAGATGTCTATGTAACGGCCCGCGTTGTACACGGGCACCACGATGCTCACCTTGAGCATGAACGCTCCCCCTAAACGGAGACAACGCGTCTCCTGTTGTTCTTTGGACGTTCAGACTCTGGCAAAGGTTGTCTAACCCGAAGCAATCAAACGATTGCCTTCAGAAAACGCCTTCCGTCACCCCTCGGCTGGCGGCTCCTGCCCCGAGGCCGGGGTCTGGACCCTGGTGGCGAGGTTCGCCGCCTTCGTCGACGCCGAGGACACCGCCGTGAAAAATACGCCGGATCAGCTCCATCGGAGTGGGGACGACAACGGCTCGCTGCTGGGAGAGTTGGGGAAGCGCGGCCGCCGCCCTGGGTCGGCGATGGGTGACGGCCGCTGAGCGCGAGCGCTTGCGTACTCCCCTGGCGCAAGACCTCGCGCGGGATCGCCCTTGCGGCCCGGGACGCGCGGGAGTTCGCCCCGGCTCGAGTTGCCGCGAGGACGAGGGCCGGAGCCTGCGGATCGTTCAGAGCGAAAGGCGGGCTCCGGCCCGGCGTGCGATGGCTGCTCCTTCGGACGCCCAGGGCGCCGTGAACAGCCGGCCCGCCGCTCTGCCGGACGGGCAGCCGGTGTCAGTGCCGCATCTTAAAGTGTGCAAGCGACCCTGCAATAGGGCACGTTCCGGCCTGGGCGAAATGGAATATGCGGGCTCGTGACGGCTGTGACCTTGGTTTCGCCGGCTGGTGTTCGATGCCTTGCCTCCAGCCCACTCCGTATAGGTGCTTACCGCTGGGCCTATCCAGGACCCGGGTGCCTCAGACCCCGTGTATCGAGGGCCACGGCCGTGGCACGGATAGCCTGCGTCAATGGAACGGTTTCAGCGGGCGGCCGGCGTGATCGTCGGCTCAGCGGTGGGTGACGCCCTGGGTGGCCCCTTCGAGTTCGGTCCCCAGGGAGCGTTCACCGCGCGTTTTCCCGTGCCTGGTGCCGGTGACGAGATGTGCGGAGGCGGGGGCTGGGACCCCGGCGAGGCGACGGACGACACCCAGATGGCCATCCTGGTCGCGGAGTCGCTGCTGGAGCGCGGCGGACTGGACCTGCCGGACGTCTTCGCCCGCTTCCAACGGTGGGCAGCGGCGGAACCGAAGGACATCGGCTTGCAGACCGAAGACGTCCTGACCAACGGGATGCCCTGGGACCTCGCCGCCGCGATCCATTTCCAGGTCAATCAACGCGCAGCGGGAAACGGCTCCTTGATGCGGGCGTCGACCTCCGCTGTCCACTTCGCTGCCGCCGGCCAGGAAGCCACCATGGACGCGGCCCGCAGGATCGCCGCCCTGACCCACGGTGACCGTGCGGCTTGGGAAGGCACGGCGATCTTCCACGAACTCATCCGCGTCACGTTCGAGGACACCGACCCGCTCGCGGCGCTCCCGGACATCCTGGATCGTGTGCACCCCGACCACCGCGGCCGTTACGCCACCGTTCTCGCCCCCGACTGGCACCCCGACCGAGCGACCGAGTTCAACGGCGCCGTCTGGCCCTGCCTGGGCTCCGCCGTCTGGGCCCTGCGCACCACCAACGGCTTCGAAGAGGCGATACGCGCGGCGATCGACCTCGGTGGTGACACGGACACGGTCGCCGCGGTCACCGGAGGCCTCGCGGGGGCGTACTACGGGCTGGACGCGATTCCCGCCCGCTGGACCGAACCTCTCCATGTCCCCCTTCCCGGATTCGACGGACGCGTGCTGCACGTGGCGGATCTGCTCCGCCTTGCACGCGGCCTCGGAGGCTGAAGCGGGTGCTGCCCCGCAGCGGCCCCATCCGGATGCATCGGCACCTGCTTCTCCGGCTGCCGTGAGCGCGGGCAGTCGGCTCTCACCGACGTCAACTGAACCCGCCCAGCCATCCCTTGGCAGAGCGTGACAGCGTGCCGCCATCTCAGGCGGTCGTTACCGAAAAACTCCCGGAGGTCCGTGTCGAGAGCTGGCGAAGGGGGCCGCACCCGTGGCGTCCGGGCGGCATCACTCCGTCGACTCCAGAATGCGGTCGAGGGTCCGGCGCCCCATCCTGCTCATCGTCGGATTGCTCTCGACGTAGTACCAGACCAGGCCCATCGCCTGTTCGAACGCCCACGCCTTGCCGCGCTCCCACTCCAGGTCGTCGCAGCCCAGTGCTTGCCGGAGCACTCGCCGTGGGCCCGGCCGCAGCAGGTGCCAGGCGCTGACCAGGTCCAGCGCGGGGTCGGCGGGGCCGAAGCCGCCGGTGTCGAGGACGCCGCTGAGCCGGTCTCCCGCGACCAGTATGTTGCCGGGGATCAAGTCACCATGGCTCATCACATCGGCATCCCTGCGCGGCAACTCCCTGAAGCGGCTCCACACCTCGCGCAGCCGGGGCACGTCGAGCAGTCCCTTGCTCTCCTCGAAGCACCTCGCCATCCAGTCGTCGTGGTCGGTGAGAACACCGCCACGATTGTCACCACTGAACCGCCGCCCCCGTGTGTCGGCGCCCCGCAGGGCCGCGATGAAGGACGCGAGGTCCTCGGCGAAGGCGTCCGACGCACTGGGGTCGGCGTCGGAGGCGACCGTTCCCGGCAGCCATGTCTGGACCGACCAGGGCATGGGGTAGTCCGCTCCCGGCTTCCCCAAGGCGACGGGTTCCGGGACGGGGAACCGGGACACCTGTGCCAACTCCGCGCTCGCCCGGGCTTCCTGTTCCAGAACCGCCAGGGCCTCGGCCGGATCCGCCGGACGAAGAGGGAAGCGCGCCGAAAGGTCGTCTCCTATGCGGAAGATGGCGTTGACCGTCCCGGTCGACGACTGGGGGCGGATCGCCTTGTCGCTCCACTGGGGGAACTGTTCCTGGATCAAGGCCGCGACGATGTCGGTGGTCACGTCCACCTGGTCGTCGTGCATGGTCATTCTCGCCGCCCTCATCCTGGTCCGTCCGAAACGCCGGGAACAGATCCGATCAACTGTGACGACAGCCAGTATTCATACGGCCAGGACCGGATCAACCGAGATTCACGGCCGCTCGGAGCGGCGACGCGCAAAGCCCTGCCGGCCCGACACGGATTTCCGCGCGGGCGTCAGCGAAGGGCGAGCAGTCCGGTCGCGGCGACGTGCAGGATGCGTCCGAGCCGGGCGGCGAAGTCGACCTTCGTGGGGGCGAGTTCGGGGTCCCGCTGGGCTTCGCTGACGGCCGGCGAGGGGTGGGCGAACGGCCAGAGCCCGGCTGTGTAGACGACGGTCAGGGAGACCAGTTCGCGGGCCGCCTCGGGGGTGAGCCCTGTGATGCGGCCGCGCAGCAGTTCGGCCAGGTCGGCCAGGAGCCGGACGTTGACGAGCTTGAACTCGCGGACCGACTCGGCGGAGATGTTCCGTTCCAGTTCGGTTCCCAGCGCGCTGAGCAGGGCGCAGAGCAGCGACCTGCGCGCCAGGGACCGGGCCAGGGCGCCGGCCACGGCCTCGACCTCTGCCTCTGTCTCGACCTCGACCTCCGTCTCGGTCTCGGGCCAGTCGGCTCCCTCCGGCCCGGCGGGCGGGAGTTCGGCGGGCAGTTCCCCAATCCACTGCGCGAGGGACCGGTTGAGGAGTTCGAAGAAGACCGCTTCCCGGGTCTCGAAGTACCGCACGACGTTGCTCTTCGACAGTCCGACCCGACGGCTCAGCTCCCGCAGGCTGATCTCGGCGACCGGCAGCTCGGTCAGCAACTGGGTCGCCGCGTCGAGGATGGCCTGCCGTCGCATCTCGCGCTGTTCGGCGCTGCGCGCACGCTGGAACTGCGTCGGCCGTTCGTCTGTCATCGTCGCTTCCCCGGAAGTCCCTTTCGCGGCCGGCACCCGGCGCCGCCTGCGGCAACCCTAAAGCCCCGGGCTCGCGTGCCGGGTCCGGGGCCGGGACCGCGGGGCCGCGTGTCAGGCGGCCCCGCTGACCGCGCGCCACCGGGCGTCCTCCGCGGCGAGCCGGTCGGCCATACCCTGCGCCACGGCGACGGCGTCCTTGCCGAGCAGCAGTCGCAGCGGGGGTTCCTCGGCCTCCACGACGTCCAGCAGGATGCGGGAGATGCGGTCCGGGTGGCCGGGCTGCCTGCCGTCCGCGTCGCGGATGGCGGCGATGGCGCCGCCCACGACCTCCTCGTACGGCGCGCTGACCGGCGGGGTGGCCATGGAGGAGCCGGCCCAGTCGGTGCGCATGCCACCCGGTTTGGCGACGGTGACCTTGATGCCGAGGGGAGCCACTTCCTTGGCCAGGACCTCGGAGAAGCCGCCGACCGCCCACTTCGCCGCCTGGTAGGCACCCAGACCCGGGACGCCGACCCGGCCGCCGACGGAGGAGATCTGGATGATGTGCCCGGCGCCCTGCTCGCGCAGCACGGGCAGGGCCGCCCTGGAGACGTTCACGACGCCGAAGAGGTTGGCCTCGATCTGGTCCCTGAAGGCCTGCTCGGACATGTCCTCGATGGCGGCCATGTCGGCGTACCCGGCGTTGTTCACGACGACGTCCAGTCGCCCGAACGCCTCGACCGCGGCCTGTACGGCCCTGCGGGCGGCGGCGGGGTCGGTGACGTCCAGGGTCACCAGGCGGACCCGGTCGCCGTACGTGGTGGCGAGGTCCTTCAGGGCTTCGGTGCGCCGGGCGGTGGCGACCAGGTTGTGGCCTGCCTCCAGGACGGCCTCGGCGAGGGCGCGGCCCAGTCCGCGGGAGCTTCCGGTGATCAGCCAGGTCTTGTTCATGGGGTTGTCTCTGTCTCTCATGGGCGCTGCACACGTGTGCACACGCCGGATTCGACCAGGGCACACACTTTTAAGAGGCCACTGGAACCTTATGATTCGACAATAAGAGACCGGCGGCCTCTTGTCGACTTGCGGAAGCCTGCGGTAAGGAGGGTCACGTCGCGCAGCAGTCCGCAAAAGTAACCATCTTGACAGGTGACGCAACGCCATGGGAATCTCGCGTCACCATTCAGAACGGTTACTTCTCGGTGAGGACATCCCATGGCAGTCGTACGCTTCCACCTCGTCTCCCAGCTCGGCCCCAAGGACGTGCTGGGCGTGCTCACCGACTTCGGTCCCTCCCGCGCCCAGGCCTGGCCCACCATCGACGCCGAGCACTTCGAGGTCCACGACCTGGGTGACACCTGGGCCGAGGTCACCGAGGGGACCGCGGCCGCCTGGGAGCGGGCGCGCTACGACTGGGAGCCCGCCGGCGACACGGTCACCGTCACCACGCTGGACTCCAAGCTCTTCGGCGCCGGCGGCGGCTGGGTGTTCAGGATGACCCCCGAAGGCGACGGCACCCGGGTCGACGTCGAACTGACGCGGGAGCCGAGCACGGTCAAGGGCAAGATGCTCGCCTCGCTGCTGCCCTTGGCCTCCGGGTCGCTGCGCAAGTCCTTCGCGGGGCCGCTCCGGGCGAAGTGACCCGTCAACACATGCGGGAGGGGCCGACAGCCTGTGCTGTCGGCCCCTCCCGCATGTGTTCCCGGCCGTGGCCCAGCCGGTCACTTGTCGAGGTGTGCGGTGAAGTAGTCGGTGAGCTTCTCGACGGCCTGGTCGATGTACTCGCGCTTGTCGTAGAGGTCGACGTGGCTGGCCCCGGGGATGCGGTGGAGCTCCTTGGGTCCGGTGCCCGCCTGGTGGGCCTCGATCGCCATCCATGCGGTCACCGCGCGCTCGCCGATGATCTGCAGCATGGGTCGGGGGCCGATGAGGGGGACGGCACGGAAGACGTCGCTGGAGGCCATCTTGTCGACACTGTCCCACGTGAGGAACTTCGCGGAGCGCTCGTGGTAGCCACGGGGGCCGCAGTAGTACTCCCAGCCCTCGATGCCGTGCTCGCCGCCCAGGGCGCCCGCCTCCTCGGCGGTGTCGGGGAACATCGTCAGCACGCCCGGGTCCTCGCCGCGGGCCGCGCGGGTGCGGGCCTGGGCGGCGGCGTCCAGCAGGGCCTGGAAGACGGCCGGGTCCTGGGAGCCGTCGGCGCCGAAGCGGAACTGGCGGGCGGGCTCGGCGGTGCAGACCGTGGCGACCGCCTTGACACGGTGGTCGCCGCCGGTGGCGGCCAGCGAGTAGCCGCCGGAGGCGCAGATGCCGAGCAGACCGATGCGCTCGGCATCCACCTCCTCCCGGGTGGTGAGGTAGGAGACGGCGGCCTTGAAGTCCTCGATGCGCTGGGCGGGGTCCTCGAGGCCGCGGGGCAGACCGCCGGACTCGCCCTGGTAGGCGGCGTCGAAGGCGAGGGCGACGAATCCGCGCTCGGCCATCAGCGCCGCGTAGGTGCCGGAGGTCTGTTCCTTGACCCCGGTCCCGGGATGTCCGACCACCAGCGCGGGACGGGGGCCGGTGGCCGGGGTGTCGGGGGTGTGGAGGTGGGCGGCGATCTCGATGCC
>NZ_LJBR01000339.1 GCF_001282115.1 Streptomyces sp. NRRL B-24085 | reverse complement strand
GTCCCGCAGCCGTCCCCGCCCGCCCCCGCACCGGACCGTGCGCCCGCCCGTCGTACGGCCTTCGCCGAGGGTTTCGACCAGGTGCGCGCGGCCGCCACCACCGAACCGGGCAGGCTGCGCATCATCGGCGCGGCGCTCGCCCTGCTCGTCGTCCTGTTCGGCGCGGTCACCGCCTGGCAGACCGACGAGCGGGCCGCCGCCGCGGACGACGTGCTGCACAAGAGCCAGCCGCTCAGCAGCGCCGCCGCCGACATCTACCGCTACCTGGCCGACGCCAACACCGCGGCCTCCAGCGGCTTCCTCGCCGGCGGCCAGGAGTCGGCCGAGTCGCGCGAGCGGTACGAGGACGACATCGACCGGGCCGCCGCGGGTCTGGTCAGGGCCGCCTCCAACTCCGACCCGGACTCCCGCGCCGCGAGGACCGTGGCCGAACTCAACACCCTGCTGCCGGAGTACAAGGGGCTGGTGGAGCAGGCCCGGACGTACAACCGCCAGGGCTTCCCGGTCGGCGGGGCGTATCTGCGCTACGCCAACGAGAAGATGCAGGAGGAGATGCTCCCGAAGGCGCAGAACCTCTACACCAGCGAGAACCAGCGGCTGCGCGCCGACTACGCGGACGCCACGCCCTACCCGTGGGCGGCGATCGGCCTCGGCGTCCTGGCGCTCGCCGGGCTGGCCTGGACGCAGCACCGCACCTACCGGCGCACCAACCGGGTCCTCAACCACGGCCTCGTCGCGGCCACCGCGGCCGCGACCGTGGTGCTGCTGTGGCTGGTCGTCGGCCACACCGTCGCGCGCGCGGGCCTCAACGCCTCCTACGACCACGGTGTCCGCTCGCTCAACGTCCTGCACGACGCCCGCATCGCCTCCCTGAAGGCGCGCGGCAACGAGAACCTCACGCTGGTGGCGCGCGGCGCGGAGACCGTCACGCTCACGGACCGCAAGACCGGCGAGAAGGTCACCGTCGACGCCTACGACCACGACTTCGACCAGGACATGGACGTCCTCGGCAAGGGACTGGCCGAGGCGTCGAAGCTCGCCGACGACGACAGCGGCGAGAAGCCGGTGACCGCGGCGCAGGGCAACATGAAGGTGTGGAAGGAGCGCCACGCCGCGGCCCGCGAGCAGGACGACCACGGCAACTACCAGGAGGCGCTGAGCCGGGTCGTCGGCGGCAAGGGCGCCACGGGCGAGTGCTTCGACAGCGTCGACCACAACCTCCGTCTCGCCCTGACGCACGAGGAGTCCGAGTTCAGGCAGTCCGCCGGTGACGGCCTGGACGCGATGACCGGGCTGTCGGTGGGTGCCGCCGTACTGGCCGTGCTGGGCGCCGCCGGCGCGGTCCTCGGCATCGGGCGCAGGCTGTCGGAGTACCGGTGAGAGGGGGCGTGACGATGCGGATGCGTGGACGTGTGCGGGCCGGTCTCAGGGGCTGGGGCGGGGTGGGGGCGATGGCCGTCGTGTGCACCCTGGTGCTCGCCTGCGCCCTGCTGCTGCCGCTGCTCAGGACGGCCGGCGACGGCAGCACGGGCACCGGTGGCCCGGGCCTGAGCCGTGCCGGGCAGGCCGCGGCGGACGACCCCTGTCTCGACCCCGCGATCAAGGCGCACCCCGAGGACCAGACGCTCTCCCCGTCGGGTGCGGACGGCCCGACCATCGAGAAGATCAAGGCCCGCGAGGGAGAGAAGCGCAAGCTGGTCGTCGGCGTCGACCAGAACAGCTACCGCTGGGGCTACCGCAACCCCAACGGCGGGGAGGACGCCGACCTGGAGGGCTTCGACATCGACCTGGTCCACCGGATCGCGCAGGACATCCTCGGCGACGCCGACGCCGTGCAGTTCAAGGCCATCCCCACCAACCAGCGCATCCCGGCCATACAGAACGGCCGGGTGGACATGGTCGTCCGCACGATGACGATCAACTGCACCCGCGTCGGCCAAGTCGCCTTCTCCGCCCCGTACTTCAAGACCGGACAGCAGGTCCTCGCGCCCAAGTCCTCGGACATCGCGGGCTACGACGGCACGCTCGCGAACAAGAAGATCTGCACGGCGGAGGGTTCGACCGCCTTCAGCAAGCTCGACGAGGACAAGAAGGCGGGGGATCTCGTCGCCTCCGCCGACATCAGGACCACGGTGCCCAACCAGCTCGACTGCCTGGTCCGGCTCCAGCTCGGCGAGGTCGACGCCGTGGTCACCGACGGCGCGCTCGCCGCCAGCCAGGCCGCCCAGGACCCCACGGTCGAACTGAAGGGCTCCCCCTTCACCACCGAGTACTACGGCGTGGCGATGAAGAGCGACGCCGACGATCTGGTACGCCGGGTCAACCAGATCCTGGTGGACTACCGCAAGGACCGCACGAACGGCTGGCAGGCGTCGTACGACAGGTGGCTGTCCGCCACACTGGACAGGGACTCGGCCAAGTCGGAACCGCCGCCGGCGAAGTACCTGCGCAAGAGCTGACGGACCGTCCGGAACAGACAACCACCCAGCAACCCTTCAGCAGCGAGAGGTGATCGATGGGCGTCACGGGACCCCCTGGGCCGGTGATGGACCGGGACGAGGTGGACCGTGCGCTGGCGCGGCTCGGCGCGGAGCACGAGGCGATCGAGACCTCGCTCCTCGCCCTCCAGGACCACGCGGGCCGCAGGCTCCTGGAAGGCGCCGACCTCACCGGGGTCACCAAGGAGCGCTGGGAGTCCGCCGACGCGTCGATCACCCTGCTGTGGGCGTACTTCGACGCGTACACCGACGCGCTGCGCTCCGCCCGCGAGATCCGCTCCCGCCGCCGCTGGTCCAGCCGCGAGGACCTGGTGGAGCTCACCGAGCTGCTGCGCGGCGAGTCGGTCACCGTCGCGGGCTCGGCGACCGCCACGGCCAACGCGCCCACCCTGCACGGCGCTTCGGGCAAGCTCAGCGAGCGGTTCTCCCTGGTGACGCTCGTGGAGCGGATGAACGAGCTGTACGCGACGAGCCTGGACATGGTCGTCGCCGCCGACGCGGTCTGGTCGGCGCTGCCCGCGCGGATAGACCTGCTGTCCGCCGAACTCCAGCGCACCCGCCAGCTCGCGCACTCCGTCGGCGTCCGCCCCGGGGAGCACCCGGCGGGCGACGACCTGGAGCGCATCACCCGCACCCTGACCTCGCTGCGCGAGCAGGTGATCTCCGACCCGCTCGCGTTCTGGCAGCGCGCGCAGGGCAGTTCGGCCCCCGGCGGCGGCAGGCCGGACACCACGGCCTACGACCGGGAGGCGCGCGCCCTGGAGGACGTGCGCCGGGAGATCGACGCGGTGCTCACGGTCCGGCAGGACGCCGAGGCCCGGCTGGTCAGACTGCGGGACGTGCTCTCCCGCGCGGACCGCACGCTCGCCGAGGCCCGCATCGCGCGCGGCGAGGTCCTCGCGAAGATCGCGGCCACGGAGGTACCGGTCGTCAGCGGACCGCCGACCGTGCTCCAGGAGCAGTTGGCGACGGCCGCCGAGTACCGCAGACACGGCCAGTGGCACCGGCTGTCACCGCTCCTGGAGTCCCTGGAGCAGAAGGCGGAGGACGAACTGCTGCGTGCCCGCGAGTCGTTGACCGCGGTCACCGCGCCGCTCGCGGTCCGCGCGGAGCTGCGCGGCCGGCTCGACGCGTACAAGGCGAAGGTCGCCCGGCACGGTCTGGCCGAGGACCCGTTCCTGATCGAGCGGTACGACGCGGCCCGGCGGATGCTGTGGAGCGCGCCCTGCGACCTGCGGGTCGCCGAACAGGCCGTGCTGCGCTACCAGCACGCGGCCGCCGAGCTGCTGGGCGCCCCGCGGGTGCCGCAGCACGGCCTTGAGGACCGTAGGGGGGAGTCGTCGTCATGAGTCAGGAACAGCAGTCCTGTCAGCGCCCCGACTGCGAGGGGACGTACGAGGACATGGGTGGCGGCGAGCTGTACTGCGACACCTGCGGTCTGGCGCCGGTCGTCGCGGGCGGGGGTTCCGCCTCCGGGGGCGGCCGGCCCGGCTCGGTGCCCAGCGGCACGGCCGGCGGCCGGGGCTCGCGGGGCAGCGGCAGCGCGCCCGCCACCGGCCGCGGTTCCGCGCGGACGTCCTCGCACTCGTCGAAGTCACGGCGCTCGGTGTCGGGACGGCTCTCGCGCTCGGTCTCCGGGAAGTCCACGGGCCGTTCGGTGTCGGTGCGCGGCTCCGGCTCCACCGCCGGTTCGACCGGGCGCGGCCGGCTGGGCGCGGGGCTCGTCGAGGTGCCCGGGGTGCCGCGGCCGGACCCGCGCGAGATGGTGCTGGAGAACCCGGAGGTGCCCGAGCGCAAGCGGTTCTGCTCGCGCTCCGACTGCGGGGCCCCGGTGGGGCGTTCGCGCGGGGAGCGGTCCGGTCGTACCGAGGGTTTCTGCACGAAGTGCGGCCACCCGTACTCGTTCGTGCCGAAGCTGAAGTCCGGCGACATCGTGCACGGCCAGTACGAGGTGGCGGGCTGTCTGGCGCACGGCGGACTGGGCTGGGTCTATCTCGCCGTGGACCGCGCGGTGTCCGACCGCTGGGTGGTCCTCAAGGGCCTGCTGGACACCGGCGACCAGGACGCGATGGCCGCCGCGATCTCCGAGCGGCGCTTCCTCGCGGAGATCGAGCACGCCAACATCGTGCGGATCTACAACTTCGTCGAGCACCTCGACCAGCGCACCGGCTCGCTCGACGGCTACATCGTCATGGAGTACGTCGGCGGCAAGTCGCTGAAGGAGATCGCCAACGGCCGCCGTTCGGCCGACGGCAAGCGGGACCCGCTGCCGGTGGAGCAGGCGTGCGCCTACGGCATCGAGGCCCTGGAGGCGCTCGGCCATCTGCACAGCCGCAACCTCCTGTACTGCGACTTCAAGGTCGACAACGCCATCCAGACCGAGGACCAGCTCAAGCTGATCGACATGGGCGCGGTGCGCAGGATGGACGACGAGGAGTCGGCCATCTACGGCACGGTGGGCTACCAGGCTCCCGAGGTCGCGGACGTGGGCCCCTCCGTCGCCTCCGACCTGTACACCGTCGGCCGCACCCTGGCCGTGCTGACCTTCGACTTCCAGGGCTACACCAACGTCTTCGTCGACTCGCTGCCCGACCCCGACCACATCGAGGTCTTCCGCCGGTACGAGTCCTTCTACCGGCTGCTGGTCCGGGCCACCGACCCGGACCCGGCCCGCCGGTTCGCCTCCGCGCAGGAGATGTCGGAGCAGCTCACCGGCGTCCTGCGCGAGGTCGTCTCGCTCCAGACGGGGCGGGCGAGGCCCTCCCTGTCGACCCTCTTCGGCCCCGAGGTCCGGGTCACCGACACGGAGTTGTTCCCGAAGCTGGACGGGGAGGTGTCGCGGCTCGGAGGACGGGCGGTGCCCTCCCGGAAGGCTCTTGCCGCTTCCGCGGCCGCCGGAGGTGCCCCGCGGCCGGGCGGAGGTCTCACCCCCGCCGGTGCCCTCGTCAAGCCGGTCAACACGCCGGTCGCCGCGCTCGCGCTCCCGGTCCCGCACGTCGACCCCGCCGACCCCAACGCCGGTTTCCTCGCCGGGCTGATGACCACCGCGCCCGCCGAGTTGCTCGGCGCCCTCGCGGCCGCACCGGCCCCCTCGGCGGAGTCACGGCTCCGGCAGGTGCGGGCCTGGCTGGAGAACGGCGACACGTACACCGCGGACGAGGCGCTGCGGAAGCTGGAGGACGAACGGCCCGACGACTGGCGGGTGGTCTGGTACCGGGGTGTGGCCGCCCTGGTGACCGGCGACCACGAGGCCGCCGCGCTCGCCTTCGACGCGATCTACGACGCCTTCCCGGGCGAACCCGCCCCCAAGCTGGCCCTCGGTCTGTGCGCGGAGGTCCTCGGCCAGCTCGACAACGCCGCCGAGTACTACCGGCTGGTCTGGTCGACCGACCCCAGTTATGTGAGCGCCGCGTTCGGCCTGGCGCGCGTGCAGCTCGCGACCGGGGACCGCCGGGGCGCGGTGCGGACGCTGGAGTCGGTGCCGGAGTCCTCCATCCACTACACCGCCGCCAGAGTGGCCGCCGTCCGCGCCCGGCTGCGTGGCCGCACCGCGACCGCGGGCGACGTACCCTTCCTGGACGACCTGACCGCCGCCGCCGGGCAGGTCGAGGCGCTGGACGCGTACGGACTGGATCCGGCGCGTCGTGAGCAGTTGTCGGCCGAGGTGCTGGGCGCGGCCCTGGACTGGATACTCTCCGGTGGCCAGGACTCCGTCGCCCCCGCCACCGGGGGACGGGCACTGCTCGGCAGCGGACTGGACGAGCGAGGACTGCGCTTCGGCCTGGAGCGTTCGTACCGCGCGCTGGCCCGGCTCGCGCAGGGCGGCGAGGAGAGGATCGACCTGGTGGAACGAGCCAACCGTTACCGCCCCCGGACGTGGGTGTAGTTGATGTCGCAGATGCCCCAGCAGACCGCCCTTTCGAGGTGTCCGAGCTGCGAGGAACCCCTCGAGTCGGGCGACCGTTTCTGCGGTGCGTGCGGATACGACCTGTCCGCCGTCCCGGCACGGCCGGACGACCACCCGACCGTCGCCCTGAACGGCGCGCCGCCGGACGGTCCCTGGCCGCAGGCACCGCATCCCCCGGCGGAGCTGCACCTGCCGACCGACCTGCGGTCCGCCGCGTCGGGCGAGCACGAACTGCCCCCGGAGCCGCCCCCGTCGGGGCCGGTGCTCGGATCGCCGGTCTCCCCCGCCTCCGGGGTGCGCTTCGACCGTCCCCCGGAGCCCGACGAGTACCCCCTCCAGGCGCCGGACCCGCGGGTGGCCGCCGGACCGGCGGGCCCTGCCGAGGAGGCCAAGGTGTGCGTGGCCTGCCGCGCGGGCCGGGTCGACGGCGACGGCTACTGCGAGAACTGCGGGCACGCCCAGCCGCGTGAGCGCGACCACATGGAGCAGCAGGCCGGCCCGATCGCCGCCGTCAGCGACCGCGGCCTGCGCCACCACCGCAACGAGGACGCCTTCAGTCTCGGCACCAGCGTGCTGCCGGACGGACAGCCCGCGACCTTCGCGGTCGTCTGCGACGGCGTGTCCTCCGCGACCCGCCCCGACGACGCCTCCCTGGCCGCCTCCCGGGCCGCCGCCGACTCGCTGCTGGCGGCGCTGCCGCAGGGCACGCACCCCCAGCAGGCCATGCACGAGGCGATCGTCGCCGCCTCCCGCGCGGTCAACTCCCTCGCCGGGGAACCCGCCACGGCCCGCGAGCACCAGCCGCACCAGAACGCCCCCGCGTGCACGATCGTCGGCTCGGTCGTCACCCCGAGCCTGCTGGTCGTCGGCTGGGTCGGCGACAGCCGCGTCTACTGGGTGCCCACGGACCGCAGTTCGCCCCCGGCCCGGCTCACCGAGGACGACTCCTGGGCCGCGCAGATGGTCGCCGCGGGCCTGATGAACGAGGCCGAGGCCTACGCCGACGAGCGCGCCCACGCGATCACCGGCTGGCTCGGCGCGGACGCCTACGAACTCGACCCGCACACCGCTTCCTTCAAGCCGGACCGGCCCGGTGTGGTGGTGGTGTGCACCGATGGCCTGTGGAACTACGCGGAGGCGGCCGACGAGATGGCGCAGGCCGTACCGGCCGACGCCGCCGCCCGCCCGCTGCACACCGCCCGGGTGCTGGTCGGTCACGCCCTGGACGGCGGGGGCCACGACAACGTAACAGTGGCCGTCGTGCCGTTCCCGACCCCCGTGCAGGGGGCAGGATCGGCCTGAGGCCGCACGAACGGGGATGCCTCGGCGGGCCGGAGGGGACCGGTCCGCGATCATCGTCGCCCCACGGCTGTGGGGTTCATGAGGGGGATGTGAGCAGGCGTGGCCAATTTCTCGAAGTCGAACGTGCCGCAGTTCGCGATGGACGTCTACCAGAACGAGTACCTGCCGGAGGGCGGCCGCGAGGTCAACGCGATCGTCACGGTGACCGCGACCGGCGGCGGCACGATCGGCAGCGCGGTCGCCGCCCCGCACCTGTGGTCGGCCGGGCAGGGCCCCTCGGCGGCGGTCGCGGTCATGGTCGACTGCTCGGGCTCCATGGACTACCCGCCGACCAAGATGCGCAACGCCCGCGACGCCACGGCCGCCGCGATCGACACCCTGCGCGACGGCGTGCACTTCGCGGTGATCGGCGGCACCCATGTGGCGAAGGAGGTGTATCCGGGCGGCGGGCGTCTCGCGGTCGCCGACGCCACCACCCGCGACCAGGCCAAACAGGCCCTGCGCAAGCTCAGCGCGGGCGGCGGTACGGCCATCGGGACCTGGCTGCGCCTCGCCGACCGCCTGCTGTCCTCGGCGGACGTCGCCATACGGCACGGCATCCTGCTCACCGACGGGCGCAACGAACACGAGTCGCCGGAGGACCTGAAGGCCTCCCTCGACGCGTGCGCGGGGCGTTTCACGTGCGACGCCCGAGGCGTGGGCACCGACTGGGAAGTGAAAGAAGTCACAGGGATCGCCTCCGCCCTGCTCGGCACCGCCGACATCGTGGCCGACCCGGCCGCCCTCGCCGCCGACTTCACGCAGATGATGGAGACGGCCATGGGCAAGGAGGTCGCCGACGTCGCGCTGCGGGTGTGGACGCCGGTGGGCACCACCATCAAGTTCGTCAAGCAGGTCGCGCCCACCGTCGAGGAGCTCACCGACCGCCGCACCGAGGCCGGTCCGCGCGCCGGGGACTACCCCACCGGCTCCTGGGGAGACGAGTCCCGTGACTACCACGTCTGCGTCGAGGTCCCGGCCGCGCACATCGGCCAGGAGATGCTCGCCGCCCGGGTCTCCCTGGTCGTCCCGCAGCCCGACGGGAGCACGCAGAACCTGGGCGCGCAGGGACTCGTCAGGGCGGTGTGGACCGACGACATGGTCGCCTCGACGTCGATCAACCCCCAGGTCGCGCACTACACCGGCCAGGCCGAACTGGCACAGGCCATCCAACAAGGGCTCGACCTTCGCAAAGCCGGCGATATCGATGGAGCAACGGCCAAACTGGGCCGTGCCGTTCAGCTCGCGAACGACTCCGGGAACGCCGATACCGCGAAACTGCTTTCGAAGGTGGTGGACGTCGTCGATGCCACGACAGGTACTGTGCGACTGAAGGCGAAGGTCGAGGAGGCCGACGAGATGACTCTCGAGACCCGGTCGACAAAGACTGTTCGTGTAAAGAAGTAGACCGTTACCGACGGAGAAGTTCCCTGATCCGAGAGGGGGAAGCGCCGACATGCCGACCTGCCCGAACGGACACCAGTCGGGTTCCGACGACTGGTGCGAGGTCTGCGGTCACCGCATGGCCGGTGCCGTACCTCCACCCCCTCCGCCGCCGCCCGGTCCGGGCGGGGGCGGCTACGGCTTCCCGCCGCCCGGCGGCCCCGGCGGCCAGCCCGGTGGACGCCCGCACCTGTCCGGCGCACCGGACCCCGAGCCGGAGCTCTGCCCGCAGTGCCGTACGCCCCGGGAGGGCGGTGCGCCCTTCTGCGAGGAGTGCCGGTGGAACTTCCTGACGAACACGGCGACCTCGTACACCCCGGCCGCCCCGCGCCCGCCGGCCGGTTCCGGCGGCCCGCCCTCGCACTTCCAGCAGCAGCCGGGTCCCGGCCCGTCCTTCGGCGGCGGTGACTCCTACGAGTACCAGGGCTCGCGCCCGTCCCAGGTGAACCGCCCCGCGGAACCGATCCCCTTCGGCTCGGAGCCGTCGGGCCGCACGGGTCCG
>NZ_LJBR01000338.1 GCF_001282115.1 Streptomyces sp. NRRL B-24085 | reverse complement strand
CCCCACCACCACCGGTCTCGACGCCCGTCTGATCGTGGACCGCGGTGCCTTCCGTCTCGACGTGTCCCTGGCCGTCGCCCCCGGTGAGGTCGTCGCCCTGCTGGGTCCGAACGGTGCCGGGAAGACCACCGCCCTGCGCGCCCTCGCCGGTCTCACCCCGCTCACCGGCGGCCATCTGCGGCTGGACGGCGCCGCGTTGGAGCGCACGCCTCCGGAGTCCCGCCCGGTCGGCGTCGTCTTCCAGGACTACCTCCTCTTCCCCCACCTCAGCGCCCTCGACAACGTCGCCTTCGGCCCGCGCTGCCAGGGCGCGACCAGGGCCCGGGCGCGGGAACAGGCCGCCGAGTGGCTGGACCGCATGGGTCTCGCGGCCCACGCGGGCGCCAAGCCCCGCAAGTTGTCCGGCGGACAGGCCCAACGCGTCGCACTGGCCCGCGCGTTGGCAACCCGTCCCCGGCTGCTGCTGCTCGACGAGCCGCTGGCCGCCCTCGACGCCCGCACCCGCCTGGAGGTCCGTTCCCGACTCCGGCGCCACCTGGCCGAGTTCGAGGCCGTCGCCGTACTCGTCACGCACGACCCGCTGGACGCCATGGTCCTCGCCGACCGCCTCGTGGTCATCGAGCACGGCGAGGTCGTGCAGGAGGGCGTCCCGTCCCACATCGCCCGCCGTCCGCGCACCGACTACGTCGCCCGGCTCGTCGGCCTGAACCTCTACCGGGGCGAGGCCGACGGCCACACGGTCCGCCTCGAGACCGGACCCTCGCTCACGACCACGGAGGACCTCACGGGGCCCGTGTTCGTGGCGTTCCCGCCGAGTGCCGTGACCCTCTACCGCGAGCCCCCCGCCGGCACGAGCGCCCGCAACCACTGGCGTTGCGAGGTGGCCGGCCTGGAGACCCACGGCGACCAGATCCGCGCCGACCTCACGGGCGAGCTGCCCCTCGCGGCGGACCTCACGACGGTGGCCGCCGCCGAACTGGACCTGCACCCGGGCGTGGAGGTCTGGGCGGCGGTCAAGGCGGTGCAGACGCACGCGTACCCCGTCTGAGGGCGGGTCCGCCCCGGGCGCCGAGCCGACGGGCTCACGGGGGATCACGGCTCCGAAAGCCTCACCCGAACGGCCGACCGGACGGGCCGCCCGCTCCTGCCGTCCTTAGCCTGAACGGGTGCGGGGTGCGCCGGCCCCACCCCCGGGTCGGCCACCAGCCCGCAGGAGGACACCATGACGCACACCCCACCCGCACTACGGTGCGCGAGCCGGCACTCCGGACCACGGGACGGGGAGGAGTGCGGGGCCCGCGCCCGCTTCGAGATCGCCTGCCACGCCCGGCCACCGCTGATCGTGTGCCCGCAACACCTGGGCCCCGCCCTGCTGTTGGCGGAGGGCGTGTTGTGGCCGCCGGAGATCGCACTCGTACGGTGACCGCCGCGGGCGGCACTCGCCGGCGGGCACAGGCGTCCCGGCTCAGCCCTTCGTCAGCGTGATGTCCCGCTGCTCGGCCGCGTGGAAACGGGGCAGCGGCAGGCCGCCCTGGAGGCGGAGTTCCATGAGGGTGGCCTCGACACGGGCCGGACCCGGCTCAAGGACGTCCGAGGTGGGCCTGCCCGTGTTCTCCCACCTGTGCTCCACGCCGTCGCACACCGCGCGGGTCCCGCCGATGCCGTGCCGGACCGACGGGGAGCTCCCGCTCACGGAGGAGCTCACGAACACCGGGCCCGAACCGCCGGTGCAGCGGTAGGTGCCGGACAGGGTCACGGTGCCGTCCCCGGCGACACGGCCGAGGGGGTCGACGGTGACGGTCTCGGTCGCGTCGGCGCTCGCGGGCAGTGCGGGGACGGCCAGCAGGAACAGCGCGGCACCGGCAGCGGCGGCGAGAGCGGGGCGAAGGGGGCGAACGGGCATGGGCGTACCTCCCGGATGAGTGGAGTGGGGCCTCCACTGCTACCGGGAACACGCCCGGAGAGCCGTGATCGTCACCCCTTCGGTGGCGAGTCCGCACCGAGCGTCGTGGAACCGTCCGAGAGTTGTCCGCGTGTTGTCACGCTTCATGTCGGGCCGTTCCGATGAGTTCGCGACGGGAGCATGGTCTACCCATACGGATACGGACCCCATACCGACGGTCCACTGAATGTGGAGGTGCGCCATGTGTTCTCACCGCTCTTCGTGCGCTGCGTCCGACAGCACCACCGCGCACATCGTCGCCGCCCACCCCGAGCAGGGCTGGAACCTGCTGTGCAACGGCGCGATCGTCTTCGACGACACCGGCGAGCTGCTCCCCGACGGTCGCGTCGTCGCACCGCACCGGGCCTTGACCGACCAGCTCGCCGTCGCCGCCTGACCGCGGCCGCGCGCCGCGCTGACCCCGGGGAACGGGCGGCGACGCTAGGGCAGCACCGCGAAGCCGTCGAGTTCGACCGCGGCCTGGTCGTCCCACAGCCGTACGACCTCGACGACGGCCATCGCGGGATAGTCCCGGCCCGCCAACTCCTGCCAGATACGGCCGAGTTCGCGGGCATGGGTGCGGTAGGCGGCGATGTCGGTGGCGTAGACGGTGACCCGCGCGAGGTCGGCCGGGGTGCCGCCGGCGGCCGCGAGGGCGGTGAGCAGATTGGTGAGCGCCCGCTCGAACTGCTCCGGCAGCGACTCCCCCACCACCTTGCCGTCGGCGTCCAGGGCCGTCTGCCCCGCGAGGAAGACGAGCCGCGAGCCGGTGGCCACGACCGCGTGCGAGAACCCCGTGGGCGGGGACAGTTCGGGCGGGTTGATGCGCTCGGCGCTCACGACACCTCCAGGTCGGCGTACAACTCCTTGGCGATGATGCCCCGTTGCACCTCGCTGGCCCCCTCGTAGATGCGCGGGGCGCGCACCTCCCGGTACAGGTGCTCCAGCAGATGACCGCGTTGCAGGGCCCGTGCGCCGTGGAGTTGCACCGCGGTGTCGACGACGTACTGCGCGGTCTCGGTGGCGAGCAGCTTCGCCATCGCCGCGCGCTTCGGCACGTCCGGGGCGCCTTCGTCGTACGCCGTCGCCGCCGCGTACACCATGAGGCGGGCCGCGTCCGTGCGCAGGGCCATCTCGGCGACCGTGTGGGCCACGCTCTGCAGGTCCCGCAGCTTGCCCCCGAAGGCGTCCCGTCGGGAGGTGTGGACGAGGGTCGCGTCCAGCGCCGCCTGGGCCATGCCGACCGCGAAGGCGCCGACGCTGGGCCGGAAGAGGTTCAGGGTGCCCATGGCGACCCGGAAGCCGCGGTCGACCTCGCCGAGGACGTCGTCGGCGCTCACCGGCACGGCGTCGAAGGCGAGGGCGCCGATCGGGTGCGGGGAGAGCATGTCGAGGGCGGTGCCGGTGAGCCCGGGACGGTCGGCGGGCACGAGGAAGGCGGTCACTCCGCGGGCTCCGGCCCCGGGGGTGGTCCGGGCGAAGACGGTGTAGAAGTCGGCCTCGGGGGCGTTGGAGATCCAGCACTTCTCCCCGGTGAGCCGCCAGCGGGAGGAGCCGTCGGACTCGGCGACGGGGCCGGCGGTGCGTGACGGGTCCGCCGACGGACCGGCCGGGGACGATCCGCCGTACCCCTCCCCCTCCGCCCGCAGTCCCAGCGCCGCCGCGTCCGACCCGGCCCCCGGCTCGCTGAGCGCGAACGCTGCCACCGCGCTGCCCTCGCCGACCGCCGGCAGCCAGCGGTCGCGCTGGGCCGGGGTGCCGTGGGCGTGGACGGGGTGGGCGCCGAGGCCCTGGAGGGCGAGGGCGGTCTCCGCCTCCGTGCAGGCGTGGGCGAGGGACTCCCGCATCAGGCAGAGGTCGAGGGCGCCGGAGGTGAACAGCCGCTCCAGCAGGCCCAGTCGGCCGAGTTCGGCGACCAGCGGCCGGTTCACCCGGCCGGGCTCGCCCTTCTCCGCCAGGGGGCGCAGCCGGTCCGCGGCGAGGGCGCGCAGCTCCGCACACCGGGCGGTCTGTGACGGTTCGAGCGAGAATGCGGGCATCGCCGGTCCTCTCTCGTCGACAGGGCCCTACGACGATATCGCGTGCCGTTGACTGTCGTCACCAACACGATACGCTCCTTGTGCGAGCCCACCATCGACGCCCACAAGGCGGCCCACGCGGCCCGGAAGGCAAGGGGGCGACCCGCCATGAACGCCTCGGCCCACGTCGACACCTTCGCGCGCGACCACCTCCCGCCCTTTGACCAGTGGCCGGAGCTCCGCTTCGACCTGCCGGAGCTGCGGTACCCCGATCGGCTGAACTGCGCCGCCGAGCTGCTGACGGGACCGCCCGACGACCGCCCGGCCTTCCGCACCCCGGCCGGGGACACATGGACGTACGGCACACTGCGCACCCGAGTCGACCGGATCGCGCACCTCCTCACCGGCGATCTCGGGGTCGTCCCCGGCAACCGGGTGCTGCTGCGCGGCCCGACCACTCCCTGGCTCGCGGCCTGCTGGCTGGCCGTGCTGAAGGCGGGCGCGGTCGCCGTGACGGTGCTGGCCCAGCAGCGCCCGCACGAGCTGGCCACGATGTGCGGGATCGCGCGCATCGAGCACGCCCTGTGCGACATACGTTCCGTCGACGACCTCGCCAAGGCCGAGATACCGGGCCTGCGGATCACGACGTACGGCGGCGACTCCCCCGACGACCTCCTGAACCGCGAGGCGCCCGGGACGCCGTACCCGGCCGTGCAGACCGCGGCCGACGATGTGGCGCTGATCGCCTTCACCTCCGGGACCACCGGGCGCCCCAAGGGCTGTATGCACTTCCACCGGGATGTGCTCGCCATAGCCGACACCTTCTCCAAGCATGTGCTGCGACCACATGTGGATGACGTCTTCGCCGGCAGTCCCCCGCTCGGCTTCACCTTCGGTCTCGGCGGTCTGGTGATCTTCCCGATGCGGGCGGGCGCCAGTTCCCTCCTCCTCGAACAGGCCCATCCGAAGCAGTTGCTCCCGGCGATCGCCGAGCATCGCGTCTCCGTCCTGTTCACCGCCCCCACCGCCTACCGCGCCATGCTCGACGAGCTCGACGCGTACGACGTCTCGTCCCTGCGCCGCTGCGTCTCGGCCGGCGAGAACCTGCCCGCGGCCACCTGGCAGGCCTGGCGGGAGCGGACCGGGCTGCGGATCGTCAACGGCATCGGCGCCACCGAGCTGCTGCACATCTTCATCTCCGCGGCCGACGAGCACATCCGGCCGGGGACGACCGGTGTGCCGGTACCCGGCTGGCACGCGCGCGTGGTGGACGAGACCGGGCGGGAGAAGCCCGACGGCGAGCCCGGACTGCTCGCCGTGCGCGGCCCCGTCGGCTGCCGCTACCTCGCCGACCCCCGCCAGCGCGAGTACGTGCGGGACGGCTGGAACATCACCGGCGACACCTACGTCCGCGAGAGCGACGGGTACTTCCGCTATGTGGCCCGCGCGGACGACATGATCATCTCGGCCGGGTACAACATCGCCGGACCCGAGGTCGAGGACGCCCTGCTGCGGCACCCGGACGTGGTCGAGGCGGCGGTCGTGGGCAGGCCCGACGAGGCACGCGGGCAGGTCGTCGTCGCCTACGCCGTGCTCAAGGAGGGTGCCGAGCGCGACGCCGAGGCGCTGCGCACCTTCGTCAAGGGGGAACTGGCGCCGTACAAATGCCCACGCGAGATCGTCTTCCTGGATGCGCTGCCGCGCACCGCGACCGGCAAGCTCCAGCGGTTCAGGCTGCGCACCGATGGTGACCAGCAGTGATCCACACGACCTAAGATGATCAACGTGTCCGACCAGCATGCACCACGGTCTCTCATCGTCACGCTCTACGGAGCCTACGGCCGCTTCATGCCGGGCCCCGTGCCCGTCGCCGAGCTGATCCGGCTGCTGGCCGCGGTCGGCGTGGACGCCCCCTCCGTACGGTCGTCGGTGTCCAGACTCAAGCGGCGCGGGCTGCTGCTGCCGGCCCGCACCGCGCAGGGTGCCGCCGGGTACGAGCTGTCGCCGGACGCCCGCCAGCTGCTCGACGACGGCGACCGGCGCATCTACGCGGTGGCGCCGCCCGAGGACGAGGGCTGGGTGCTCGCGGTGTTCTCGGTGCCCGAGTCGGAGCGTCAGAAGCGGCACGTGCTGCGCTCCCGGCTGGCCGGGCTCGGCTTCGGCACGGCTGCCCCCGGGGTGTGGATCGCCCCCGCGCGGCTGTACGAGGAGGCCCGCCACACACTCTGCCGGCTGCGGCTTGACCCCTACGTCGACCTCTTCCGCGGCGAGCACCTCGGATTCGCCGCCACCGCCGAGGCGGTCGCCCGCTGGTGGGACCTGGCCGCGATCGCCAAGGAGCACGAGGCGTTCCTCGACCGCCACGCGCGCGTGCTGCGCGCCTGGGAGGAACGGTCCGACACCCCGCCCGAGGAGGCCTACCGGGACTACCTCCTCGTCCTCGACTCCTGGCGCCATCTCCCCTACGCCGACCCCGGACTGCCCGCCGGGCTGCTCCCGGAGGACTGGCCGGGCGAGCGGGCGGCGGCGGTGTTCCGGAGCCTGCACGAGCGACTGCGGGACGCGGGGGCCACGTTCGCCGGGCTGTGACGCGCCGGGAGTCGGCGGACGGTGTGCACGTAGTGCCACGAGTCCGACGACGCCGTCCGGCTTACACGATGGGCGACGGCCCTCACGTCCCCAGCGTGAGCCGGGGCCGGGGGCCGTCCGTGCGTCCGGTCTGCGGCCGCCGGCTGCCCGCGCGGTACGGGTCGGGCCAGACGATGCCGGGGCCGTCGTACCCCTGCTCGGCGGCCGCGTGCAGGGTCCAGTGGGGGTTGTAGAGGTGCGGTCGGGCCAGCGCGCACAGGTCCGTGCGACCGGCCAGGATCAGGGAGTTGACGTCGTCCCAGGAGGAGATGGCGCCGACCGCGATCACCGGGACGCCGGTCTCGTGGCGGATCCGGTCGGCGTACGGCGTCTGGTACGAGCGCCCGTACTCCGGCTGTTCCTCGGCCACGACCTGCCCGGTCGACACGTCGATCGCGTCGGCGCCGTGCGCGGCGAAGGCGCGGGCGATCTCGACGGCGTCCTCGGCCGTGTTGCCGCCCTCGGCCCAGTCGGTGGCGGAGATGCGGACGGTCATGGGCCGTTCCTGCGGCCACACCTCCCTGACGGCGTCGAAGACCTCCAGCGGGAACCGCAGGCGCTTGGCGAGCGAGCCGCCGTAGGCGTCGGTGCGCCGGTTGGTCAGCGGGGAGAGGAAGCCGGAGAGCAGGTAGCCGTGCGCGCAGTGCAGTTCGAGGAGGTCGAACCCGGCACGGGCGGCCCGCCAAGCGGCCTGTGTGAACTGCAGCCGGATGTCGGTCAGTTGGGCGCGGCCGAGCTCGCGCGGGGTCTGGTTGACGGGCTTGTACGGGATCGGGGACGGCGCCACGACCGGCCAGTTGCCCTCGGGCAGCGGTTCGTCGATGCCCTCCCACATCAGCTTGGTCGAGCCCTTGCGGCCGCTGTGGCCGAGCTGCACGCCGATCGCGGTGCCCGGTGACCGCTCGTGCACGAAGTTCGTGATCCGCTTCCACGCCTCGGCCTGCCTGCCGTTGTAGAGGCCGGTGCAGCCGGGCGTGATGCGTCCCTCGGGCGAGACGCACACCATCTCGGTCATCACCAGCCCGGCGCCGCCGAGGGCCCGGGCGCCCAGGTGGACCAGATGGAAGTCGCCGGGGACGCCGTCGGTGGCGGAGTACATGTCCATCGGCGACACCACGACCCGGTTGCGCAGGGTCAGGCCGCGCAGCCGGAACGGGGTGAACATCGGGGGCGTGCCCGGCGGGCAGCCGAACTCGCGTTCCACGGCGCCGGTGAAGCGGGGGTCGCGCAGGCGCAGGTTGTCGTGGGTGACGCGGCGGCTGCGGGTGAGCAGGTTGAAGGCGAACTGGCGGGGCGGCTGGTCGAGGTGGAGGCCGAGGTTCTCGAACCACTCCAGGCTGGCGCGGGCGGCGCGCTGGGTGGAGGCGACGACGGGTTTGCGCTCCGCCTCGTAGGCCGCCAACGCCCCTTCCAGCGACGGCTGTTCCTCCAGGCAGGCGGCCAGGGCGAGGGCGTCCTCCACGGCGAGCTTGGTGCCGGAGCCGATGGAGAAGTGGGCGGTGTGGGCCGCGTCGCCGAGCAGCACGGTGTTGCCGTGCGACCAGTGTTCGTTGACCACGGTGCGGAAGGTGGTCCACGTGGAGTTGTTGGAGCGCAGGGGGCGGCCGCGCAGCGCTTCCGCGAACATCTTGGCGCAGCGGTCGATGGATTCGGCCGTGTCCGGTTCGGCGAAGCCCGCCGCTCGCCAGACCTCCTCGCGCATCTCGATGATCACGGTGGAGGCGTCGGACGCATAGGGATAGCCGTGGAGTTGCATCACGCCGTGTTCGGTCTCGGCGATCTCGAAGCGGAAGGCGTCGAAGGCGAAGTCGGCGGCGAGCCAGATGTAGCGGCAGCGGTGCGAGGTCACATGAGGGCGGAACACCTGGGCGTGGGCCTCGCGCGTGGTGCTGTTGACTCCGTCGGCGGCGATGACGAGGTCGTGTGTGTCCGCGAGGCCGGACGGGGCCTCCGTGCGGAAGCGGAGGTCGACGCCGAGGGCGCGGCAGCGGTCGTGCAGGATCTCGAGGAGCCGTCTGCGGCCGAGGGCTGCAAAGCCGTGGCCGCCGGAGGTGTGCCGTACGCCCCGGTGCACGATGTCGATGTCGTCCCAGCGGACGAAGTCCTCGCACAGGGCCTCGTAGACCTGCCGGTCCGCGTGTTCGATGCCGCCGAGGGTCTCGTCGGAGAGGACCACGCCGAAGCCGAAGGTGTCGTCGGGGGCGTTGCGTTCCCAGACGGTGATCTCGCGCCGGGGGTCGAGCCGTTTGAGCAGGGCCGCCGCGTACAGCCCGCCGGGGCCGCCGCCGATGATCGCGATGCGCGGGACGGAGGTGGGCATGGTCACCGCCCCTTCCATTTGGGCGGCCTCTTCTCCGTGAAGGCCGCGTGGAACTCCGCGTAGTCCTCGCCGTTCATCAGCAGGGCCTGTGTCGAGGCGTCCAGTTCCACCGAGGCCGCCAGCGGCATGTCCAGCTCCGCCGTCAGCAGCGCCTTGGTCTGGGCGTACGCCAGCGCCGGGCCCTCGGCCAGGCGCCGGGCCAGGGCCCGGGCGGCCTCGTCGGCGCCGCCCTCCTGGGTGAGTTCGCTGATCAGGCCGATGCGTTCGGCCTCGGGGGCGCGGACCGGTTCGCCGAGCATGAGCAGACGGGTGGCGTGGCCGAGGCCGACCACGCGGGGCAGCAGATAGGCCGCGCCCATGTCGCCGCCGGAGAGGCCGACGCGGGTGAAGAGGAAGGCGAAGCGGGCCGAGGGGTCCGCGACCCGGAAGTCGGCCGCAAGGGCGAGGACCGCGCCCGCGCCGGCCGCCACCCCGTGCACGGCCGCGATGACCGGGAAGGGGCACTCCCGTACGGCCCGCACCACCTGGCCCGTCATCCGGTTGAAGTCGAGGAGCTGGGCGGTGTCCATGGCGAGGGTGGCGCCGATGATCTCGTCGACGTCCCCGCCGGAGCAGAAGCCGCGGCCCTCGCCGGCCAGGACCAGGGCCCGCACGGAACGCTCGCGGGACAGTTCGGCGAGCAGGTCGCGCAGGTCGGCATAGGCGCCGAAGGTGAGCGCGTTGAGCTTGTCGGGGCGGGCGAGCGTGACCGTGGCGACGCCGTCGGCGAGGTCGACGCGCAGGTGCTGCCAGTCGGGGGTGCGGGCGGCGGAGCCGGTGAAGGGGCTCATGTCCGTGCGGCCTCCTCGTGCTCGGGCGGGGTGCGAGGTTCGAGGTGCGCTCTACCCTTCGAAGCTATCACTCATCTTTGACTGTCGTCACGAGTGCGCGATAGAGCACTGTCGATGTGACCTGGCCCCGTCACATCCGTCACGGCTCGTCGACAGAGCGGCAACGGCGGGATCGGCCGCGCGAGGCAAGCCGTTGCTACGGGTAAGCCGCCTGCCGACGGGGCCGAAGCTCCCGTACGGTGCCCGCCGGACGACCCGTCCGACGGCGCCGTACCATTCATACGGTTGAAAGCAGGACAGCCTGCTCATGAACGGACCCGCCTTGCAAGATCGCCCTCCAGCCTCCGCCTCCTGGCGCATCGCGCTGCCGCATTCCGCCGCGGCCGTGCCCGTGGCGCGCGCTCTGGTCCGCACCGCGCTGGCCGAGCTGGAGCACGGGGCGGACTGCGACACCGCGGAGCTGCTCACGGCCGAGCTGGTGGCCAACGCCGTGGAGCACACGGCCGGCGACACCCCGATAGAGCTGGTCGTGGAGCTGCTGCCGACCGGCTGCCAGGTGGAGGTGCACGACCCGGACCCGGCGCCCCCGGGCCATCTCACCCACCCGGACGCCGGGGAACCCGATCCCTGGCAGGAGCACGGCCGGGGGCTGCTGCTGATCAGGGCGCTCAGCTCGTCGTGCGGTCACCGCCCGACCGAGACCGGCAAGGCGGTCTGGTTCCGCCTTCCGGTGGTGCCGCCCCAGTGGCACCCGGCGTGACGCTCAGGCCAGGGTCGCCACCAGCACGGCCTTGATCGTGTGCAGACGGTTCTCCGCCTCGTCGAACACGACCGAGTGCGCCGACTCGAACACCTCGTCCGTGACCTCCAGGGACTCCAGTCCGTGGGTCTCGAAGATCTCCTGCCCCACCTTCGTGCCGAGGTCGTGGAAGGCGGGCAGGCAGTGCAGGAACTTGACGTCCGCGTTCCCCGTGGCCCGCAGCACGTCCATGGTCACGGCGTACGGCGACAGCGCGGCGATCCGCTCGTCCCACACGTCCTTCGGCTCCCCCATCGAGACCCAGACGTCGGTGGCGACGAAGTCGGCCCCCCGCACGCCCTCCTCCGGCGACTCGGTGAGGGTGATCCGCGCCCCGCTGTCGACGGCGAGCGCCCGCGCCCGCTCGACCACTTCCTGCGCGGGCCAGTAGGACTTCGGCGCGACGATCCGTACGTCCATCCCCAGCAGCGCACCGGTGACCAGGTAGGAGTTGCCCATGTTGAACCGGGCGTCGCCGAGGTAGGCGAACGCGATCTCCCGGACCGGCTTCGGGGTGTGCTCGGTCATCGTCAGCACGTCGGCCAGCATCTGGGTGGGGTGCCAGTCGTCGGTGAGCCCGTTGTAGACCGGCACTCCGGCGTGGGCGGCCAGCTCCTCCACCTTCTGCTGGCTGTCCCCGCGGTACTCGATCCCGTCGTACATACGGCCCAGCACGCGCGCGGTGTCCCGCACGGACTCCTTGTGCCCGATCTGCGAGCCGGACGGGTCGAGGTACGTCGTGGAGGCACCCTGGTCGGCGGCGGCGACCTCGAACGCGCAGCGGGTGCGCGTGGAGGTCTTCTCGAAGATCAGCGCGATGTTCTTCCCGCTCAGGCGGCGGGTCTCGGTTCCAGCCTTCTTGGCGGCCTTCAGCTCGGCGGCCAGCCCGACCAGGCCGAGGAACTCCTCCGCCGTGAAGTCGAGCTCCTTGAGGAAGTGGCGCCCGGCGAGGGCGGTGGGAACAGTCGCCATGGGGGGGCGCTCCAGAGGGATGGGAACAGGACGTTGGAAGTCTATACGATGTTCAGCATTTCTATACAGCCGCTCGTTCCACCGGGCAGCTCATGCAGCGCGGACCGCCCCTGCCCCGCCCCAGTTCGCTGCCCGGGATCTCGATGACCTCGATGCCCTGCTTGCGCAGATGGGTGTTGGTGGTGGCGTTGCGCTCGTAGGCGACGACGACGCCCGGCTCGACCGCGAGGACGTTGCAGCCGTCGTCCCACTGCTCGCGCTCGGCCGCGTGCACGTCCTGGGTGGCGGTCAGCACCCGGATCTCGCTCAGCCCGAGGGCGGCGGCGATCGCGCGGTGCATGTGCTCCGGCGGGTGGTCGGTGACCTTGAGCTCCTTGTCGTCGACGCCCGGTTCGATGGTGTACGACCGGAGCATGCCGAGCCCGGCGTACTGGGTGAAGGTGTCGCCGTCGACCATCGTCATCACGGTGTCGAGATGCATGAAGGCCCGGCGTTTCGGCATGTCCAGGGCCACGATCGACTGCGCGGAGCCCGCGGCGAACAGCTTGTGCGCGAGCATCTCGACGGCCTGGGGCGTGGTCCGCTCGCTCATGCCGATGAGGACGGCGCCGTTGCCGATGACGAGGACGTCACCGCCCTCGATGGTGGACGGGTAGTCGGCCTGCCCCTCCGACCAGAGGTGGAACGTCTCGTCGCGGAAGAGCGGGTGGTGCCGGTAGATCGCCTCGAAGTGGACGGTCTCGCGCTGCCGGGCGGGCCACTTCATCGCGTTGACCGAGACGCCGTCGTAGATCCAGGCCGAGGTGTCGCGGGTGAAGAGGTGGTTGGGCAGCGGGGCGAGGAGGAAGTCGTCGAGGTCCATGACGTGGAAGCGCACGGAGGTCGGCTCCGGGTGCGCGTCCAGGAACTCCCGCTTGGTCATGCCGCCGACGAGGGCCTCCGCGAGCTCCCCGGCGGGCAGCGCCTCGAAGGCGGCCCGCAGGTGGTCGGTGGCCAGCGGGCCGTACTCCTTCTCGTCGAAGACGTGGCCGAGCACGAGGGACCGGGCGGCCGGGACCTCCAGGGCCTCGGCGAGCAGGTCGCCGAAGAGGTGCACGGCGACACCGCGGTCGCGCAGCACGTCGGCGAACCCGTCGTGCTCGGCGCGCGCCCGGCGCACCCAGAGCACGTCGTCGAAGAGGAGTGCGTCCTTGTTGCTGGGGGTGAGCCTTTTGAGCTCGAGATCCGGCCGGTGCAGGATGACGCGGCTGAGCCGCCCGGCCTCGGAGTCGACATGGAATCCCATGCCTCCATCCTGACCGGCGGGGGGCCTGTTGACGCCCCCGTCCGCCCGGCTTTCTGTTCTCGTCCCCTTGACGACAATGCGCCCCCCCAGTTATCGTCCAAGCGACGAAAAGAGGGGGTTCGATGGCCGACATCACCCGGCGCCTCGGCTGGCGCCATCTGCGCGGGGCGCCCACGGCGCACATCCGGCACCACCGCG
Source organism: Streptomyces sp. NRRL B-24085 (assembly GCF_001282115.1). Classification (GTDB taxonomy): domain Bacteria; phylum Actinomycetota; class Actinomycetes; order Streptomycetales; family Streptomycetaceae; genus Streptomyces. The sequence goes on along the minus strand of NZ_LJBR01000338.1, from coordinate 1,640 downwards.
GCGGCAAGCTGCTGCACGACGGTCCGGGGCTCAGCTTCTGGTTCCGCGCACTGACCGCCGCGCTCTCCGAAGTCCCGGTGGACGACCGTGAGTTGGCCATGACCTTCCACGCCCGTACGTCCGACTTCCAGGACGTGGCGGTGCAGGCGACCGTGACCTACCGGATCGGCGACCCGGCCCTCGCAGCGGCCCGCCTGGACTTCTCCATCGACCCGGACACCGGGGTGTGGCGGGGCGCTCCCCTGGAGCAACTGGGCACGCTGCTCACGGAGACGGCCCAGCAGCACGCGCTCGCCGTCCTGGCCCGCACCCCCCTGTCCGCCGCCCTGGTCGACGGGGTGACCGCGGTGCGCGAGCGGGTCGCGGCCGGCCTGGACGCCGAGCCCCGGCTGCCCGCCACCGGCATCGAGGTGGTCGCCGTCCGTGTGATGGCCCTGAGACCCGAACCGGAGGTGGAGCGGGCCCTGCGCACCCCGGCCCGCGAGCAGATCCAGCAGGAGGCCGACCGGGCCACCTACGAACGGCGGGCCGTCGCCGTGGAGCGCGAGCGGACCATCGCCGAGAACGAACTGGCCAGCCAGATCGAACTCGCTCGCCGCGAGGAGCAGTTGGTCGAGCAACGGGGCACCAACGCCCGCCGGGAGGCCGAGGAGCACGCGGCGGCGGACGCGGTACGGGCCGAGGCGGAGGCGACACGTTCGGTACGGCTGGCCCGCGCGGAGGCCGAGGGGGTGCGCGCGGTCGGTGACGCGAAGGCGCAGGCGCAGGCCGCCTGGCTGAAGGTGCACGAGGACGTCGGGGTCGCCACCCTGCACGCCCTGACCGGGACCCGGCTCGCGGAGAACCTGCCGCACATCGACAGCGTGACGATCTCCCCGGACGTGCTGACGGGGCTGCTGGCCAGGCTGGGCGCTCGGGAGCCGGAGTGAGTCTCGCGCCGCGGGCCGTCCTGGTCCACCGCACCACGGAGTACGCGGAGCTGGTGGCCCACCACGGCACGCACGGCCAGGCCGCCTTCTTCCTCTCCTCCCGGGGCCGGGACATCGCGGAAGTCGCCGAACGCCACGAGCGCACCCGCCGGGCGCTCGCCGAGGTGACCGCCGCGATCCCGCTGACCTGGCGGCAGGCACGGGTGGAGCGGGGCGATCTGGACCGGTTCCTGTTCGCCCCGGAGGACGTCGTGATCGTGGTCGGCCAGGACGGGCTGGTGGCGAACGTGGCCAAGTACCTGTCCGGACAGCCGGTGCTGGGCATCGACACCGAGCCGGGGCGCAACCCCGGCGTCCTGGTGCGCCACCGCCCGCGGGACACGGCGAAGCTGCTCGCGGCGGGCGGGGCGGGCGTCGACGAGCTGACGATGGTCGAGGCCGTCGCGGACGACACCCAGCGGCTCGTCGCACTGAACGAGATCTACCTGGGCGCCGCCGGCCATCAGACCGCCCGGTACCGCCTGGGCCTGGAGGGCGACGGGGGTGTCGTCGAGGCCCAGGCGTCCTCCGGGGTGCTGGTGGGGACGGGGACCGGGGCCACGGGCTGGCTCCGGTCCCCGTCCCCACCAGCGGGGCGCCGCCCTGCGGCTGCCGGCCCCGACGGAGACCCGGCTGGTCTGGTTCGTCCGCGAGGCCTGGCCCTCCCCGGCC
>NZ_LJBR01000337.1 GCF_001282115.1 Streptomyces sp. NRRL B-24085 | reverse complement strand
CGGGATGCCGTTGTGGTGCTTCGGGCGTTCGGATCGGGTCCGGGCGGGGGAGCGGGCACACAGATCCGCGGCCCGTCCTTGCCGGGCAAGGACGGGCCGCGGACGGTCACTTCACGATCAGGCCGGTCGTTCCACGGTCAGTCGGACCTGCTCTGTGCCGAGTCGGCGGATCGTGGTGGGTGGCCGGTCGTAGCGGTCAGGCGGCGAAGCGCTTGAACGCCGCCCGGGTGCCCGGACCGGCGATGCCGTCGATCTCGCCCGTGTAGCCGTAGTCGTCCTTCAGCAGACGCTGAAGGGCCTTGATGGTGTTGGGGCCCGGGTCCCCGTCGATGGCGCCCGTGTAGCCCCAGTACGTCGCGAGGCAGCGCTGGAAGGCCTTCCAGCTGTTGGTGCCGAGCTGACCGTCGATGGCCCCCGTGTAGCCCCAGTAGTCCGCGAGGAATTCCTGGACGTTCTTGGCCTCGGCCGTGGTCAGACCGAAGTTCTGCGTCGCGGCCACGGCGGCGGGCTGGGCCACCGCCGTCGTCCCCGCGGTGCCCGCGGTCGCCGCGAAGCTGGTGCCCGCGGTCGCCACACTGCCGGCGGCGAGGCCGACGACGGCGATGACACCGGCGATGGTCCTGCCCATAGCGTTCGGTCGCATGCGTTCCTCTTTCATTCGTGGGGTCGGCACCTGTCACGCCGAGCGGGGCAGGTGGCGAGACCAAGGTGCAGGGCGCCCGGCCACGGCGGCCACGGCTGCGGCCCAAGTGGCGGTCTTACGGGACGACAACGGCGCTGACCTGCGACGACAGCATCCCGCGGGACGGTGATGCGGGACACCTGTGACAGATGTGGCGGGCTCATGCAGAATGCGCAGCAGCGGAGGGGAACCGCTGTTCACGCACACGACCATGCTGACGACCGCAGTGGGGGAAACATGCCGCGCTCCAAGCCGCTGCCCGCGGAACTCGACCCCAGCGCACGGCAGTTGGTGGGCCGCTTACGCCGGTTGAAGGACCACAGCGAGCTGACGATGCGACAGCTCGCGGCCAAGTCCGGGTACAGCGCGAAGTCTTGGGAGCGGTACCTGGGCGGTACCTCGCTGCCGCCGCGGGAGGCGGTGGAGGCGTTGGCCCGGATCACCGGCACCGACGTCGTCCCGCTGCTCGCGCTGTACGAGATTGCGGTGGACGCCCGGGGCGATCGCCGGACGCGGGGAAGGCCCGCCGCACAGGGGCAGGACGAGCAGCGGCGGGTGGAGGCGGAGGGCGGCGAGACGGGGCAGGG
>NZ_LJBR01000336.1 GCF_001282115.1 Streptomyces sp. NRRL B-24085 | reverse complement strand
CTCCACACGCGGCGGCGGCGCGGCCGTCCTCGTCACGGTGGCGGTGGGGGCGGGCGCCTCGCTGCCGCCGCCTCCGCCCGCGCCGCCGCCGCGTGTGGAGGTCGCCGACGGTGTGCTGTCCGGCTCGCGGCTGCTCTCCTCGGCGACGGCCTGCCGCTCCTCGCCCTTGTCCTTCTTCTTCTCGCCCCTGCCCGTGCCGGAGGGGGAGGGCGAGGGCGAGGCTCCGGGCCCGGACGAGGTGGGCGCGGCGGAGGCCGTGACACTCCCGGAGCCCGTCGGGGCGGCGGCCGCGGCGTCGGGGCCGGGCCGGGTGAGCAGGAAGGCGCCGACGGCCACGGCGCCGACGGCGATGCCCGCCACGGCGGCCAGCAGGGGCCTGCGCCGGTTGCCCGTCCCGCCGGCCGGCCCGGGAACCGGCGCGGGCAGCGGCACCACGGGGGTGCGGAAGTGGGGGGACTGCCGGACCGGCACGCCCTCCAGCACCGCGCAGCCCTGCTGCCGTTCGCGGAGCCGGACGGCCAGCGGTTCGTGCCAGTCGGACGCGCGACCGTGCCCGGCGGCCGCGGCCGCGTCGATCAGTTCCCGAGGGGCGGGGCGCCCGGCGGGGTCCTTGGCCAGGCACGCGGACAGCAGGGCGGCCAACGCCGGGTCGCTCCTCCCGAGTTCCGCCATGACCTCGGTGTCGGGGGCCTCGAAGGCCACCCGGTGCATGACGTCCACGCCGGTCCCGTCGCCGAAGGGGGCGTGCCCGGTGGCGGCGTAGACGATGGTGCAGCCGAGGGAGAAGACGTCGGAGGCGGCGTCGCAGCGGCCCTCCCGCAGGTACTCGGGCGCCATGTACGCGGCCGTGCCGACCCGGTTGCCGGTCGTGGTGATCGCGCTGCTGTCGGCCGCGCGGGAGATGCCGAAGTCGATGACGTGCGCGCCCCTGGGGGACAGGATCACGTTGGACGGCTTGAGGTCCCGGTGCACGACCCCGGCGGCGGCCAGCGCCGACAGGGCCTCGCCGAGCTCCGCCACCAGCCGCCACACCCCGGTCGGCGTCAGAAGCCCGCACTCGCGGACGGCCTCGGCGAGGTTGAGACCGGGCAGGTACTCGGTGGCCATCCACAGCAGCGCGTCGTCGAACCCGGTGCCCAGCAGGTGCGGCGCCCGCGGGGTGCGCACCCGCCCGTGCACGGCGGCCTCCCGCTCGAACCGCCGCCGGAAGTCCGGGCCCTCGGCGTACTCGGGCCGGATCACCTTCACCGCGGCGAGTCCCGGGGCGTCGTCGGCGCGCCGGGCCAGGTAGACCCGCCCCATGCCGCCGCTGCCGAGCAGCCCGAGCGGGACGTAGGGGCCGATGCGCCCGGGATCGGCGGGCAGCAGCGGGACCGCGCCCGCCTGCCGCAGCGCGGTGTCACCGGCCGCCGGTATGTCTGTCACGGTCCCCCCGACCTGCCTCTTCGTACCTCAACGTGCTCTCGTGTCACACCAGTTGGCTGAGGAGAGGCTAGCGCCCCGTCGGCGGGGAGTCCGGGGATACGGGGGGAACGTGGCGCAGACGACGCCCCGGGGCCGTGTCACGGTGTGACACGGCCCCGGGGAGGTCCGGCGGGCGGGCGGCGTGGTGGTCCGCTCCCGACTGCGGTGCGGCGGTGCTCAGTTGGTGCGGATGACGATCGACGAGCAGACCTTGTCGGCGAAGGTCTGGCGCTTGGCGTCCCAGGCCGGCCACAGCCAGCCGAGGTAGCACGCCAGGCTGTCCAGGAAGTGCGCGAGACGGCGGACGAAGGCCATGCCGACACCGAGGGGCTGCCCGTCGCTCTCCCGCACCAGACGGATGCCGAGCGCCTTCTTGCCGAGCGTCTGGCCGGTACGGCCCTCCATGATCAGCAGCCAGATCGCCAGGCCGATGACGGCGAGGTAGCCGATGATCGCCAGGGCCGGGGTGTTGTTGGCCGCGCCGACGCCGGCGAGGACGTACGGGACCGCGAAGACGAGCATGTCGACCAGGGTGCCGAGGAAGCGCTGCCCCCAGTTGGCGTACGGGGGCTGCATGCCGTAGCCGGGCTGCTGCGGGTAGCCGTAGGCGGAGGCCGGGACCTGCGGCGCCTGCGGGTAGCCGTACCCGGGCTGCTGCGGATAGCCCTGCTGCTGCGGGTAACCCTGCTGCTGCGGCACACCCTGGGGAGCCTGCTGCGGGTAGCCGTAACCGGGCTGCTGCGGCTGCTGCTGGGGGTAGCCGTACCCGGGCTGCTGAGGCGGCTGCTGCTGGGGGTTCTGCGGGTTCTGCGGCTTTTCGTAAGGGTTGTTGGGCGAGCCGAAACTCATGGGATCCTCCGTCGGCCGGGCTGGGGACAATGCGGACTGCGCGGAGGAACGTCGTGTCTGAGCGGTCTGCCCCCCGAACACCAACCGCGATACCGCGATACTGCGCCAGACATCGTTCTAGGCAGGTGTGTTGTTGTCCAGCCTCATTCGGTATGTGTTGTGCAAGTGCAACCTCGCCGATCTTGGACGCGGCCCTGGTGGAGCCCTGATTGGAACCGGGGCCGGGTCATCCGGGAGGATGGGGTCATGACCGCCCAGATTCTCGATGGCAAGGCCACCGCAGCCGCGATCAAGTCCGATCTGACCGCCCGCGTGGCGGCGCTGAAGGAGAGGGGCGTCACGCCCGGCCTCGGCACGATCCTCGTCGGGAGCGACCCCGGCAGCCAGAAGTACGTCGCGGGCAAGCACCGCGACTGCGCGGAGGTCGGCATCGCCTCCATCCAGCGTGAACTGCCCGAGACGGCCACGCAGGAGGAGATCGAGGCGGTCGTCCGCGAGCTGAACGACGACCCGGCGTGCACCGGCTACATCGTCCAGTTGCCGCTGCCCAAGGGCATCGACGAGAACCGCATCCTCGAGCTCATGGACCCGGACAAGGACGCGGACGGGCTGCACCCCATGAACCTCGGCCGCCTCGTCCTCAACGAGCCGGCGCCGCTGCCCTGCACACCCAACGGCGTCCTGACCCTGCTCCGCCGCTACGGCGTCGAGATCAAGGGCGCGGAGGTGGTGGTCGTCGGCCGCGGTGTGACGATCGGCCGCCCCATGCCGCTGCTGCTCACCCGGCGCAGCGAGAACGCCACGGTGACCCAGTGCCACACCGGCACCCGTGACCTGTCCTCGCACCTCAAGCGCGCGGACATCATCGTCGCCGCCGCCGGCTCCGCCCATCTGATCCGTCCCGAGGACGTGAAGCCGGGCGCCGCCGTCCTCGACGTCGGCGTCTCCCGCAACGCCGAGGGCCGGATCGTGGGCGACGTCCACCCCGGCGTCGCCGAGGTCGCCGGCTTCATCTCCCCGAACCCGGGCGGCGTCGGCCCGATGACCCGCGCCCAGCTTCTCGTCAACGTGGTCGAGGCGGCGGAGCGCGGTGTCGGCTGAGGCACGGAACCCCGGACAGCGGGGAGCGGCCCCGGCGGAGGGCTCTCAGGAGGAGGCCGCCGTGGCGTCCGCCGATGCGCGTGGCCGACGGGTGGCCGGGGACGCGGACCCGGTGGCCGCAGGCCCGGAGCGGGGCTCCCGGGACGGCGTGGCCTCCGAGGCGTCCCGGACCGACGACGGTGACGGCGGTGCCGCCCCGGGTGGAGAAGGTGGGGCCGACGAGGTGGCGGAGCCCGGCGAGCAGGCCGAGATGGTCGTCCGGGACGCGATCAGCGCGCCCGACATCGACGGGCGGCCGCGGCGGGCGACACGGCGGTTTCCGCTGTTCACCCGGGACACCGCACGGCCCGAGGGCGGTGGCCGGGCCGCGCCGCGGGACGCTCCGGCGCCCGCCCGGCAGTGGCCGGTGCTCGCCGTGCTGGCCGTGGTGGGGCTCGGGCTGCTGCTGACCGCCCTCGACCAGTTCCGCTACGGCACCCTGTTCGTCGGCCTCGCCCTGCTGGCCGGAGCCGTGCTGCGCTGGCTGCTGCCGGACGTCGGCATGCTCGCCGTCCGCTCCCGCTTCACCGACATCGCCACCTACGGCGTGCTCGGCACCGCGATCGTCCTGCTGGCGATGATGGTGCAGCCGAACCCCTGGCTGGAGATCCCCTTCCTCAAGGACACCCTGCACTTCACCGTCAGCAACAGCTGACCCGCGGCGGCCGGCGGTTCGCCCCCACCCCCGACGAGGGACGGACCGCCTCCGCCACCCAGCCTCCCGTGCCGCGAACAGCCTGTTCAACCGCTGTCAGTTCGCTGTGGCACAGCGGTGACGGTTCCGGCACGGTGTGCGGGACCTGCCACAGCCGGCCCCGGACCAGGAACCGATCAGTGCCGTGACGTCGTCAATTGCCTGGAACAGGTGAGGACGCCGCGGAGGTGGGCGATGAGTGGCTGGCAGGCGCTGCCCGACGATCTGCCGCCGGAGGTACGGCACTTCGTGGAGCAGCTCAGGCAGCTCAAGGACCGTACGGGGCTCAGCCTCGTCGCACTCGGCGCCCGCACCGCGTACAGCAAGTCCTCCTGGCACCGCTATCTGAACGCCACCCAGCCCCCGCCCCGGCAGGCCGTCGCCGCCCTGTGCCGGATCGCGGGCCTCGACACCCTGGACGCCGAGCGTTTCGGTGTGCGCTGGGAACTGGCGGTCCAGGCCTGGCCCCGCCCGGCGACGGCGCCCGCGCGGGCCTCCGGCACCCAGGAGGGCGGGACGGACGAGCGGTACGAGGAGGACCCCACCCTGCCCTGGTGGGACGAGCCCCCCAAGGAGCGCGCGCACGGCATGAACCGCCTCCTGCTGGCCGCCGTGCTTCTGCTCGTGCTCGTCCTGCTGCTCGGGGTGGCCGGGGCCGTTGCCTCCGGGTAGGCAGGGACTCGGGTGACGGCCGTTATCTCCGATGTCTTCCGCCTGTGACGATGTATCGACGGGTTTGCGTATTTGATATGGAGCTGTTCGACAGCACGGCTAACGTGTCGAACTTGCGGATGCTCCCGTGCGCCCCCGCCCGGAAAGCTGAGATCCTTGTGGCAGGGGGAAGAGCGGGGAACAGCCAGCACCGACCGGGGGGAAAGAGGGGGAGCAATGCCTCGTTGGAGGGCCTTGCCGGATGAACTGGATCCGCAGGTCAGGGAGTTCGCGAGCCAGTTGCGGCGGCTCGTGGACCGCAGCGGCCTGAGCATCGCGGCCGTGGCCGACCGCACGGGCTACAGCAAGACGTCCTGGGATCGGTATCTCAACGGCCGGCTGCTCGCGCCGAAGGGCGCGATCGTCGCCCTGGCCGAGGTCACCGGCACCAATCCGGTGCACCTGACCACGATGTGGGAGCTCGCCGAACGCGCCTGGAGCCGTTCGGAGATGCGCCACGACATGACCATGGAGGCCATCCGGATCTCCCAGGCGCGGGCCGCGCTCGGCGAGTTCGGCGCGCCGCCCGCGAACGCCAAGGGCGGCAAGACGGCCCGCAGGAGCGGCAGCGCGACGGCGACACCCGGGGTGGCGGGACCGGCGGGGGTCGCCCCCACGGTGCCGCCCCAGCCGGTGGCGTCGGAGAACGACAGCGCGGAGGCGCGCCGCGCCGCCTCTTCGGGAACCAACTCCTGGGGGGTGGCCGGGTACCAGGGGCCGTCGCAGGCGGCGGGGCGTGCGGCTCCGGCCGGACCGGCCTCCCCGGGCGGACCGGGGTGGACCCCGGGGGCGCCGGGGCCGTACGACCAGCCGCAGGACGCGCGTCCCGGTGACGGCGCCTCCGGTGCGGCCGGTTCCGGTGGCGCCGGTGGCGCCGGTGGTTCCGGCGGGGGCAAGCGGCGGCTGACGATGTTCCTCGCGGGAGTCGTCGGGGTGCTGGTCGTGATCGCCGCGGTGTTCTTCCTGACCGACCCGGGCGGCGACAAGAAGAACAAGGCCGAGAAGTCGCCGTCGCCGTCCGCCAGCGCGAGTGTCTCGCTGCCCCCCGGCGTGAAGTGCAGCGGCCAGGGATGCACCGGGAAGGACGCCGAGGCCATGGGGTGCAGCGGCAACCTGGTGACGACCGCCAAGACCGCGACGGTCGGGGCGGCCGTGGTCGAGGTGCGCTACAGCAAGACGTGCGGGGCGGCCTGGGGGCGGGTCACCCAGGCCGGGCAGGGCGACCAGGTCGAGGTGAGCGCGGGCAAGGCGGTCGAGCGGAGCGGCGGCATCACCGAGGCCGGGGACACGATCGCCTACACGCCGATGGTCGCCGTGAAGGACGCGGGCGAGGCGAAGGCGTGCGTGACGCTGGCTTCCGGGCAGCGGGGGTGCACCGACTGAGAGGGTGCCGGGGGCGTGTCGGCTGCGGGTGCGTCGTGGCTTGTCGCGCAGTTCCCCGCGCCCCGGGTGGGTGATTTTTCCCGGAGTGCGCATGGACTGTTGAATCCCGGGCACGCGAACCGTACCCCCACGGGAGTCCGGAAACGGTACCCCCATACGGCGGCCGCCTCCGTCCCCCCTCTCCCGGACGGGCGGCCGCCTCTTCTGTCGGGGCGGCGGTGCGTGCGGTGGTGTGGGCTGGGCCACAGGGGGCCGGACGTCCGGGATCCCGGATGCGCGATAGCCTGACCGCTGGAGATCTCTTGACGCCGAGAGATCGATCAAACGTCCGGGGGCAGGGACGCCCCACTGCCGTCTGTCATACGGAGAACGCCATGACCCGCACTCCCGTGAACGTCACCGTCACCGGCGCGGCCGGCCAGATCGGTTACGCCCTGCTCTTCCGCATCGCCTCGGGCCAGCTCCTCGGCGCTGACGTGCCGGTCAAGCTTCGCCTCCTGGAGATCACCCCCGCGCTCAAGGCCGCCGAGGGCACCGCGATGGAGCTCGACGACTGCGCCTTCCCGCTGCTCCAGGGCATCGACATCACGGACGACCCGAACGTCGCGTTCGACGGCACCAACGTCGGCCTGCTCGTCGGCGCCCGCCCCCGCACCAAGGGCATGGAGCGCGGCGACCTGCTGGAGGCCAACGGCGGCATCTTCAAGCCGCAGGGCAAGGCCATCAACGACCACGCCGCGGACGACGTGAAGATCCTGGTGGTCGGCAACCCGGCCAACACCAACGCGCTGATCGCCCAGGCCGCCGCCCCGGACGTACCGGCCGAGCGCTTCACCGCGATGACCCGCCTCGACCACAACCGCGCGCTGACCCAGCTCGCGAAGAAGACGGGCACCTCGGTCGCCGACATCAAGCGGCTGACCATCTGGGGCAACCACTCCGCCACCCAGTACCCGGACATCTTCCACGCCACGGTCGCCGGCAAGAACGCCGCCGAGACCGTGAACGACGAGAAGTGGCTGGCCGAGGACTTCATCCCGACCGTCGCCAAGCGCGGTGCCGCGATCATCGAGGCCCGGGGCGCGTCCTCCGCCGCCTCGGCCGCCAACGCCGCGATCGACCACGTCCACACCTGGGTCAACGGCACCGCGGACGGCGACTGGACCTCCATGGGCATCCCGTCGGACGGCTCCTACGGCGTCCCGCAGGGCCTGATCTCCTCCTTCCCGGTCACCACCAAGGACGGCACGTACGAGATCGTCCAGGGCCTGGACATCAACGAGTTCTCCCGCGCCCGCATCGACGCCTCCGTCAAGGAGCTGGAGGAGGAGCGCGAGGCGGTCCGCGCGCTCGGCCTCATCTGAGTTTTCTCCACAGCTCTGTCACGAGCCTGCACGGGCCCTGTTCCGGTTCCCTCCGGAACGGGGCCCGTGGCCGTTTTCCGCCCTACGGTCGAAGTCTTGCCCGACGGGGTGATGCGGGGGGTTCGCGATGAACGGCTGGAACGGCTACAGCTCCGGTTCCGGAGCGGGACACGGGCCGAGCGAGGAGAGGGGCCGGTCGGCCTGGGGCCCGGAGGAGACGGGGACCGCTCCGCCCTGGGCCTCCGCGGAGACCCAGACCTCCTTCGCCCCGCCCTGGGCGACGGCGGGGACCCAGGCGTCGCCCAGGGCGGGGCGAAGGACGGTCTGGGTGTCCGCGGCGGCTCCGGGCGGAGCGGTCCCCGTCGCCTCCGGGCCCCAGGCCGAGCGTCCCCCCTCCTC
>NZ_LJBR01000335.1 GCF_001282115.1 Streptomyces sp. NRRL B-24085 | reverse complement strand
ATGTCGGCCCGTACCGGTTCTCCGGCCGGGGTTGAGGCCTGGGCCGGATTGGGCGGGAGGGCCGGGTTGTAGGCGTCGGCCGGGACGTCCGAGGTACGCGTGGCGCCGACCTGCTGCACGCCGGTGACGCCGCGCATGGTGGTGGCGAAGGTGCTGGAGGCCGAGTGGGCGACGATCACGCCGATGGCGTCGAAGTTCGAGAAGACGGTGCCGCCGTTGGCCGTGATCGCGGAGCGGACCGCCGAACTGTCACCGGGAGCGGTGATCACGAGGTAGGCACGCGTCCCGGCCACCCAGGTCGCACTCTGGGAAGCCGGTGCGGCGGCCGGAGCGTGGGCCTTGGCGGTCGGCGCGGTGGAGGGGCCAACCGGGAGCGTGCCCGCGAGGGCGCCCGGGGCGCCGAACACGAGGGCGGAGCCGAGCGTGGCCGCCAGCACCAGCGTGCGTCTGGGGCGGCTGGATATGGGGGGTCTCAATGCATCCTCCGGAGACGGCCCCGCCGTGCTGAGGGCACGGGTCGGGCCGTACGAAACGAGTGGTGGATGCAAGATGTCAGGTGCATGATCCTGTACGGAAGTACCTTTTCGTGCAGGGACGTTCTGGAGGCGTGGCTGAAAAGAGACGTACTCCCGGCAGCGGGCGGCGGCGGGATGCTCAGCAGAAGGTGGCCTCGCCCGGCCAGGGCGCCGGTCCAGGCCGCACCTCGTTGTGAGTCTCGCCAACCATTCCGACTCTCGCCTCACGGCGGATTCCCTGCTCGCCAGTCATCTCTGTAATCAACTCTGTGTACTTCATTGACATCTCGCTCGGAAGACATAACTTTGGGAGCGCTCCCATCTCAGCCTTGCAAACTGGAAGGAGTCCCCCCACATGCATAAGAAGATCCCGTTAACCGGGCGTTCCCGAGCGTCCCTCCGTCGGCCTCTCCAGGCGCTCGTCATGCTGTTCGCCGTGGTTGTCGGCGCCCTCGCCTGGTCGACCCCCGCCCAGGCTCACGGCACCGTCGTCGGCCCCGCCACCCGCGCGTACCAGTGCTGGAAGACGTGGGGCAGCCAACACACGAACCCGGCCATGCAGACCCAGGACCCCATGTGCTGGCAGGCCTTCCAGGCCAACGCCGACACCATGTGGAACTGGATGAGCGCGCTCCGCGACGGCCTCGGAGGCCAGTTCCAGGCCCGGACCCCCGACGGGACGCTCTGCAGCAACAACCTGTCCAGGAACGCCAGCCTGGACAAGCCCGGACCGTGGAAGACCACCACGATCGGCAACAACTTCTCGGTCCACCTGTACGACCAGGCATCCCACGGTGCCGACTACTTCAAGGTCTACGTGAGCAAGCAGGGCTTCGACCCCAAGACCCAGACCCTGGGCTGGGGCAACCTCGACTTCATCACGCAGACCGGCCGCTTCGCCCCGGCGAATGACATCACGTTCCCGGTCCAGACCTCCGGTTACACCGGACACCACATCCTGTTCGTGATCTGGCAGGCCTCGCACCTCGACCAGGCCTACATGTGGTGCAGCGACGTGAACTTCGGCTGATCCGCAAGGCACCGCACACGGCACCGGCATCGGCCGGACGCCGGTAGCCAGCATCGGCCGGACTCCGGTAGCCGGCCGCCTGGCGGACCGAGCCCCGTCGGG
>NZ_LJBR01000334.1 GCF_001282115.1 Streptomyces sp. NRRL B-24085 | reverse complement strand
GAGAACGGGGGCGCCCCCTCTGCCGGGCCGGGGGGTCCGGGCGGGGGTGCGTCCGAGCGCGTTGCGGAGGCCGACGCCCCGCAGGGGCCGACGGTGGCGGCCGGCCCGGCCGGCCCGGCCGGGCCGGTGCGGTCGGGGTCCGGTGTCCTGGCTGCGGCTGCGTCGGTTCCTCCGGGCGGGGCCGGCGCCCCTTCGTCGCCCTCGCCGGGGATCGAGGCCGGCGCCGGCACTCCTGACGGTTCCCGCCCCGCTGACGGCTCCGGCCCCGCTGACGGCTCCCCCTCGCCGGGGCGTCCCGTTCTGCGGGTCGTCACCACCGTCGACGCCGGCGCCGACGGTGGTGACGAGGGTCTCGGAGGCGGGTCGGACGGGAGTCTTCTCCAGGTCTTCCGGGGGCTCGGGGCCGGACCGAGGGGGCTGACCGAGGCGCAGGCCGAGGAGCGGTCGGCGCGGTTCGGGGCGAACGTGGTGCCGGCCGGCCGGGATCCCTCCTGGCCCCGTCTCTTCGCCCGGAGCCTGCGGGACCCCTTCACCGCGGTGCTGCTCTGTCTGGGACTGGTGTCGGCCGCCGTCCTCGCCTGGGGCACCGCCTCGGTGATCCTCCTGCTGGTCGCCGTGAGCTGCGTCCTGCGGGCCTCCGGCGAACACCGTGCCGGCCGCTCCACGGCAGGACTGCGCCGCCGGGTGGCGGCCACCGCCACGGTCCAGCGCCGGGCCGGCGAGGACAGCGCCCCGGTCACCCGTGAGATCCCGGTGGCGGACCTCGTGCCCGGCGACGTCGTACGGCTCGGCCCCGGCGACCTGGTCCCCGCGGACGTACGACTGCTGCGGTCGACCGGGCTCAGCGTCCACCAGGCCGCGCTCACCGGGGAGTCCGCGCCGGTGGAGAAGTCCGCGGGCGGGGAGCCGGGGGAGGGCGGTGTCCTCCTGGACCCCCGGTACTGCTTCCAGGGCAGCAGCGTCGCCTCCGGCAGCGCCACCGCCGTGGTCACCGCGACCGGCGGCGACACCCTTTCCGGTGCCGCCCACCGCCGTACCGGGAAACCCCCGGCGACCGCCTTCGAACGGTCCGTCCAGGGCGTCTCCTGGATCCTGATCCGGTTCGCGCTGCTGACCCCGCCCCTGGTCCTCATGGCCAACGCCGCCCTGCGCGGCCGCGGCCTGGAGACCCTCCCTTTCGCCGTCGCGGTGGCGGTCGGGCTGACCCCGGAGATGCTGCCGGTCCTCGTCACCACCTGCCTCGCCCGCGGCGCCGCCCTGCTGGCCCGCGCCCACGGCGTCATCGTGCGACGGCTGCCCGCGCTGCACGACATCGGCGCCATGGACGTCCTGTGCGTCGACAAGACCGGCACCCTCACCCAGGACCGCCCGGTCGTCCACCGCGCGCTGGACGCGGACGGCCACGACGACCCCGAGGTGCTGCGCCGGGCGGCGGCCGCCGCCTGGTGGTCGCTCCAGCTCGCCGAGCTCCCGGCCCCCGACGCCCTCGACGAGGCCCTGCTCGCCGCCGCCGACGAGGACGCCCTCACGGCGTACGACGGCGTCACCGCCCTCCCCTTCGACCCGGTCCGCCGCCTCGCCACCGTGGTCGTCCGCACCCCCGGCCGGCCCGGCAGGCACACGCTGATCACCAAGGGCGCCGTGGAGGCCGTACTGGCACGTTGTGCGCTGTCCGACGACGAGCGCTCCCGCCTGCGCGGTCTGGCCGACGCCCAGGCCGCGGACGGACTGCGCGTCCTCGCGGTCGCCACCGCCGAACGGCCCGCCGGGGACCGCCCCCGCGAACGCGGCCTCACCTTCCGCGGCCTGGTCACCCTCCGGGACGACCTCGCCCCCACCGCCGCCGAGGCCCTCGCCGGACTCGCCGCACGGGGTGTCACCGTCAAGGTCCTCACCGGCGACCACCCGGGCACCGCGGTCCGGGCCTGCCGTGATCTCGGGGTCCCGGTGGCCGGGGTCCTCGGCGCCGACCGCCTCGACACCCTCACCGACCCCGAACTCACCGAACTGGCCCGCCGTACGACCGTCTTCGCCCGCTGCACTCCCGAGCACAAGACCCGTGTCGTCCGGGCCCTGCGGTCCGCCGGCCACACGGTCGGCTTCCTCGGCGACGGCGTCAACGACCTGCCCGCGCTGCGCACCGCGGACGTGGGCGTCGCCCCCCGCGACGCGGCCGGCGTGACCCGCGAGAACGCGGACCTCGTCCTCGCCGAGAAGGACCTCACCGCGATCGGCCACGCGGTCGCCGCCGGCCGTCACGCGGGCGGCAACATCGCCACGTACCTGCGCATCACGCTCTCCTCCAACCTCGGCAACGTGATCGCGATGCTCTCCGCGGGCCTCCTGCTGCCCTTCCTGCCGATGCTCCCGGCCCAGGTCCTCGTCCAGAACCTGTGCTTCGACGCGGCCCAGCTGGCCTTTGCCCACGACCGTCCCGCCCCGTCCGCCCTGCGCCGGCCGAGCGTCCTGGACCCCCGGCGACTGCTCCGGTTCATCGTCGGGTTCGGCGCCCTGAACGCCGTGGCGGACCTCGCGACCTTCGGCGTCCTGGCCTTCGCGCTGCGCGGTCCGGGCGACGACGAGACGCTGTTCCACTCGGGCTGGTTCACGGAGAACCTGCTGACGCAGGCCGTGGTGATGGTGCTGCTGTCCCTCGGCTCAGCGGGCCGGGGCGGCCGCCGGCCGGGTCCGGTGACCTGGACCGCCGCCGCCCTGGCCGCGACCGGTCTGCTCCTGCCCATGTCCCCGCCCGGCGCGGCCCTGGGCATGAGCGCCCTGCCCGGCGTGTACTACGGACTGCTCGCGGCCGTCCTCGCCCTGTACGCGCTGGGCCTGCTGGCGGCGAGGCGCCGCACGGACGACCGCCCCGGCGGCTGACCGCTCAGGGGCAGGCGATGTCGAAGCCGTACCGCAGGGGCTCGTCCGTCACCGCGTGGTCGAGCCGGTAGACGTAGACGCCGTCGACCCGCACCCCCGACGGGGCGCCCTCGGTGCGGCAGGGGTACGACACCTGCACGACCCGGGGCCGGTCGGCGACCTTGACCCGCATCCCGTGGGCCGGTCCGCCGTCGAGGACGGCGACCTCCCACCCGGTCACGCCGGCCGTCTCCACTGTCTCCACTGCGTCCACGGCGACAGTTTAGAGCTTGCGCAAGCGTCCTGGGGGGCCGATGTCCTGAGGTCGGCTCGCCGGAGTCAGCCCGCGTTGTTCAGGGCCGGGCGACGGCGGGTGGACGGGGAGTCGGCGGGGGCGTGTTCCGCGGCCTGCTGCGCGCCGGTCCGCTCCGGGGCCGTGTCCGCCGTGCCCTTCGGCGTGCCCGCCGTGTCCTTGCGCCTGGTCAGTCCGACGCCCACCAGGACCACGGCCATGCCCAGCACGACCCGGACGCTCAGGCCCTCGCCGAGGACGATCGCGCCGAGGAGCACGGAGACCACGGGCAGCAGGTAGCCGACCACGGCGGCGTTGGTGGCGCCCTCGTCGTTGATGATCCGGTAGGTGAGGTGGAAGGTGATCGCGGTGCAGAAGACGCTGAGGACCAGGGCCGCGACCACGACCGCCGGACCGGGGTCGACCGACTCCAGGCCGCCCACCGGCAGTGCCACCGCGGTCATCCCGCTCGCGGCGACGAGCTGCGCGGCGGACAGCGAGATGGTGGGGGTGCCGCGGCGGACCAGGGTGCGGCCCATGTAGGTGAAGGCGACGGCGTAGCTGGCGGCCGCGCCGAGGACGGCGAGGGCTCCCCAGCTCGTGGCCCCGGCCGACTGCCAGGGGGCGAGGATGAGGATCGTGCCGGCGAAGCCGAGGAGCAGACCGGCCAGGCGGGCCGGGCGCAGTCCGCGTTCGGAGCCGAGGGCCAGGCCGAGGGCGATCGACCACAGGGGGGTCGTGGCATTCAGGACTCCCGCGAGGCCGGAGTCGACGGTCTGCTGGCCCAGGCTGAACAGGGCGAAGGGCAGCGCGTTGCAGAAGAAGGCCGCGACGGCGATGTGCCGCCAGACGGTACGGCCGCGGGGCAGGCGCTTGCCCGACGCGTAGCAGGCGACGGTGAGGACGAGCGCGCCGACGAGGCAGCGGACGAACGTGACCTGGAGCGGTGAGAGACCGCGCAGCGCCAGTTCGATCCAGAGGAAGGTCGAGCCCCACAGCAGGGCGAGCACGGCCACCCGTACTCCGCCCCGCAGGCTCCGTGTACCGCTGTTCACGATGCTTCCTCCATTCCCTCGGCCCGGTCTCGCTCTTCGACGATGCCCCAGTCGAACTGTGAGGACAAGCAAATGGTTCTACGCATTCTGTTAAGCTGTGCTACATGCTTGATGTGAGGCGCCTCCAGGTCCTGCGTGCGGTGGTCACCAGCGGGACGGTCACCGCGGCCGCGGCCCACCTCGGCTACACCCCGTCCGCCGTCAGCCAGCAGGTCGCGGCGCTGGAGAAGCAGGCGGGCACGGCACTGCTCGAACGGGTGGGGCGGGGGGTGCGGCCCACCCCGGCCGGCCTGCTCCTCACCGAGCACGCGGCACTGATCAGCTCGGCGGTCGCCCAGGCGGAGACCGCCCTCGCCGACCTCCGCGCCGGACGCATCGGCACCCTGTCGGTCCGCTACTTCGCCACGGCGGGCTCCACGCTGGTGGCGCCGGCCCTCGCCCGGCTCCGCGCGGAACACCCGGGCGTACGGGTCGACCTCGAACTGGCCGACCCGGAGGACCCGTTCGAGGAGGTGGCCCGGGGCCGGGCCGACCTGGCCGTCGTCGTGCAGGCGCGGGGCCGGGCGGGGGACGGGTTCCGCCTGGTCCATCTGCTCGACGACCCGTACGCCGCCGTCCTGCCCCTGGGGCATCCGCTGGCGGACCGGGAGGTCGTCGACCTGCACGAGCTGGCCGGGGAGCAGTGGGTCGGCAGTGAACCGCCCGGCCCCTGCCTGGAACCGGTGATCGACTCCTGCGCGGCGGCCGGTTTCAGCCCCGACTTCGTCATCCGCAGCGAGGACTACGCCACCGCGCAGGGCTTCGTCGCGGCCGGCCTCGGCGTGGGCCTGATGCCGCGACTGGGCCTGCGCGGCCGTCACCCGGGGGTCGTCGTCCGCCCGGTCCGCAACCCCGAACCGGTCCGCGTGATCTCGGCGGTGGCCCGGGAGACCGCCCTCGACCAACCGGCCCTCCGAGACCTCCTGGCAGCCCTCCGGGACGCGGCGACGAACGACCCCGCGGCACAGTGACCCCCGGCCCGGCCGGCCATGACGAGGGCGACGTCCGCGCTGGCCGCTGATCCACACCCGGCGGGACCGGGGTGGGTGGTCAGGCCGGGTACTGCGACCAAGCGGCGCTTTTCCGGTCGGGCCGACGAGGGGCGGTGTCGAGGGGGCCGGTCCGTGCCTGTCCGGGTTCGTCGCGTACCGGATGCACCACCCACCCCGTCCGCTCGCGACTGTGGGGTCGTGTTCGGGTGGGCGGCGGGCCCGGTGTCGCGATCAGGGGTGGGTCTCCAGGGCGGGCCTGTGCCCGCCGGTCACCGCGTCGCGGTGTGCGGCGCCTCGGCTGCCCTGTCGCCGTCGGCCTCCAGGCCCCGACGTGCCGCCGGGTGCGCTTCCGCACCCGGCTGGGCCCCTCGTTGGGGTGGGTCAGGCGGCGAGGTCGCCGGGGGTGGCCGTTGCGGTGGAAGCCGGGGCGAGGGTGACGACACTGGAGAAGATCTCGCGGTCGTGCTGGCGGGCGCCGACCCGGACGCGGCCGGGGTCCGCGAGGCGCTCGGCGTGGAGGAAGCAGGGGGCGTCCATCTCGGCGTACCGGACGAAGTCGGACTCCATGCCGGTGACCGCCGTCGGACGGGGGTGCGCGGTGGCCAGCGCGGCCTGGCGGGCGGCCTCCAGGAGCAGCATGCCGGGGGCGTGGTCCACGACGTGGTCGAAGAGCACGGGGTGGGTGGTGTCGACCCTGAGCTGCCAGTGGTCGGGCCGGTCGGTCGCGGCGAGCACCACGTCCTCGAAACGGTCCCGGCCGAAGGGCGAAAGACCGGCCGGCGGCGGCAGCGGCACGGCGCGCGCGGTGGCCGCCGCGGCGTCGGCGTACGACCCGCGCAGCCGGTTGTAGACCGTGCGGTCCTGGATGGTGAAACGGGAGTGGGCGGTGGCCAGCGGACGTCCGCCCCGCTCGACCTCGACGCCCAGGGATATCGCGGAGGCCCGGTCGCGCCGGTACGTCACCTCGTGGCACGTGATGTACAGCTCCAGCTCGGCCGGCCCCCCGTCCCCGTCCACCCGCGCGGCCTCGGGGTCGAGGGTCCAGCCGAAGTCCTTCCACAGCAGCTGGTGGCCGAACGGCACCTGGTAGGCGCCGTGGGACAGCAGCGGCAGCGTCTGGCGCACCGTCTCGCTGAGCAGGAGCGGGTCGTGCAGGCCCAGGCGGCTGACGTAGAAGCGGTGCCCGGCGGGCCAGGCGGCCGTCACCGTGAAGGTGTCGGGGCCGGTCCGCCGCCAGTCGCGCAGCAGCACTTCGTCCTGGTTCGTCTTGTGGGTGTGATCGGCTGAAACCATCTCAAAACGATGCGCAAGGCCGTGCTGAGCGAGATCGATGGTCATGGTGTTCCCCCTGATGCGGTGACGTCCGAGTTGGGCACGCGCAAGTGAATCGACGCCGCCGACCGTGACAGGGAGGCTTCGACGTGAATAAAATAGAGGTCGTTCTTTTTGTTTGTCTACAGGTACGAGGAGTCTGCCGATGGCACGACAACGGCAGGAGCGCGCGGAGCGCACCCGGGCGGCACTCATCAGCGCGGCCGCGGAGATGTTCGACCAGGTCGGCTACCACGGAGCGGGTCTCAACGCGATCCTGCGGAAGGCCGGGACCACAACCGGAGCCATGTACTTCCACTTCAAGTCGAAGGAGGAACTGGCCCGGGCGGTCATCGTCGAGCAGGCGGCCGAGCTGAAGTGGCCCAGCGGGAAGAAGGGCCTGCAACAGCTCATCGACGTCTGCCAGTACCTGGCCGTGGAGATGCGCTCCAACGTCCTGTTCCGGGCCGGCGTCCGGCTCGCCGTCGAGCAGAGCGAGGTGGACCTGCTCAACTACTCGATCTACGACTGGTGGGCCGAGCAGTTCGGCATCCACCTCGCCGAGGCCCGTGACCTGGGCCAGCTCCGGCCGGAGGTCGACGAGTCCGCGTTCGCCCAGGTGATCGTCGCCGCGTACACCGGCACGCAGATCATGTCGCGGCTCTCCAGCGCCCGTGGCGACCTGCCCGAACGCATAGAGAGCATGCTGCGCTGCCTGCTGCCGGCCCTCGCGCCGCCGGAGGTCGTCGCCACGCTGGAGTTCCCGGAGAACGGCGGCGCCCCCGAGGTGCCGCAGGACGCGGACGAAGCGGGGGAGACCGCTTCATGAGACCGCTGCGGGTGGTGCTGACCGGCGCGACGGGCTTCGTCGGCGGGGCGGTGCTCGACCGGCTGCTGCGCGACCGGGCGGACGGCCGTGACCTGGAGGTCCGCGCCCTCGTCCGCGGCGTTCCGGCCGACCGCCGGGAGCAGCCGGGCGTACGGTGGCGACGCGCCGACCTGGCGGACCCCGCGTCGGTCGAGGGGGCGGCGAGCGGCGCGGACGTCCTCGTCCACCTCGCCGCCCGCGTCGACGGCACGGAGCAGGAGTGCGAGCGGACCAACGTCGGCGGCACCCGGGCGGTCGTCGAGGAGGCCCGGCGGGCGGGCGTGCGGCGCATCGTGCACCTGTCCACGGCGGCGGTCTACGGACCCGGCCCGCACCGCGGCATCCCCGTCGACGGGGTCACGCCCGCACCCGTGTCCGCGGCCAGCCGTACCCGGCTGGCCGCCGAGCGGATCGCGCGCGAGGCGGGCGCCGTCGTCCTGCGCCCCGGACTCGTCCTCGGCGCCGGGGACCGCTGGGTGGTGCCCGGACTCCGCGAACTGCTCCGGCGGGTCCCGGCCCGCTGGGACGGCGGGCGCGGACGGCTCTCCCTGGTGGCCGTCGAGGACCTGGCACGGCTGGTCACGTCCCTGGCCACCGCGCCCGACGCCGTGCCGTCCGGCACCTTCCACGCCGGCCACCCGGTGCCGGTGCGCAGCGGCGACCTCATGGCGCGGCTCGCCGAACTGGACGTACTGCCACCGGTCACCGCCGAGTTGCCCTGGGCGCAGTGCCTGGAGCGGTTCCGGGAGGCGCCCGGCCGGATCAGCGAGCGGCAGTTCGCCCTGCTGGCGCTCGACCACTGGTACGAGAGCGAGGAGATCTGGCGGCTCGCCGGCTGCGCGCCGGGCCCCGGACCGCTGGAGCGGCTGGCCGGGGCCGCGCCCTGGTACCGGGCCCACCTCGCGGACGCCTGACCCGGCCACCGCACCGGCCCCGCACCCCTGCCGAAGTACCGCGCGGACCGGCGCAGTTGTGCGGAAGCCGGGTGGAAACCGGGGAAGTCGCGTCCAACTTGGCCAAGTCGTCGCGGAGCCGGGCACGGGAGGTGTCCGCGCGATGAACCGGCGGTACGTTCGCAGGACCGGGGCCGACGGCCTCCCGTCATCCACAGCGGCGCGAGCGGACGGGAGGCCCACGAAGGGCCCCCTCCTCCGGCACCTGGCGCGCGGCACCGCTGCCCGGGCGGCCCGTGGAGTCAGTTCCCGTGATGAATACCGAGGTCAGGCCCATGGTCAAGCAGGTGAGAGCGGAGCGCACCCGCCAGGCGCTGATCGCGGCGGCGGCCATCGAGTTCGACCGGCACGGATACGCCGGCACCTCGCTGTCCGCCGTGCACCGGGCCTGCGGGATGACGATGGGCGCGCTCACCTTCCACTTCCGCGCCAAGGCGGACCTGGCGAGCGCGGTGTGCCAGGAGGCCGAGGTCATCACCCGGGGGGCGCTGACCCGGCTCACACCGATGGGCGCCCTCCTGCCGGTCGTGGAGTTCACCCTCGTCGTGGCCCGGCTGCTGGACGAGGAGGTCACCGTCCGCGCGGCGGCCCGGCTGACCCAGGAGCGGGCCGTCCCCTCCCGGTGGCACACCGTCTGGCGGGCCGTCCTGCGCGATCTGGTGGCTCTCGCCCCCGAACCGCCGGGACCCGGCTGCGGACCCCGGCCCGAGGAACTGGAGCTGCTGGCCGTCTACCTGACGGCCGGTGCCGAGGCGGCGCTGCGGGAGGGCCGTACCGGCAAGGAGGTGCTCGCCCAACTGGAGTCCCTGTGGGCCCTGGTGCTCGTCACCGGCTCACCGCGCGGCACCGCCCCGCCCCCGCCGGCCGCCGACGAGTGTCCGGCGGGCGCCTCGCGCTCGCCCTTCCGCGACCCGGCCTGAACCCGCGCCCCCTGATCCCCCCCCTGTCCCTCCACGAAAAGGCTCGATCCATGACTCGACGCTGTTCGCTCGTCACCGGTGGCTCCCGGGGCATCGGGGCCGCCGTCGCCACCGCACTCGCCGCCGCGGGGCACCGCGTGGCCGTGCAC
>NZ_LJBR01000333.1 GCF_001282115.1 Streptomyces sp. NRRL B-24085 | reverse complement strand
AGCCCCAACAGCCCGCCCCACCATCAGCCCGGCTCACCGTCCGGCACAGCCGACTACAGCGGGGTGCGCAGGACCGGAGGCGACCCTCACCAGGGATGCTCTGACATCGACCGCTGAACAGTCCGCCCGGCGCCGTCCGACCCCGCCTCAGTCCCCACAGCCCGCCCCGGACCGAAGGCGGCGCCGACGGGGATGCTCTGACACCGACCGCCGAAAACCCGGCCGGCCCCATCCCCGCCTCAGCTCGCGCAGCTCACCGCACCATCGGTTCGTCGTCGTCCGGGACCGTCGGCTTCAGTGGGGTGCGGGAGAGGAACAGGCCGAAGACCGGGGGCTGGGCCTGGAGCATCTCCAGGCGGCCGCCGTCGGCCTCCGCGAGGTCGCGGGCCACCGCGAGGCCGATGCCCGTGGAGTTGCGGCCGCTGATCGTGCGCTCGAAGATGCGGGCGCCGAGGTCGGCGGGGACGCCGGGGCCCTCGTCGGTGACCTCGATGACGGCCTGGTTGCCGGTGACGCGGGTGCGCAGCGCCACCGTGCCGCCGCCGTGCATGAGGGAGTTCTCGATCAGCGCGGCCAGGACCTGGGCCACCGCGCCCGGGGTGCCGACCGCCGTGAGGTGCCGCTTGCCGGAGCTCACGATCGCCCGGCCCGCGCTGCGGTAGGCGGGCCGCCACTCCGCGAGCTGCTGCTGGATGACCTCGTCGAGGTCGAAGGTGACCGCGTTGCCGGCCCGGGGGTCGCGGGAGTTCGTCAGCAGCCGTTCGACCACGTCCGTCAGCCGCTCCACCTGGGTCAGCGCGACGTTCGCCTCCTCCTTCACCGTGTCCGGGTCGTCGGTGAGGGTGATCTCCTCCAGCCGCATCGACAGGGCGGTCAGGGGCGTACGGAGCTGGTGGGAGGCGTCGGCGGCCAGGCGCCGTTCCGCGGTCAGCATGCGGGCGATCCGCTCGGCGGAGGAGTCCAGTACGTCGGCGACCCGGTCCAGCTCGGGGACGCCGTAGCGCTTGTGCCGTGGCCGTGGGTCGCCGGAGCCGAGGCGTTCCGCGGTCTCGGCGAGGTCGGTGAGCGGCGAGGCCAGCTTGTTGGCCTGGCGGATCGCGAGGAGCACCGCGGCGATCACCGCGAGCAGCGCCACCAGGCCGATGATCAGGAGCGTACGGCCGACCTCGCGGGTCACCGAGGAGCGCGGCTCCTGCACGGTGACCGTCTCGCCCTCCTCGCCCTTCTCGGTGGAGCTGATGACCTCGCCGGAGGGCCGGGTGCCGACCTCGATCGGGTCCTTACCGGGGATCCGGATCAGGGCGTACCGTTCCTGCGCGACCTGGTCGCGCAGGATCTCCGCGGTCACGTCCTCCGCGGCGAAGAGCCGGCTGTCCACGATCCCGGCCAGCCGGATCGCCTCGGAGTCGACCCGCTCCTGGGCGCTGTTGCTGATGGTGCGGGTCTCGACGATGACGAGGGAGACGCCGAAGACGGCGATCACCACGAGCACCACGGCGAGCGTGGACTGGATCAGTCGACGGCGCATGTCCTCTTACCTGTTGCCTGCCGGACGGTGACCCGGGTCAGCTCTTCTCGAAGCGGAAGCCCACTCCCCGGACCGTCGCGATGTACCGCGGGTTGGCCGCGTCGTCGCCGAGCTTCTTACGGAGCCAGGAGATGTGCATGTCCAGCGTCTTGGTCGACGACCACCACGTGGTGTCCCAGACCTCGCGCATCAGCTGGTCCCGGGTGACCACGCGGCCGGCGTCCCGCACCAGGACCCGCAGCAGGTCGAACTCCTTGGCCGTGAGCTGGAGTTCCTCGTCGCCCATCCACGCCCGGTGCGACTCGACGTCGATCCGTACCCCGTGGGTGGCCGGCGGCTGCGCCGGCTCGGCCGCCCCGCGCCGCAGCAGGGCCCGGACCCGGGCGAGCAGCTCGGCGAGCCGGAACGGCTTGGTGACGTAGTCGTCGGCGCCCGCGTCGAGACCGACGACGGTGTCCACCTCGTCGGCGCGGGCGGTCAGGATGAGGATCGGCACGGCGTGGCCCTCGGCGCGCAGTCGGCGGGCCACCTCGAGGCCGTCCATGCCGGGCAGACCCAGGTCGAGGACGACCAGGTCGATACCGCCCTGCATTCCGGCGTCGAGCGCGGTGGGTCCGTCCTCGCGCACCTCGACCTCGTACCCTTCCCGGCGCAGGGCGCGGGCCAGCGGCTCCGAAATGGACGCATCGTCCTCGGCGAGCAGTACACGGGTCATGAGCTGATGGTAGACCGCTCTTCACAGATGCTGGGGTGTGATCGCAGCCCAGTGGTTCTTACCTTTCGTGGATCCGGTGTGAACCTGTGACTGTGCGGTGCCAATCCTGTAGGGACCTTAGAAACCGGGTGTACGGTTCCACAGCCACCTGTGATTCAGGTCTCAAGTCCTTCCATTTCCGTCAGTAGCCTGACGTATGGTGAATTCAATGCCTGTCGCATCGTGGGGACCTTTGGCGCGTATCCGTCGCTGAAGGTCTCTTTTGTGTGCGGTAATCCCCACCAGCAAGGAACGACCATGGCGTCCAGCCTGACGAAGGACTCGGTGACTCCGGGCACCCCCGGTTCCGACACAGCCTTCTTCGGCCACCCCCGCGGACTGGCCACACTCTTCATGACCGAGATGTGGGAGAGGTTCTCCTACTACGGCATGAGGGCTCTGCTCCCGCTGTACCTCGTCGCCCCGGGCGGCCTGCACCTCAGCGCCGCGACCGCGACCGCGATCTACTCCGTGTACGTGTCGCTGGTGTACCTGCTCGCGATGCCGGGCGGCTGGTTCGGCGACCGCGTGTGGGGTCCCCGCAAGACCGTCGCCGTGGCGGGCGCTGTGATCATGCTCGGTCACCTCACCCTGGCCCTGCCCTCCTCGGGCACCTTCTACGCCGGCCTCGGCCTGGTCGCGATCGGTTCCGGTCTGCTGAAGGCCAACATCTCCACGATGGTCGGCCACCTCTACGAGGGCCCGGACGACCCCCGCCGCGACGGCGGCTTCACGGTCTTCTACATGGGCATCAACCTCGGCGCCTTCGCCGCCCCGCTGGTCATCGGCACCATCGGCGAGAACGTCAACTGGCACCTGGGCTTCGCGCTCGCCGCCCTCGGCATGGCCGTGGGCCTCGCGCAGTTCCTGATCGGCAGCCGCCACCTGGCCGACCGCTCCAGCGTCGTCCCGACGCCGCTGTCCGACGCGGAGAAGTCCTCCACCCTGCGCAAGGCCGCGATCTGGGCCGGCATCGCCGTCGTCTTCTACGCGATCGTCGGCTTCTCCGGCCACTACACGCTGAACTGGATCCTGGTCCCGCTGACCCTGCTCGGCGTGATCATCCCGGTGATGGTCCTGGTCAACATCAAGCGCGACAAGGACCTGGACCGCACCGAGCAGAAGTCGATGTCCGCCTACATCTGGTTCTTCGTCGCCGCGGCCGTGTTCTGGATGATCTACGACCAGGGCGGCTCGACCCTGTCGATCTTCGCGGACTCCTCCGCCGAGAACAGCGTCCTCGGCTGGACGTTCCCGGTTTCCTGGTACCAGTCGGTCAACCCCGTCCTCATCATGGCCCTGGCCCCGGTCTTCGCCTGGTTCTGGCTGGCGCTGAACCGGCGCGGCAAGGAGCCGAGCACGGCCGTGAAGTTCGCCTCCGGTCTGGTGCTCGTCGGTGCGTCCTTCTTCCTGTTCCTCGCGCCGCTGTCCATCGCGGACGGCGGCCACAAGGCCGCCGCGATGTGGCTAGTCGCGATCTACTTCGTGCAGACCGTGGGTGAGCTGCTGCTGTCGCCGGTGGGCCTGTCGGTGACCACGAAGATGGCCCCCGCGAAGTACGCCTCGCAGATGATGGGCGTGTGGTTCCTCGCGGTCACCGCGGGTGACGCGACGACCGGGCTGCTCTCCATCGCCGGGGTCGACCTCAACAGGACCGGGATCGTGGCCCTGGAGGCGACGCTCGCCGTTCTCGCCGGTGTCGCGGTGTGGATGTACCGCAACCGGGTCAAGGAGCTCATGGGCAGCGTGCGCTGACCCGACGAGCACCGAGCGCTGCGACCGCGGGGCGCCGGGATCCTGGTGGATCCCGGCGCCCCGTCCGTTTCCCTGCCGTAGCGGTCCCCGCGCTCTCAGAGCCTCCTGCGGCCGGGCATGAACGTGAAGACCGCGGCGCCCAGCAGCACCGCTGTCCCCGCCACCAGACCCAGTGCCTTCAGCGCCGCGTGGTCGTCCGCGCCCGTCGCCGCCAGGCCGCCCCCGGTCGACGTACCGCCCGAGCCGCTCGTCCCGCCCGTCCCGCCGGAGCCGGAGGAACCGCCCGAGGCGCCGCCCTCCTGCTCCTCCGTGGTCAGGGTGAGGGAGACCGCCGTGCTGTCCGGCTTGCAGGTGGTCGTGGTGCCCAGCGCCTCGATCGTCAGGACCCCCGGCGACAGCGTCGACTCACCGGTCGCGCCCGGCTTGTACGTGCCCGTCATGTCGGGGATCTCTATGGGGTCGCCCGACTTGATGGCCTCGGCGTTGGTGGGGCCCTCGACGTGGACCGAGCCCGTGTCGGCGCCGCCCAGGAGCACGTCCATGGAGGGCTTGACCGAGTTCGCGGGGATGTCGGCGGGGCTGTCCATCGGGGAGTTCTTGAACTGCACGGTGACGCCGTAACTGCCGCCGTCCTTCTTGGCGTTGATCTGGATCGACGAGGTGGCCTTCTTCTCGCCGAGCGGCGACTGGCAGGTGTAGGGGATGTCGACGGCCTTGCCGGTGAAGTCTGTCTGGCCGCCGCCGTCGTCGGAGGAGGTGGCGCTAGGAGTCGCCGTGGCCGTGTCGGTCGGCGTCGAGGTCGGGGTCGGGGTCGGGGTGGCGGTGTCCGTCGGATCCGGTGTCGGTGTGGAGGTCCCGTCCCCCGCGGCCACGTCGATCGTGCCCGCCGTCGGCACGGTCTCCGTCGGCGTGCACACCGTGTTCGTGCCCATCGCGTTCACCGTGTACGGGCCCGGCGTCAGCGTGAGCCGGCCAGCCGCTGTCAGCTTCAGCTTGCCCTTCATGTCGGACAGCACCATGGCGCCGCCCTTGGGAATCGCCGGGTTCTCGCGCGGGCCGGTCATCGCGATGTCGGCGCTCTGCGCGCCGGCCGCCTTCAGGGTGCCGGTCGGCTGGACCGAGTTCGCCGGCAGATCGATGATGTCCGGGTTCTTGGACGCGGCCTGGGTGAACTTCCACACCACCTCGATCTCGTCGCCGACCTTCGCGGTGGCCGGTGCGGTGATCTGCACCTTGGTGGTGCCGTCGACGGGGTCGAGCCCGACGCCCGCGGGCGGCACGCACCGGGTCGCGAACGACACCTCCGCGGCCTGGGCGGGCCCGGCGGCGAGACCGAGCACCACGCCCGCCCCGGCCAGCACCAGCGCCGCACCGGCCGCGCCCGCTCTTCTCGGCCCGCCGGCCGGTGGGACTCTCCTTCGCATGCTCACGTGGAACCCTCTCTGGTGGGAGTCGTGTGACTCGTGGGGCTGTCGTCGTGCGGTGCGGAGAGCCGGCCACCGGCCGCGCCCGGATCGGCGTCCGGGGTGAACCACGGCAGGGTGGACGTGGGAGGGGCCGCGTGCGCGGCCGTGGAGGGCTTGACCCCCGGCAGGCGCAGGGCGAGTTCGGGCAGCCGCAGCCCGCGGTGCCGGACACCTCCGGCGGGCCGTGGCCGGACCCGGTCCACGACCGCCATGCCGATGCGGAACAGCGCCGCCGGCACGACCAGGAAGACCAGCACCCAGAACAAGGTCACGCCCCAGGGCCGGCCCACGCCCCAGGGCTGCTCGGCCAGCACCTTGCCGGCGTACTTCAGCGAGACGGTGTACTCGCCGTGCGCGCCGCCGGTGAGTTCGACGGGCAGTTCGATCCGCGCCTTCCCGCCCGGCTGGATCGTGCCGCGCCACTGCTGTTCGTCCCACTGCGGGGCGAACACGCCGTGGGCGGTGCCCACCTGGAAGACGGGGTCCTTGACGGCGGAGGTGCCGACGTTGCCGACGGTGAAGACGAGGGTGCGGGCGGGGGGTGCGCCGAACCAGGTCAGGAGAGACCCGGAGCCGTCGAGCCGGGTGTCGGAGAGGACGGACAGCCGCCCGCCGTCCGTCTGCGCGGGCAGCGGCTCCACGGCGTGCCCGGCCACCTGGAAGATCGCGTCGGCCTCGGCCTTCGCCCCGGTCACCGTGGCCACGTGCACCACGCAGGGGCAGGGCACCGGGGGTTCGGCGACGGGCAGCTTCTTGCTGAAGTGCCCCTTCCCGTCCGTGGTGACGGCCCGGCCGTCCGCGTTGGCACAGGAGTTGGTACCGCCCGGCACCCCGCGCGAGGGCACCGCCTGTCCGCAGACCAGGATCATCAGCAGTGCCCGCGCCCGCCAGCCGCTGCCGCTCACGGTGATCGAACCGCCGGTACCCGCCTGGGACTCGGACAGCTTCACGCTCGGTCCGTCCGCCGCGGCCGCCGTCCCCGTCGTCGCTGTGAGCAGCAGCGCGCACACCGCCATCAGCACCGCCCACCGCACCCTGCCGCTCGGGCTCACGTCGTCGCTCCCGTCAACTCGACTTCCGTACACGGGGATTGGGGCGCGGGTCCGGCCGTACGACACCGTGGACGCCGTACCGGAGGCCGTGCGACCGGTGGGATCGGCCGACCCGGCCCGACCGGCGGGGACAGGTCACGCGTGGGGGGCGGCACGGACGGCATGGGCGGCTCCAGCGGTCGTACGAGAGCGGGCCGGGCCGCTCAGCGGCGGGCTCGGGCCGCCTGGTTGCGCCGGGTGAGCCAGAGCGTGCCGGCCGCGCCCGCGAGCAGGACCGTGCCGCCGAGCGTGCCGAGGGCGATCGCCGAGTCCTCGGGGCCGGTCTGCGGGAGGGCCGCGGCGGAACCGCTGTCGTCGTCGCTGCCGCCCTGGGTGCCGCCGGAGGAACCCGACGCGGCGGTGACCTCCAGGGTCAGCGAGGCACCGGGGCTGTTGGTCGGCGTGCAGGTGGTCGTCGTACCGAGCGCCTTGATGGTGAGCACGCCCGCCGTGAAGGTGACCTTGCCGGACTTCTTCGGGGTGTACGTGCCGGTCAGGTCGTTGATCTTGATGGGGGTGTTGGCGGGGACGACGGCCTGGTTGGCGGGGCCGGTCACGCTCATCGTCCCGCTGTCCGCGCCGCCCAGCCTGATGGTGGCGCTCGGGTTCATCGCGCCCTTGCCGAGGTCGACCGGGCTGGAGGAGACGCCCTTCTGCCAGGACATGGTGATCCGGTAGCCGCTGCCGCTCCTGACGCCCTTGATGTCGATGGGCGAGACGGCGCTCTTGTCACCGATGGGCGTCTTGCACTGGTAGTTGACGTTCACGACCTCGGCGCGGGCAGCGGGGGCGGCCATCAGCACCGCCGAGCCGGCCAGGGCCGCGACGGACGCGAGCGCGGCGGTTCGTTTCGGGTACGACACGGTTCCGCTCCCCTTACTCGTTCCTGACGGCACATCAGATCGGCCGTCAAGGTACGCCGGGGCACCGGAGGAAGGAAGAGAAAGTAAGCGTCGGAAGTGTGGGGGCAGCCCGGAAGGCCACGGGAGACCCGCGGGAGGGGCGCCGGACGGGCGGGGGCTAGGCGGGTGCGCCGAGCTCCGCCCACACGGTCTTGCCGGCCACTCCGGGGGCTCTGACGACACCCCAGTCCAGGGAGAGCCGCTGCACGATGAACATGCCGTGTCCGCCGGGACGGCCCGCCTGGTGCGGGGTGCGCGGCGTCGGCTGGCCGTTCCCCCGGTCGGAGACCTCGACGCGGATCACCTTGTTGTCACAGGAGATCCCCAACTGGTCCGGGCCCTCCGCGTGGAGACAGGCGTTCGTCACCAGCTCGGAGACGACCAGCAGCACGTCCTCGGTCACGGCGCGCCGGTCCGCGGACGCCGCCGGCAGCCACCCCCACGCCTGCAACGCCTGCCGGGTGAAGTCGCGCGCGAGCGGGACGACCCCGCTCTCCCCCTCGAAGCTCAGCCGACGGACCTGCCGTCCCGTCGGCAGCTCGGCATCGCCGCCAGGCTCCACGCCGGGCTCCGGGTCACGGTCGCCCGGCGAGTAGGGCCGGGTGGTGCTCATCAGCGCTTCACCTCACCGATTCACCGGTTCACGATTCAAAACGTCACTGCATGGTCGCTCACCGAACAGTCAGTACGGATGTCTCCTGCCCGAGCGGACCGGGAGAACACCCCTCCATTCGGGACGTATGTCCACCACGAGGGGTGTGACACCCGATGGAGACCGGTCGGAGGAGACGAACGGCACACGAACGGGGCCGCCGGGGCCGCCACCCGCACCGCCGCCTCAGCCGTCGGACTCGCCGGCCAGCGCCTCCTCCAGCGTGTCGTGCACGCTGAAGACCGCGTCGGCCCCCGTGATCTCGAAGACGCGCGCCACGACGGGCAGCATCCCCGCGAGATGTACGCCACCCCCCGCCGCCTCGGCCTTCAGCCGTGCCCCCAGCAGCACATTCAGTCCGGTGGAGTCACAGAACTCCAGCCGTGTGCAGTCGACGACAAGCCGGCTCTTCCCCTTGGCGAGGCACTCCTCGAGTGGCTCACGCAACAAATCGGCCGTGTGGTGATCCAACTCACCTGCTGGAGTCACGACGGCACTGGAGCCCTCTTGCCGCACCTCAACCAGAAGCCGGCCAGACTGTGCGCTGCCGACCGTCCCGCGGTCCATGCCGTCTCTCTCTCCCGACGTCGTGGCTGCTGATGACGCCCTCGAACACTACGCCTTCTCCACACCCTCCGACACCCGAACAATCACCCACAAACAGACATAACCGCACAGAACACACTTGCGGTCGTGTCGGGAAACCGGGTAGGGCTAGTAGAGACACGAACTCGACACGGCCGGCTTTGGAGGCGCCGCACACCGCAGTGCACGAACTGGCTTCGGCAGCCTTATGCCGAGAACGATGGAGGACATCATGTCACCCCGGCTCGACGCCTCGCATACCCATCAGGCGACGTCGACATCCCCCCCGGAACATCTGGATCCCATCGAGCAGGACAGCGAAGGCGATGTGCTCGCCGGGCTTCCGGAGATCCCGCCCTTCGAAGAGGTGGGGGCCGTCGACGCGCGCGCCCTCTCGAAAACCCTCTTCGCACGGCTGGAGTCGCTGGAGGAGGGCACGCACGAGTACTCGTACGTCCGCAACACGCTCGTCGAACTGAACCTCGCCCTGGTCAAGTTCGCCGCCTCCCGCTTCCGCTCCCGCAGTGAGCCGATGGAGGACATCATCCAGGTCGGCACCATCGGCCTGATCAAGGCGATCGACCGCTTCGAACTCAGCCGTGGTGTGGAGTTCCCCACCTTCGCGATGCCAACCATCGTGGGCGAGATCAAGCGCTTCTTCCGCGACACGTCCTGGTCGGTGCGGGTGCCGCGCCGCCTCCAGGAGCTCCGGCTCGACCTGGCCAAGGCCGGTGACGAACTGGCCCAGAAGCTCGACCGCGCCCCCACCGTGGGCGAGCTCGCCGAACGCCTCGGGCTGTCGAAGGAGGAGGTCGTCGAGGGCATGGCGGCGTCCAACGCGTACACGGCCGCCTCTCTGGACGCCCAGCCCGAGGAGGACGACTCCGAGGGCGCGCTGGCCGACCGGATCGGCTACGAGGACCACGGGCTCGAGGGCATCGAGTACGTCGAGTCCCTGAAGCCGCTGATCGCCGAGCTGCCCTCCCGGGACCGCCAGATCCTCTCGCTGCGCTTCGTCGCGGGCATGACCCAGTCGGAGATCGGTGAGGAACTCGGCATCTCCCAGATGCACGTCTCGCGGCTGCTGTCGCGGACGCTGGTACGACTTCGGAAGGGCCTGACCGTCGAGGAGTGACGGTCGGCATCACTGACCTGCGCGTGTGCCCGGTGTCCGGTGGGACACCGGGCACCGTGCGTCCGGGGCGGCGCACGGTTACTCGGAGAAACCCTTTCCCCCACGGTCCCCTTCCCTCACTATGGTCGCTCACAGACTGGCCGGTACGTCAGGAGGAGGGTGCGCATGACTCGCCCCGACGGGGCGTCCGACGCCCGGCTCACGGAGCTGCTGCGCTCCGACACGGCCACGGCGTACGCGGCCCTGCTGGAGCTCCGCGCCCGCCACCAGCCCTCGGTGCTGGCCTACGCCCGCCTGTGCACGGCCGGGGAGAGCGCCGCCCGGCAACTGGCCGCGCAGACCTTCACCCTCGCCGCCCGGGAGACGGCTCGCGGGGTCGACCCCGGCGTCCCGTGGCGCCACCGGCTCCTGCTGCTGACGGCCCGCTCGGCGGCGCGGTGGGCCGGGGACCAGCGGGCGGCCGGCCTGGACCCCACGGTCCTGCTGCTCCTGAACACGGCGGGGCCCGGGGGCCCGGTGCCGCCCATGCTCACCGCCTTCGAGTCCCTGCCGGCCCGCACCCAGGGCCTGGTCTGGTACCGCGTGGTGGAGGGCGAGCCGGAGCCCCGCACCGCCGACCACCTGGGCCTCACCCGCGAGGACGTGGTCCACGGCACGGAAGGGGCCCTGCACACCTTGGCCCGGACGTGCCTGAGGTTCCGCCTCGCCGCCTCGGACGACCCCCGGTGCGCGGGCTTCGGCCGCCTCATCGAGGAGTCCGTACGGCCGGACAACCCCCGTCCGAGCGCCGACCTGCACGCCCACATGGCCCACTGCCCGCACTGCACGGCGGCCCACGAGGAACTGTGCGCGGTGCGGGACGCTCCGCGCACGACGCTGGCCGAGGGGCTGCTGCCGTGGGGCGGGACGGCGTACGCGGCGCGCAGCGCGCCCGGGCCCGAGGCGCGGCCGCGGGCGGAATCCCGGTCGCCGTCCGGCACCTGGCCGCGACCGCGGCGGCTCGTCCTGGCCTCGGCGGCGCTGGGGGTGGCCGTGGTGCCGCTGCTGCTGTTCCTGGTGTCACAGGAGAGCGGCCCTCCGGCGGGCGCGTCGGCCACGGCCTCGGCCACGGCGGGAGCGGCCGGGGCGCTGCCGAGCCCGCCGCGGGTGACGGTCACGACGACGGTCTCGCCCTCCCCCACCGGCAAGGCGCCGTCCTCCTCCGCCTCCCCTTCGGCCTCCCCTTCGGCGACACGGACGTCGGCGCCTCCGCGCAGGGCGAGCCCACCCCCCTTCCGCGCGCCGGGCGGCGCCTACGCCCAGGTGGTCAACGTCTCCACCGGACGCTGCCTGGACGTCGCCGGCGCGTTCTCCGACGGGACGGACGTCGTCGCGGCACCCTGCGCCGCAGCGGGATCCCAGCGCTGGCGCGTCGATTCCGGCCGCGGCGTCCTCCAGTCCTACGCCGACCCCGACTTCTGCCTGGACAGCCGCGGCGACGTCGACAAGGGCCTCGGCATCTGGTCCTGCGACTCGGTCGAGGGGCGCAACGGCGACAACCTCCGCTTCACGGTGGACCCCGACGGGGTGATCCGCCCGGCGATCGCCATCGCCACGGGGGTGACGCCGGGCGACGGGGGCCGGGTGTCGCTGGAGCCGCTGACCGGGGGTGCGGCGCAGCGGTGGCGGGCGGGTCCGGCGTAACGTCCCCGGCCGCTCCGGCGTGCGCCGTCAGACTGCCCGTACCCCGGCCCGCCACACCGCGCTGACCAGCGGCACCCCCGGCCGGTAGGCCAGGTGCACATGGCTCGGGGCGTCCAGGAGGACCAGGTCGGCGCGGGCGCCCGGAGTGAGGCGGCCGACGTCCTCGCGGCGGAGGGCGGCCGCTCCGCCCGCCGTGGCCGACCAGACCGCCTCGTCCGGGGTCATCCCCATGTCGCGCACCGCGAGGGCGACGCAGAAGGGGACGGAGGAGGTGAAGGAGGAGCCCGGGTTGCAGTCCGTGGACAGGGCGACGGTGACGCCGGCGTCCAGGAGGCGGCGGGCGTCCGGCCACTCGGCGCGCGTGGAGAACTCCGCGCCGGGCAGGAGCGTGGCGACGGTACGGCTGTTCGCCAGGGCGTCGACGTCCTCGGCGGTGAGGTGGGTGCAGTGGTCGGCGCTCGCCGCGTCCAGTTCGACCGCGAGCCGCACTCCGGGGCCGTGGGAGAGCTGGTTGGCGTGGACCCGGGGGTGCAGGCCCTTCGCCTTGCCCGCGGTGAGGATCGCGCGGGCCTGGTCGCCGTCGAAGGCGCCCTTCTCGCAGAAGACGTCGATCCAGCGGGCGTACGGGGCACAGGCGTCGAGCATCTCGCCGGTGACCAGCTCCACGTAGGCGGCCGGGTCTTCGGTGTGGTCCGGCGAGACGATGTGGGCGCCGAGGTAGGTGACCTCGTCGGTGTGGGCGGCGGCGATGCGCAGGGCCCTCGCCTCGTCCGCGACGGTCAGGCCGTAGCCCGACTTGGTCTCGAAGGTGGTCGTGCCCTGGCGCAGGGCCTCGGCGAGGTAGCGGGTGAGGTTGCGTTCGAGTTCCGCGTCGCTCGCCGCCCGGGTCGCGGCGACCGTCGTACGGATGCCGCCCGCGCTGTAGGCCCGCCCTGACATGCGGGCGTTGAACTCCTCGGTGCGGTCGCCCGCGAAGACGAGGTGGCTGTGGGAGTCGACGAAGCCGGGCAGGACCGCCCTGCCTTCCGCGTCGACCCGATTGTCAGTGGCGGGTGCTTTGCTTTGATCACCGGTCCACACGACGCGGTCGCCCTCGATGGCGACGGCCGCGTCCCGGATCAGTCCGAGGGGGGTTCCGTCACCCAGGGAGGGGTCGTTGGTGACCAGAGCGGCGATGTTGGTGATGAGCGTGCTTGCGGTGCTCGCGGAGTGGGCGGGGCTGACGGTCGTCGCGTTGCTCATGGCGTCCTCGGTGGCCTGGTCGGCGGTGGGGGCGGGTTCGGGGG
>NZ_LJBR01000332.1 GCF_001282115.1 Streptomyces sp. NRRL B-24085 | reverse complement strand
CCCCGGCACCCCTCTGCACTGGGCCGTCCTCGACGTCGCCGACGGCCCCGGCACCCGCCCCGACCCGCACTGCCTCGAAGCCGCCGGCCGGCTGCGCAACGCGGGCGTCCGCGTCCTCGGCCGCCTGGACACCCTCCACGGGACGCGCACCCACGGCGAGACGGTCTCCGGAGCCCAGCGCTACCTCGACTGGTACCAGGTCGACGGCTTCCTCCTGGGCCGCTGCCCGACCGACCGCGCCGCGCTCCCCGAGGTCCGCCGCACCGTCAGCACGCTCCGCGCGGTCCGTGACGATGCCCACATCGTTCTTGGCCACGGCACCCATCCCCACCCCGGTTACGCCGAGACCGCCGACCAGTTGGTCACCTTCTCGGGCTCCTGGAGCGACTACCGCTGGTCGCAGGTGGCGGAGTGGACCGCCGACTACCCGGCCGACCGCTTCTGCCACCTCGTCCACGGGGTGCCCGGTCCGCATCTGGAGGAAGCCCTGCGGATAGCCCGCTGGCAGGGCGCCGCCACGATCTGGTTCACCGACCGCACGGACCGCGGCGGCAGAGTCGACCCCTGGGAGACCATGCCCGGCTACTGGGACGAAATCGTCTCGCGGATTGGAACGGGTGTCTCGGAATGAAAAAGGCCATGGCAGTGTTACGGGGAGAACAACCGTAGTGATTGACCGACCAACGGAGTCCCCGTGTCGCTGCCACCCCTGGTCGAGCCCGCTGCCGAGCTCACCGTAGACGAGGTCCGCAGGTACTCCCGCCACCTGATCATCCCCGACGTCGGGATGGACGGGCAGAAGCGGCTGAAGAACGCCAAGGTGCTCTGTGTGGGCGCCGGCGGCCTGGGCTCGCCGGCGCTGATGTACCTGGCCGCGGCGGGCGTCGGCACGCTCGGCATCGTGGAGTTCGACGAGGTCGACGAGTCGAACCTGCAGCGCCAGATCATCCACAGCCAGGCCGACATCGGCCGCTCCAAGGCCGAGTCCGCGCGCGACTCCGTCCTCGGCATCAACCCGTACGTGAACGTGATCCTTCACGAGGAGCGGCTCGAGGCCGACAACGTGATGGACATCTTCAGCCAGTACGACCTGATCGTCGACGGCACCGACAACTTCGCGACCCGCTACCTGGTCAACGACGCGTGCGTGCTGCTGAACAAGCCGTACGTCTGGGGCTCGATCTACCGCTTCGACGGCCAGGCCTCCGTCTTCTGGTCCGAGCACGGTCCCTGCTACCGCTGCCTCTACCCGGAGCCCCCGCCGCCGGGCATGGTCCCCTCCTGCGCCGAGGGCGGCGTCCTGGGCGTGCTGTGTGCGTCTATCGGCTCCATCCAGGTCACCGAGGCCATCAAGGTCCTCACCGGCACCGGCGAGCCCCTCGTCGGCCGCCTGATGATCTACGACGCCCTGGAGATGCAGTACCGCCAGGTCAAGGTCCGCAAGGACCCCAACTGCGCGGTCTGCGGCGAGAACCCGACCGTCACCGAGCTCATCGACTACGAGGCCTTCTGCGGCGTCGTCTCCGAGGAGGCCCAGGAGGCAGCCGCCGGCTCGACGATCACTCCCAAGCAGCTCAAGGAGTGGATCGACGACGGCGAGAACATCGAGATCATCGACGTCCGGGAGATCAACGAGTACGAGATCGTCTCCATCCCGGGCGCCAAGCTGATCCCCAAGAACGAGTTCCTCATGGGCACCGCCCTGGAGAGCCTGCCGCAGGACAAGAAGATCGTCCTGCACTGCAAGACGGGTGTCCGCAGTGCGGAAGTCCTCGCGGTCCTGAAGTCCGCGGGCTTCGCCGACGCCGTGCACGTCGGCGGCGGTGTGATCGGCTGGGTCAACCAGATCGAGCCCGAGAAGCCGGTCTACTAGGCCCACACCTGGACGGGAGGGGCTCGGCACCACGCGTGCCGGGTCCCTTTCCCTTACCGGGCGCAGACCTTGCCGTCCTTCGGCACCGTGCCCTTCAGCAGGTACGCGTCCACCGTGGCGTCCACGCAGTCGCTCCCGTTCCCGTACGCCCCGTGTCCCTCGCCCTTCCAGGTGAGCTCCACGCCGACCCCCTTGCCCAGCTCGTCGGCCATCCTGCGGGCCCCCTCGTAGGGCGTGGCCGGATCGCCCGTGTTGCCGATCACCAGAACCGGTGCCGCACCGGGCGCGCTCACCTCCGGGGTCTCGTACTGCCCGGGCACCGGCCAGTCGTGGCACCAGCCGGCCGCGTCCCAGCCGAGGAACGGGCCGAACACGGGAGAGATCCGCTCGAACTCCGGCAGCAGTCGCTTCGCCTCCGCGAGGGTGGGCCGCTGCTTGTCGTCCAAGCACGATATGACCCGTTGCGCCTGCGGAAGCAGGCCGTAGTGCCCCGAGGAGTCACGTTCGTTGTAGCCGTCGGCGAGCGCGAGCAGTTCGGAGCCGTCCCCCCGCTCGGCCGTGTCGAGAGCGCTGGTCAGGGAGGGCCAGCTGTCCTCCCGGTACAGGGGCAGGACGATGCCGGTGAAGGCGAGCACCTGAGTCAGCTTCCGGCCGGAGTAGGTCTCCAGCGGATGCGTGTCGATGCGGTCCAGCAGGTCGGCGATCCTGCGGGTGCCCCGCTCGGGGTCCTGGCCGGTGGACGCGAGGTAGTTGTCGAGGGCGCGCTGGAAGCCCCGGGCCTGGTTCTTGCGGTGGTCCACCATGTCCGCGCCGGGGTCGACGACCGCGTCGAGCACCAGCCGCCCCACGTGCTCCGGGAACAGGTGGGCGTAGACGCCGCCGAGTTCGGTGCCGTACGAGATGCCGAAGTAGTGCAGTTCGTCGTCGCCGAGGACCTGACGCATCAGGTCCATGTCCCGCGCGGTGTCGGTGGTCGAGACGTGGGCCAGCAGTTCGCCCGCGTCCTTCTCACAGCCCCTCGCGAAGTCGGCGGCGTCCCGCAGGTACGCCCGTTCCTCGGCCGGGGTGTCCGGCGTGGCGTCCACCGCCTCGGCCGCCTGCGTCTCCTTGTCGCTGCGGCACCGGACGCCCTCACTGGCACCGACCCCGCGCGGGTCCCAGCTCACCAGGTCGTACCGCTCGCGCAGCAGCGACACGGTGGCGGCGTACCCGGGCATTCCGGCTACGCCCGACGCCCCCGGGCCCCCGAAGTTGAACAGGAGCGAGCCGATTCGGTCGCCGCCGCGGGCCCGGGAGCGGATCAGCGCGAGGTCGGTCGTCTCGCCGCCGGGCTTCGACCAGTCCAGCGGCGCCTTCAACGTCGCGCACTGCCAGTCCCTGCCGGGCGCGGAGGCGTTCGCGGTGGCCCTGCATCCGTCCCAGTCGAGTCTCTGCGAGGTCAGGGCGGCGGGCAGCGCCTTCGCGCCGGTCGTCGTCGGCCGCGCGCCGCCCGACCGCTCCTCGTCCCCACCGCCGTCGGCCGAACCGCCGCCGCAGCCGGCCGCCAGCAGCGCGCCCGCGGCGGCCACAGCCGCCCACCGTACGAAACGCCCCATTCCCGTCCCCCTCCCAAGCCGTCCGCGTCGGTCCACGAACGTCGGTCCGGCCATGGTAGGCCGATCACGAATCCCCCGTCCGACCCTGTGGATAACCCTCTGACCTGCAACTTTCGCAGGAGTCCGGGTCGGCTGTGCGCTACGAGCAGACCGTCCCGGCCGCCGGTACCCTCCCGGTGAGGAGATAGCCGTTCACCGCGTCCTGGACGCAGGCGTTCTTGCTCTCGTACGCCCCGTGTCCCTGCCCCTTGTACGTCATCTCGATGCCGACGCCCGCGCCGAGCGCCTCCGCCATCCTCCGGGCGCCCTCGTACGGCGTCGCCGGGTCCCCGGTGTTGCCCACGACCAGGATCGGCGCCGAGCCGGGGGCGCTCACGTCGGGATGGTCGGCGGCCCCCGCCACGGCCCAGTCGGTGCAGGTCACCATCGACCAGGCCATGAAGTCACCGAACAGCGGAGAGGCGGCACGGAACTCGGGCAGTCGCCGCTCGACCTGGGCGGCGGTGTAACGGGGCTTGTCGTCGGCGCAGTTGACGGAGATGTTGGCCGCGGCGATGTTGCTGTACTCACCGCTCTCGCTGCGCCCGTTCATCGAGTCGGACAGCAGCATCAGCACCCTGCCGTCACCGTCGTACGCCTGTTCAAGGCCCTCGGTCAGGTACTCCCAGAAGTCCTTCGAGTACAGGGCCTGCGCGATGCCGTTGGTCGCGGCGGTCTGGGTCAGCGGCCGCTGCCCGATGCCGGGGATCGGGTTCCGGTCGAGGTCGGCCAGGAGTTTCGCGATGCGCTTCTGGACGTCCTGCGCGGTGTCGCCGACGGGGCAGTCCGTGGGCTGCGAGGTGCAGTCCTCGGCGAAGTTGTCGAGCGCGAGCTGGAAGCCCTTGGCCTGTCCGAGCGAACCCTGCTCGCTGCTCTGCGTAGGGTCGACGACCGCGTCGAACACCGCGCGCCCTACGCGCTTCGGGAACAGGTGGGCGTAGACGCCGCCGAGTTCGGTGCCGTACGAGATGCCGAAGTAGTACAGCTTGTCGTCGCCGAGGACCTGACGCATCAGGTCCATGTCGCGGGCGGCGTCCGTGGTGCGCACGTGCGGCAGCATCTTCTCGGAGTTCTCCTCGCAGGCCGCGTTGAACTCCTTGGTGTTGTCCAGCAGCGCGGTGCGTTCGGCCGCGTCGTCCGGGGTGGCGTCCTGCTCGAAGTACACGTCGAGCTGGAGGTCGTTCAGGCACTCCACCGGGGCACTGCGGCCGACCCCGCGGGGGTCGAAGCTCACCAGGTCATAGCGGGTGCGCAGTTTCGTGTAGTCGGAGCCGAAGGCGGGCAGCGTGGTCACGC
The DNA here is from genome assembly GCF_001282115.1 of Streptomyces sp. NRRL B-24085. Classification (GTDB taxonomy): domain Bacteria; phylum Actinomycetota; class Actinomycetes; order Streptomycetales; family Streptomycetaceae; genus Streptomyces. Next base: position 22,123 of record NZ_LJBR01000332.1, on the reverse strand, counting down.
CCGAACCGCCGGGACCGCCGAAGTTGAAGACCAGCGAGCCGATCCGCTTGTCCTCGGCGCCACTGGCCCTGGCCCGGATCAGCGCGAGGCCGATGGTGTCGCCCTTGGGCTCGGCCCAGTCGAGCGGGGCCTTGAGGGTGGCGCACTGCCATTCCTCGCCGCCCGGCAGTGGCGAGGGGGCGTCACCGCCGCCCTCGGCCCTTGAGGGGGCGGGGCAGTCCTTCCAGTCCAGCTTCTGGGCCGACAGGTCCTCGGGCTCGGAATCGTCGCCGCACCCCGCCAGCGCCGAGGCGAGCAGAAGGGCGGTGGCGGTCACGGCGGCGACGCGCAGGCGAGGGGGGTTCGGCATGACCCCATCCTGCGCTCGCGCGCGTGGGGACGCGCGGAGCACGAGGCGTAAGAGGTACCTGCTCCGGCCGGGGCGGGACGGACTACAGGGCGCCCTTGCGTGACAACTGGTTGAAGGCCAGCCAGCCCGGCAGCACGGGCAACCACAGGGTCAGCAGCCGGAACAGCAGAACGGCCGGCGCGGCGACCTCCTTGGGGAGCCCCACGGCGATCAGACCGACCGTCAGGGTGGCCTCCACGGCGCCCACACCACCCGGTGTCGGGGCCGCCGAACCGAGCGCGTTGCCGGCGAGGAAGACGACGGCCACGCTGGCGATGCTGAGCGAGGTGCCCTCGTTGCCGAAGGCGCGGATGGACGCGTCCAGGCACATCACGAAGCAGGCCGTCAGCAGCAGCATGCCGCCGATGCCGGTGATCAGCTTCTGCGGCCGCTGGAGCACGTCCAGCATGCGCGGCACGACACCCGCGAACAGCGACCTCACGCGCGTGACGACGAACTTCCTGAGGAACGGCACCGAGGTGACCACGAGCACCAGCACGGCCACCGTCAGCAGACCGGCGATGACGGTCCTCGACGGCGACAGCGACGGCGTCTTCTCGGTACCGGTCAGGTAGCCGAAGGACAGCAGCATCAGGATGTGGCAGCCGAGCCCGAACAACTGCGAGGCGCCGACGCTCGCCACCGCGAGCCCCGGCCGCACGCCCTGGCGTTGCAGGAAGCGTGTGTTGAGCGCCACACCGCCGACCGCAGCGGGTGCGACGATCTTCACGAAGGAACCGGCGACCTGGGCCGCGACCGTCCGCATGAACCCCACCCGCTCGGGCACGAAGCCCAGCAGCGACATGGCGGCGGCGAAGTAGCTGCACGCCGAGAACAGCACGGCCGCGGCGACCCAGCCCCACTCGGCGTTGGCGACGAGGGGCCCGAACTCGATGTGGGTGAGCTGCGTCAGCAGGAAGTACGCGCCGATGGCACCCGCGATGAAGCTGATCAGCGTGCGCGGCTTCACCCGCTCCAGACGGGCCGGCTCGACCGGCGCCTGCGGCCTGATCAGCAGCACCTGGTGGCGGATCTGCGTCAGCAGATCCTCCTCGCGCGCCTCTTCGATGGCCTCGTCGATGGCCCGCTTCTCCGCCCGGGCCTCCGCCTTGACGGTCTTCTTGTCGGGCTTCTCGAGGACGGGCCTGGCTTCCTCCGGCGCGTCCTCCAGACGGGCCTGCTTGGCCTGCTGGGACGCCTCCAGGACGGCCTCGCGCTCGCGCTGGGCCCGCTCCCGGGCCAGTCTGCGCAGCGTCGCGCGCGTGGAGCGCGTCAGTGCGATGGGCTGGAGCATCGGCAGGCAGTCGGCCACGGCGTCGGGGCCGAGGACGCCGACTGCCGAGGCCACCGCGCGTTCCGCGCCCGCGAGCAGTCCCAGAGTGGTGACGAGCTGGGCGACGTCCATGCGCAGCAGCAGGGTGCTGGCCGCGATCTCGCCGCCGCGCAGATCGGTGAGGATCACCGCGCCGGAACGATCCACCAAGATCGCGTCACCAGCGAGCCTGCGGTGCGCGATGCGCCGCGACTGCAACGCCTGCACCTGACGCCAGGTGTTGCGCAGCAGTTCGTCGGTGATCTCGTCCTCGTGCAGCGATTCGAGCGTGCGCCCGCCGGTGTGCTCGTAGACGAGCATCACGGCGTCGGGGCCGAGTTCGGAGGTGGCGATCAGCTTGGGCGCGTTGGCGCCGGCGGCGATCGCCGCGTAGGCGAGCAGCGCCTCCTGCTCCAGGGCCTGCCTGAGCGACTGGAGGCTGCTGCGGGTGGCGAAGCCGCGCAGGGTGAGGTTGCGGTACACGCGGTAGAAGAAGCCCTGCGCCTGCTGCTCCCGGTCGACCACCGTCACGTCCAGCGGTGGGCCGTCCTCCAGGGTGACGAAGTAGCGCCGGCCGCGGTCGCCGTTCTCGGCGCTCTCCGAGGCATCCTCGCGGGCCGCGCTGACCGGGCGGAAGCCGACGGTCCTGAGGCCCGCGATCAGCGTCTGACCGGTGGGCCGGACATTGGGCGAGCCGACGGCGTAGAGCGTGCCGTAGGCGACCGTCCAGCCGATCAGCACCGTCAGGATGATCGAGAAGGGGGTGGTGTAGCCGGTGACGAGCATCGAGAACGCGTCGAGCATCAGCACGATCCACAGCACCGCCCGCCAGCGCGGCCTGCGGGACATGCCGACGGCCGTCATATAGGCGATGACGGGCGCCAGATAGCCGTGCACCGGGTCGGTGAGGGCGTGGATGTCACCGGGGGAGGGCTGGGTGAGCGCCTCCTGGATCGAGTCCGGGGCGGCCTTGGCCACCCACAGGTCGGTGGCGAGCGTCACACCGTGGGCGAGGACCGCGGCGAGCACACCGTCGGCGATCCGCAGTCCGTCGCGCTTGATCAGCCGCTCGATCGCGAACGCGACCGGAACCAGGAGGATCGCGATGCTGGAGGCGAGACCGGCGATCTTGATGAGCAGGTCGGGCGCCTGTCCGGTGCCCTTGTTGATGTCCTGTTCGAGTCCGGAGGTGGTGCCGTGCGCGAACGCGGCGATCGCGAGCAGCACCACGACGGCCAGCACGCCGACCAGCAGCCGCATCAGGTCGGAGGGCCGGTGCACGCGCGCGGGGAGGAGCGGTTCGTCGCTCTCGACCGCGTCGGCGTGCACCTCTTCGGCGTCGGCGGTGTCGGGGCGCGACGAAGCGTCAGAGGTGCTCTCGGCGTCCTCCGGGTGCACACCCTGTGGCTTCATCGTCTCTTCTTGATCTCGTATCACCAGTCACCGCCCGCACGATGGTGGCATGCCCCACCGACACACGGGGGTGTCAGGGTGCACATGCGGGGGCGCACAGTCTGCCGGAAGCGCCGTCCCCGGGCGAGGGATACGCACGGTCGCGGGCCCGTCACATTGTCGGTGGGGTGGTGCAGGATGGGGCGGATGAGCGAGCAGAGCCTTCCTCAGGACGCCCACCCGGAGTACGCGGACGCGCTGCCGGAGTACGCCGAGCGGGTCCTCGACGTCGCCGAACGCATCCCGCCCGGGCGCGTCATGACGTACGGCGACGTCGCCGAGTGGCTGGAGGAGGGCGGACCCCGCCAGGTCGGCCGGGTCATGGCGCTGTACGGCGGGGGCGTGCCGTGGTGGCGGGTGGTGCGCGCGGACGGCGTCCTGCTCCCGGGGCACGAACTGCGGGCGCTCGACCGGTACCGCGCCGAGGGCACGCCCCTGAAGGAGGCGAGCAGGGCCGCCGAGGGCCATCTGCCGCGCCTCGACATGAGACGGGCCCGCTGGGACGGCGGCGATCGGGCGGAGGGTCACACCTGACAGCTTCCGCCATCCCGCGGGCCCGGGAGCACCTTGAGGCCCGTACGGGGGAAACACGGCACGTCTGTGGCATGCCGTACGTTCGAGGGGTGAGGGGCGTACGGGTCGCGAGCGTCTCGTGGGCCGTACGGGACGCCCGGGATGAAGCGGAAGCCCTGCTTCCGCACTCGGCGTCGGCGTAGCGTCTGCTGCACGCGTCCCCCTCACCCCCCGTCCACCGCCCTCCACGCGCGGCGGGCCGCCCAACAGCACACCCACCAGGACCGGCGAACCACGTGAGCTCCTCTTCCTCCACCAGGCGTCTGTCGCACTCCCAGGTGCGACAGGGGACCCGTGGCGCTTATCGACTGGTGCGTACCCCACCGGTTCGCGTGGATCCCCCTCGTCTGGACGCCGCACAGCGCGCCGTGGTTGAGCACGGGAGCGGTCCTTTGCTCGTTCTCGCAGGTCCGGGCACCGGGAAGACGACCACGCTCGTCGAGTCGGTGGCGTCGCGTATCGCCCGTGGAGGGGACCCCGCGCGCGTGCTCGTGCTGACGTTCAGCCGCAAGGCGGCCGTCGAACTGCGCGACCGCATGGCGCTGCGCATAGGAGCGGCACGCGCCCCGCAGGCGACGACCTTCCACTCGTTCTGCTACGCCCTGGTCCGCGCCCACCAGGACAGCGACCTGTTCGTGGAGCCGCTGCGCCTGCTGTCCGGACCCGAGCAGGACGTCACCGTGCGCGAACTGCTCGCGGGCCAGCCCGACCTGGAACGGCTCGGCCTCGCGCACGTGCGCTGGCCGGACGAACTGCGCGCCTGCCTGACCACCCGCGGCTTCGCCGACGAGGTCCGCGCGGTCCTCGCCCGCAGCCGCGAACTGGGGCTCGGCCCCGGCGCCCTGGACGCCTTCGCCCGCCGTATCGGCCGCCCCGACTGGCGGGCCGCGGCCGCCTTCCTCGCCGAGTACCTCGACGTCCTCGACCTCCAGGGCGTCCTCGACTACGCCGAACTCGTCCACCGCGCGGTGCTCCTCGCCCGCCGCCCCGAGGTCGCCGAGCGACTCGCCGCCCAGTACGACGCCGTGTTCGTCGACGAGTACCAGGACACCGACCCGGCCCAGGTACGGCTGCTGCACGCGCTGGCCGGCGGCGGCCGCACCCTTGTCGCCTTCGGCGACCCCGACCAGTCGATCTACGCCTTCCGGGGCGCGGACGTGAACGGCATCCTCGACTTCCCGTACGCCTTCCCGCGCGCGGACGGCCGGCCGGCGCCCGTCGAGGTCCTGCGCACCTCCCGCCGCTCCGGCGCCGACCTGCTGGCCGCGACCCGCCTGGTGACCCAGCGCATGCCCCTTACCCGGCTGCCGGCGGAGAAGGTCCGCGCCCACCGCGAGCTCGCCCCGGTCCGCGAGGGCGGGCGCGTCGAGGTCTTCACCTACCCGACCCCCGGGACAGAGCTCGACAACATCGCGGACATCCTGCGCAGGGCGCATCTGGAGGACGGCGTTCCGTGGGGCGAGATGGCCGTCCTGGTCCGCGCGGGCTCGCGCACGATCCCGACGGTCCGCCGCGCGCTCACCGCGGCCGGCGTACCCCTCGACATCGACGGCGACGACCTGCCCCTGCGCCACGAACCGGCGGTGGCGCCGCTGCTGACGGCCCTGCGGGCGGTCGCGACGGCGGAGGCGGCGGGGAGTGCCGTACCGGCTGAGGGCGCGGGGCCGCCAGAGGTACGGCCTGAGGAGGGCGCCGCTTCCGAGGAGCGGCTGCCGGACGACGAGGCCGCCCCTGCCGACGAGGCCGCTCCCGAAGAGCCGCCGTCGGACACGGAGGAAGCCTCCGAGGCACCGTCCGTGGAGACATCCTGGCTCGACACCGAGACCGCTCTCACCCTCCTGGCCTCCCCCCTCGCCGGTATGGACGCCGCCGACCTGCGCCGCCTCGGGCGGGCACTGCGGGACGAGGAGCGGGCCGCGGGTAACGCCCTGCCGCCGCCCTCCGACGTACTGCTCGCGCGGGCCCTCGCCGAGCCGGAACGGCTGACCGTGCACGACCCCGCGTACGCGCGCGGAGCCCAGCGGCTCGGAGCGCTGCTCGGCAAGGCCCGTCAGCGCCTCGCGAACGGCGGCAGCGCCGAGGAGGCGCTGTGGGACCTGTGGGAGGGCACGCCGTGGCCCGGCCGCCTGGAGCGGGCCGCCCGGCGTGGCGGGGCCGCGGGGCGCAACGCGGACCGGGATCTCGACGCCGTGTGCGCGCTGTTCGCGACCGCCGCGCGCGCGGAGGAGCGCACCGGAGGCCGCGGCGCCCTGAACTTCCTGGAGGAGATCGACGCCGAGGACATCGCCGCCGACACCCTCACCCGGCGTGCCGTACGCCCCGACGCCGTGCGTCTGATGACCGCGCACCGCTCCAAGGGCCTGGAATGGCGGCTGGTCGTCGTCGCCGGCGTCCAGGAAGGCCTGTGGCCCGACCTGCGCCGCCGCGGCTCCCTCCTGGAGGCCGACCGCATCGGCCGCGACGGACTCGCCGAACCGCTCACCCCAGGCGCCCTGCTCGCCGAGGAGCGCCGTCTGTTCTACGTGGCCGCCACGCGCGCGCGTGAGCGACTCGTCGTCACCGCGGTGAAGGCTCCCGCCGACGACGGCGACCAGCCTTCCCGCTTCCTGACCGAACTCGGCGTCGAACCCAAGGACGTGACCGGCCGCCCGCGCCGCCCCCTGTCGGTCGCCGCCCTGGTCGCCGAGCTCCGCGCCACCGTCGTCGACCCGCGTGTCTCCGACACCCTGAGGGAGGCCGCCGCCCGCCGGCTGGCCCGGCTCGCCGCACTCGCCGACGAGGACGGCCGCCCGCTCGTCCCCTCGGCCCACCCCTACCGCTGGTGGGGCATGTTCGAGCCGACCGAGTCCAAGGTGCCGCTGCGCAACCGCGACCAGCCCGTCGTGCTCTCCGGCAGCGCCCTCGACCAGCTCGCCAACACCTGTGCCCTGCAATGGTTCCTGGGCCGTGAGGTGAAGGCCGACGCGCCCGCCACGGTCGCCCAGGGCTTCGGCAACGTCGTCCACGTCCTCGCCGACGAGGTCGCCTCCGGGCACACCCCGGCCGATCTCGACGTCCTCATGGAGCGCCTCGACTCCGTGTGGAACGCGCTCGCCTTCGACGCGCCCTGGAAGTCGGCGCAGGAGAAGGAGAACGCGCGCGTGGCGCTCGAACGCTTCCTGAAGTGGCACGTCATGGACCGCACCGGCCGCACACCGGTGGCCAGCGAGCACGACTTCGACGTCACCCTGGAGGCGGGCGACGTCGAGGTGCGCATCCGCGGCCAGATGGACCGCGTCGAGGCCGACGGCGAGGGACGCGCGTACGTCGTCGACTTCAAGACCGGCAAGCAGCCCGTGAGCTCCGCCGACGTGGAACGCCACCCCCAGCTCGCCGTCTACCAGCTCGCCGTCCGCGAGGGCGCCGTCGACGAGGCCTTCGACGGCGTACGGCCCGAGCCGGGCGGCGCCGAACTCGTCCAACTGCGGCAGGGCGCCCCCAAGCGGGACGGTGGCGAGACCCTGCCCAAGGTCCAGGCGCAGGAGCCGCTGGAGGGGGAGTGGGTCGGTGACCTGCTCGCCACGGCGGCCGGCAAGGTCCTCGACGAACGGTTCACGCCGACCGCCGGCCAGCACTGCGCCCACTGCGCGTTCCGGGCCTCGTGCAGCGTCCGGCCGGAGGGACGGCATGTCGTGGAGTGAGCTGAGCATGCCTGTGTGATCAGTCGCACCACGTGTGCTGACCTGCGCATCTTCCGGACCGGAGGGCGATTCGTCCTCCGCTGTCAGTGCACGCCGCTAGCCTCTGCGACATGCCCGCCCGTATCACCGATCCCGATCAGCTCAAGGAGCTCCTCGGCATCCCGTTCACCCCCGAGCAGACGGCCTGCATCACCGCGCCGCCCGCCCCGCAGGTGATCGTCGCCGGTGCCGGTTCGGGCAAGACGACGGTGATGGCGGCCCGCGTGGTCTGGCTGGTCGGCACCGGACAGGTCGCCCCCGAACAGGTCCTCGGCCTCACCTTCACCAACAAGGCTGCGGGTGAACTGGCCGAACGCGTCCGCAAGGCGCTCGTCAAGGCGGGCGTCACCGACCCCGACGCCATCGACCCGGACAACCCGCCGGGCGAACCCGTGATCTCCACCTACCACGCGTTCGCGGGCCGCCTGCTGACCGACCACGGCCTGCGCATCGGCCTCGAACCGACCTCCCGCCTCCTCGCCGACGCCACCCGCTTCCAGCTCGCCGCGCGAGTGCTGCGCGAGGCCCCCGGCCCCTACCCGGCCCTGACCCGCTCCTTCGCCGACCTGGTCAGCGACCTGCTCACCCTCGACGCCGAACTCGCCGAGCACCTGGTCCGCCCCGAGCAGGTGCGCGCCCACGACGCCGAGCTGCTGCTGACCCTCCAGGGCGCCAAGCTCACCAACGACGCCCTGCGCAAGGTCCCCGAGGCGGCCGCCGCCCGCCGGGAACTCGCCGACCTGGTCGTCCGCTACCGCGCCGCCAAACGCGAACGCGACCTGCTCGACTTCGGCGACCAGATCGCCCTGTCCGCACGCCTCGCGGGCATCCCCGAGGTGGGCCGCGTCCTGCGGGACGAGTTCCGGGTGGTGCTGCTCGACGAGTACCAGGACACCTCGGTCGCCCAGCGCGTCCTGCTGGCGGGGCTGTTCGGCGGGGGCACCGGTCACCCGGTCACCGCCGTCGGCGACCCCTGCCAGGCCATCTACGGCTGGCGGGGAGCCTCCGTCGCCAACCTCGACGACTTCCCCGAGCACTTCGCCCACCCCGACGGCCGCCCCGCGACCCGCCAGTCCCTCAGCGAGAACCGCCGCAGCGGCGGCCGCCTCCTCGACCTCGCCAACGGCCTCGCCGAACCCCTGCGCGCCATGCACGCGGGCGTGGAGGCCCTCCGCCCGGCCCCCGGCGCCGAACGCGACGGCATGGTGCGCTGCGCCCTGCTGCCCACCCACGCCGAGGAGATGGACTGGCTCGCCGACTCCATCGCCCATCTCGTACGGACCGGGAAGGCGCCCGGCGAGATCGCCGTCCTGTGCCGCACGGCGACTGACTTCGCCGAGATCCAGGGCGCCCTCGTCGAGCGGGACGTGCCCGTGGAGGTGGTCGGCCTCTCCGGCCTGCTGCACCTGCCCGAGGTCGCCGACCTGGTCGCCGTCTGCGAGGTCCTCCAGGACCCCGGCGCCAACGCCGCCCTGGTCCGCCTGCTGACCGGCCCCCGCTGGCGCATCGGCCCCCGCGACCTCGCCCTCCTCGGCCGCCGCGCCCGGCGTCTGGTGTCCCACGCGCGCGTGAACGCCGGGGACGACCCCGACCGCAGGCTCGCCGAGGCCGTCGAGGGGGTCGACCCGGCCGAGGTGATATCGCTCGCCGACGCCCTGGAGACCTTCCTGGAGACGCCCCTCTACAGCGACGACGAGGACGACGACGACCTGCCCTTCTCACCGGACGCGCGCGTGCGGTTCGCGCGCCTGGCCGCCGAACTGCGCGATCTGCGCCGCTCGCTCGCCGACCCCCTGATGGACGTCCTGCACCGCGTCCTCGCCGTCACCGGCCTGGAGGTCGAACTGTCGGCGTCCCCGCACGCACTGGCCGCCCGCCGCCGCGAGACCCTGTCCAACTTCCTCGACATCGCCGCCTCCTTCGCGGCCGGGGACAACGAGGCGACCCTCCTCGCCTTCCTCGGCTTCCTGCGCACCGCCGCCCAGTACGAGAAGGGCCTCGACAACGCGCTGCCCGGCGGCGAGAACACCGTCAAGGTGCTCACCGCGCACAAGTCCAAGGGCCTGGAGTGGGACGTCGTCGCCGTCCCCGGCCTGGTCACCGGCACGTTCCCGAGCAGCCAGGGACGCGAGAAGTGGACCGCCCAGGGCAAGGTGCTGCCGCACGCGCTGCGCGGCGACAGCGACACCCTCCCCGACGTCGACTCCTGGGACGCGCGCGGTATGAAGGCCTTCCACGAGGCCATGAAGGACCACCAGCACACCGAGGAACTCCGCCTCGGCTACGTCACCTTCACCCGGCCCCGCTCCCTCCTGCTCGGCTCCGGCCACTGGTGGGGGCCCAGCCAGAAGAAGCCGCGGGGGCCGTCCGACTTCCTCCAGGCCCTGCACGACCACTGCACGGCCGGTCACGGCGAGATCGAGGCGTGGGCCGACGAGCCCGCCGAGGACGAGGAGAACCCCGCCCTGCACAGCCGGACCGAGGACCAGGTCTGGCCCCTGCCCCTGGACGACAGGGCCCTCGCCCGCCGCCGGGCCGCCGCCCAGACGGTCCTGGACCACCTGGAGGCCCTGGCCGCCCACACGGACACCCACCCCGCGGCCGTACACGACCCGGACAGCCACGACGACCCGGACTGGCCCCCACCGCCGGACGACGAGCCGCCGTACCCCGAGGAGCCGCCGTACGCCGAGGAGCTGCCGTATCCCGAGGAGCCCCTCTACGAGGACGAGATCGCCGGGGAGGACATCGCCGAGGACTGGGACACCTTCACCCCGGCCCGCCCGGCCGTCCCGCACCAGGCCACGGCCCCGCAAGCGGCCACCCCGCAGGCCCGACCCCACCCGGCTGAGCGGGAACCCTTTACCCCCGAGGAAGCCCGCGCCATCGCCTCCTGGGACCGCGACCTAGACGCCCTCACCGGCGAACTCCTGCGCGCGCGGGAAGCCGTCACCGACGTGCCCCTGCCCGCGTCGCTCACCGCGACCCAGGTGCTCCGCCTGGCCGCCGACCCCGACGGGCTCGCGCAGGAGCTCGCGCGCCCCATGCCGCGCCCCCCGCAACCCGCCGCACGTCAGGGCACCCGCTTCCACGCCTGGGTCGAGGCCCGCTTCGAAGCCCTGACCCTGCCCATGCTGGAGCCGGACGACCTGCCCGGCGGCGACGCCGAGATCGCCGACGAACGCGACCTCGAAGCCCTCAAGGAGGCCTTCGAACGCACCGAGTACGCCCACCGCACCCCCTACCGCCTGGAGACGCCCTTCCAGCTCGCCATCGCCGGCCGCGTGGTCCGGGGCCGTATCGACGCCGTGTACCGGGAGAGCGAAGGGGACACCACGACGTACGAGATCGTCGACTGGAAGACCGGCCGCACCCGCACCGCCGACCCCCTGCAGCTCGCCGTGTACCGGCTGGCCTGGGCCGAGCGGCAGGGCGTGCCTGTGGAATCGGTCACGGCGGCGTTCCTGTACGTCCGCACCGGAGAGGTCGTGCGGCCCAGGAACCTGCCGGACCGGGCCGCCCTGGAGCGGCTGTTGACCCAGGGACCGGGAGGGCGAGCCGACGGCTCCGCGCAAGCAAACTGTGAGGAACCGCCCAACGAGGATGTCGGTGCGGGCCGATAGGCTCATGACCATGAGCCAGACCCCGGCGGACAGCGCTGTCCGTACGTACATCGAGCAGCACCGCGCCGCCTTCCTCGACGACCTCGCCGCCTGGCTGCGCATCCCGTCCGTCTCGGCCCAGCCCGACCACGCACCCGATGTACGCCGCAGCGCCCACTGGCTCGCCGCCAAGCTCACCGAGACCGGCTTCCCCACGGCCGAGGTCTGGGAGACCCCGGGCGCGCCCGCCGTCTTCGCCGAGTGGCCCGCCGACGACCCCGCGGCGCCCACGGTCCTCGTCTACGGCCACCACGACGTCCAGCCCGCCGCCCGCGAGGACGGCTGGGACAGCGACCCCTTCGAGCCCGTCGTCCGCGGCGACCGCCTCTACGCGCGCGGGGCCGCCGACGACAAGGGCCAGGTCTTCTTCCACACCCTCGGCGTCCGCGCCCACCTCGCCGCCACCGGCCGCACCGCCCCGGCGGTGCACCTGAAGCTGCTCGTCGAGGGCGAGGAGGAGTCCGGCTCCCCGCACTTCCGCGCGCTGGTCGAGAAGCACGCGCGGCGGCTCACCGCCGACGCCGTGATCGTCTCCGACACCGGGATGTGGTCCGAGGACACCCCCACCGTGTGCACCGGCATGCGCGGCCTCGCCGAGTGCGAGATCCGGCTGTACGGACCCGACCAGGACATCCACTCCGGCTCGTTCGGCGGAGCAGTGCCCAACCCGGCCACGGCGGCCGCCCGCCTCGTCGCCGCCCTGCACGACGAGCACGCGCGCGTGGCGGTCCCCGGCTTCTACGACGGCATCGTGGAGCTGACCGACCGTGAGCGCGAGCTCTTCGCCGAGCTGCCCTTCGACGAGGAGCAGTGGCTGCGCACCGCCAAGTCGCACGCCACCCACGGCGAGGCCGGACACACCACCCTGGAACGCGTCTGGGCCCGCCCCACCGCGGAGGTCAACGGCATCGGCGGCGGCTACCAGGGCCCCGGCAGCAAGACGATCGTCCCGTCCTCCGCCATGGTCAAGCTCTCCTTCCGGCTGGTCGCCGGCCAGGACCCCGGCCACATCGAGAAGGCCGTCCGCGACTGGGCGGCCGAACAGGTGCCCGCCGGGATCCGGCACGAGATCGCCTTCGCCGCCGCCACCCGCCCGTGCCTGACGCCGCTGGACCACCCGGCCCTGCAGTCCGTCGTACGGGCCATGGGCCGCGCCTTCGGGAAGCCGGTCCGCTTCACCCGCGAGGGCGGCTCCGGCCCCGCCGCCGACCTCCAGGAGGTCCTCGGCGCACCGGTGCTGTTCCTCGGTATCTCCGTCCCCTCCGACGGCTGGCACGCGCCGAACGAGAAGGTCGAGCTCGATCTGCTGCTCAAGGGCGTCGAGACCGCCGCGTACCTGTGGGGTGATCTCGCCGAGCACTGGAGCCACGCGCCCTGACCGCCCCGCGCCGCCCGGACCGGCGACGCGCGCGGGGCACACTGAAAGGGCCGCCGCGCGAAGCCCCGCCGGACCGGCCGCCCCGCGCCGCACGTCCCGCCGAACCGCCCGCCGAAACAATCCGCTGCACCCGGGGGAGTTGGAAGCACCCGTGACCACCTGGACCGACCACACCGCCGACCGTCCCGTCTCGCTCACCGCCCCCAGCGGCATCGACCGCGCCGCGCACCACCGGCTCGACGAGGCCTGGCTCGCGGCGGCGTGGAGCCACCCCACCACCCGCTGTTTCGTGGTCTCCGGCGGTCAGGTCCTCATAGACGAGACGGCGGACGGCCGCACCGAACTCGTCATGACCCCGTCCTTCGAGGCCCCGCTCACCGAGGCGCACCGCTACTTCCTCGGCATCGACGAGGACGGCGTCCGCTACTTCGCCCTCCAGAAGGACGCCCTGCCGGGCCGCATCGACCAGTCGGCGCGCCCCGCGGGGCTGCGCGAGGCCGGCCTGCTGCTGTCCGCGCGCGACGCGGGCCTGATGGTGCACGCGGTCGGCCTGGAGAACTGGCAGCGCACCCACCGCTTCTGCTCCCGCTGCGGCGAGCGCACCGTCATCGCCGCGGCCGGCCACATCCGCCGCTGCCCCGCCTGCGGCGCCGAGCACTACCCGCGCACCGACCCCGCCGTGATCATGGCCGTCACCGACGACCAGGACCGCATCCTGCTCGGCCGCCAGGTGCACTGGCCCGAGGGCCGCTTCTCGACCCTGGCCGGCTTCGTCGAACCGGGTGAGTCCATCGAGCAGTCGGTGCGGCGCGAGGTCTTCGAGGAGGCCGGCATCACCGTCGGCCCGGTCGAGTACGTCGCCAGCCAGCCCTGGCCGTTCCCCTCCAGCCTCATGCTCGGTTTCATGGCCCGCGCCACCTCCACCGAGATCAACGTCGACGGCGACGAGATCCACGAGGCCCGCTGGTTCTCCCGCGACGACCTCCAGGCCGCCTTCGAGTCCGGCGAGGTCCTGCCGCCGTACGGCATCTCGATCGCGGCCCGCCTGATCGAGCTCTGGTACGGCAAGCCGCTGCCGACCAGGAGCTTCGTCTGAGAAGACGGCAGACGAAAAGGCGGTTCCCGCTCCTGCTCGGGAACCGCCTCGACGTTGGCTGTGCTTACGCGCTGATCTTCTGCTTCACCTGCGCCAGCGACGGGTTCGTCAGCGTCGAACCGTCGGCGAAGAGCACGGTCGGCACGGTCTGGTTCCCGCCGTTCGCCTTCTCCACGAAAGCCGCGGACTCCGGGTCCTGCTCGATGTTGATCTCGGTGTACGCGATGCCCTCGCGGTCCAGCTGCTTCTTCAGCCGCTGGCAGTAACCGCACCAGGTGGTGCTGTACATCGTCACAGTGCCCTGCATGTCTCGCGCGCTCCTTCGGTGGCTCGGGGGAAGAGCTCGTCCGGTAGGGGAACGTATGCGACCGGGCCGCCATTCCCGCACCGGGGTACCGGCCGGGTGACGCCTGCCGCATTAGTACGACTGCGGCTGCCTGCCTGTGGACAACCGGCTCATCCGCCTCCGCCGACCTGGCAGCATGGCGGTGTGACAGCAGCAACGCACTCCACGCTCTTCCCGCGCACACCGGACTCGGCCGACGCGGTGCTCGAAGGGCTCGACCCCGAGCAGCGCGAGGTGGCCACCGCCCTGCACGGACCGGTGTGCGTGCTGGCGGGCGCCGGCACCGGCAAGACCCGGGCGATCACCCACCGCATCGCCTACGGGGTGCGGGCCGGGATCCTCCAGCCCTCCAGCGTGCTCGCCGTCACCTTCACCAACCGCGCCGCCGGGGAGATGCGCGGACGGCTGCGCCAGCTCGGCGCCACGGGCGTGCAGGCCCGGACCTTCCACTCGGCGGCCCTCCGGCAGCTCCAGTACTTCTGGCCGAAAGCAGTCGGTGGCTCCATGCCCCGGCTCGTCGACCGCAAGATCCAGCTCGTCGCCGACGCGGCCGCCGCCTGCCGCATCCGCCTCGACCGGGGCGAGCTGCGGGACGTCACCGGCGAGATCGAGTGGTCCAAGGTCACCCAGACCGTGCCGTCCGACTACGCCCTCGCAGCCGCGAAGGCCGGCCGGGAGACCCCGCGCGCCGCGGCCGAGATCGCCCAGCTCTACGCCGCCTACGAGGACCTCAAGCGCGACCGGGCCGTCATCGACTTCGAGGACGTCCTGCTGCTGACCGTCGCCATCCTCCAGGACCGGCACGACATCGCCGAACAGGTCCGTTCCCAGTACCAGCACTTCGTCGTCGACGAGTACCAGGACGTCAGCCCCCTCCAGCAGCGTCTGCTGGAGCTGTGGCTCGGGCAGCGCGACAGCCTGTGCGTCGTGGGCGACGCCAGCCAGACGATCTACTCGTTCACCGGCGCAACCCCCGACCACCTGCTCGACTTCCGCACCCGCCACCCCGGGGCCACCGTCGTCAAGCTGGTCCGCGACTACCGCTCCACCCCCCAGGTCGTCCATCTCGCCAACGGCCTGCTCGCCCAGGCCCGCGGCCGCGCCGCCGACCACCGGCTGGAACTGGTCTCCCAGCGCCGGCCCGGCCCCGAGCCCGTCTACACCGAGTACACCGACGAGCCCGCCGAGGCCGAGGGCGCCGCCCGCCGCATCCGGGAGCTCATGGACACGGGCGTCCGGGCCAGCGAGATCGCCGTCCTGTTCCGTACCAACTCCCAGTCCGAGACCTACGAACAGGCCCTCGCCGACGCCGGGGTGCCCTACCAGCTCCGCGGCGCCGAGCGGTTCTTCGACCGGCCCGAGGTGCGCAGGGCCATCGTCAACCTCCGGGGCGCGGCCCGCTTCGGCGGCAACGACGCACAGCTGGACGACGCCGTCGACCTGCCCTCCCAGGTGCGTGCCGTCCTGTCGGGGGAGGGCTGGACCACGGAACCGCCGGCCGGCTCCGGGGCTGTCAGGGAGCGCTGGGAGTCGCTGGCCGCCCTGGTGAACCTCGCGCAGGACTTCGCCGCCGCCCGCCCCGGCGTCACCCTGAACGACCTGGTGGCCGAACTCGACGAGCGGGCCGGTGCCCAGCACGCCCCGACCGTCGAGGGCGTCACCCTCGCCTCCCTGCACTCGGCCAAGGGCCTGGAGTGGGACGCGGTCTTCCTGGTCGGGGTCGCCGAGGGCATGATGCCGATCACCTACGCCAAGACCGACGAGCAGATCGAGGAGGAGCGCCGGCTCCTCTATGTCGGCGTCACCCGCGCCCGCGAGCGCCTCCACGTCTCCTGGTCGCTCTCCCGCTCGCCCGGCGGCAGGCCCAACCGCCGCCCCAGCCGCTTCCTCGACGGGCTGCGCCCCGGCTCCACCGCCACCGCGGGGCGCACCGCGGGCGGCGGTCCCGGAGGCGTGGAGCGCGGCTTCACCACCGCTGTCGGCGTCGCTCCCAGACGTACCCAGCGCACCCCGGCGCGCTGCCGGGTGTGCGGGCGCACGCTCACCGACGCGGGCGAGCTGAAGCTCATGCGTTGCGAGGACTGTCCCTCCGACATGGACGAGGGGCTCTATGAGCGGCTGCGCGAGTGGCGTGCCGTACAGGCGCAGCGCAGCGGACAGCCGGCCTTCTGCGTCTTCACGGACAAGACGCTGATGGCGATCGCCGAGGCCGTGCCCGACGACGAGCACGAGCTGGCGCGGATCCCGGGCGTCGGCCGGCGCAAGCTCAACCGCTACGGAGCGGATGTGCTGACCATCTGCGCAGGCCAGGAGGTCACGGAAGAAGAGGACGACGACTGATTCCAACTCGTCGAAAAAATAGTTTGCGCATGCCCCAGCAATCCCCATAGGTTCTTAGCCACGGGGACGGAGGCCTTCTCGGAGGCCCCGATTCCGTGTTCTACTTGCATTTCCGTCGGACAGCGGCTCGCGCCGCCGTCCCCAGAGACGCCGAGAGGAGGCGATTGAAGTGATCAGCATCAACAGCCGCAAGGCCATCAGCACCGCCAAAATGACCGATCCCTCGGTCGTCTCCGCGTGCATGCTCGGCGTTTCGAACCTGGGCACCGGTCTGTCCGGCATTCCTGCCGTCCGTCCGGCGTCCTCCGTGTCTCTCGCGGTCCTTCCGGTCCGTGAGCGCAATGAGCGACCGACCAAGGCACTGGAAGCAGTAGTGGCACAGGCGCACGCCTATGCCTTTGCGGCGGCCGGTGCCGGATTCCGGAAGCAGACGACGCAGCACCACCAGATGTGGGCCTTCCGTGGGCCAGAACCCTGGAGTGATCCAGCCTGATCGCCGATCAGGCCGGCGCCTTCAGGGCCGCGGAACCCCATCCGGGATCCGCGGCCCTTCTGTTTTCCCCGAACGGGGAGAGCGGAGCGAAGGGGCCTCGGGACAAGAAAAGAACCCGGTACCAAGCGACCACCGGTCCCACAGGGCCGGACCGAACAGACGAGGAAGACGAACCGTGCAACTCGAAGCGCACGCCCCGTCCGTACCGCCTTCCGAAACGATCCCCCCGCCCGGCCTCACGGAGGACTCCACCTTGATCCCGCTCACCGCGCTCACCGCGCTCGACGACGCCATCGAGAACCTCGGCGTACCCGTCCCCTGCCGTTCCTACGACCCGGAGGTCTTCTTCGCCGAGTCGCCGGCCGACGTCGAGTACGCCAAGTCCCTCTGCCGCACCTGCCCGCTGATGGAGGCCTGCCTCGCCGGCGCCAAGGAGCGGCGTGAGCCCTGGGGCGTCTGGGGTGGAGAGCTGTTCGTCCAGGGTGTCGTCGTCGCCCGGAAGCGGCCGCGTGGTCGCCCGCGCAAGAACCCGGTCACGGCATGAACACCGCAGGAACGATCGACCGCCCCCTCACGAACGACCCCACGAAGCAGGCCCCGATGAAGCCGTCCACCAGCGAGCCCGCCGGCTCCGCGATCCCAGACTTCACCACCACCGACGCGAACGACTCGCGTCAGAACAGGACCCGAGAGATGCAACTCATCCCAGAAGCCCTGGCTCGCGCGCATATGCGCGACCGGCTGCACGAGGCCGAGCAGGAACGCCGGGCGCTCCGCCTGGTCACCGCTCGCCGGATGCAGCGCCGGGCCGAGCGCGCCTCCCTGCGTGCTCGCCGTGCGCTCGCCATGGCCGTCATGCAGTAACACGACCCGGTAGCAGTACCCGGTAGTTCCCCGCGGGGGCCGGTCCGTCCGAACGGACCGGCCCCCGCGGTGCGTTGTGCGCGCCGGACCACGGAGACGGAGTTATCGTCGGCGGGTGACGAGTCCTCCCGGAGACGACGGCGACGACGAGCCGGAGCCCCTCGTGTGCGCCCGCTGCGGCACCCGGGCCGAGGGCTCACAACCCACCTGGACCTGCTCCGTGGAGAACGGCGTCCGCCAGTACTTCTGCGACGCCTGCGCCCGGGAGAACCTCAGGGCCATCGAGGGGCGGCTCGACTCGGCCTGGTGGTAGGCCGGTCCGGCTCACGCCTCCGCGGCCGCTTCCGGCTCGTCCCCTTCCTCCTCCGGCAGGAAGCCCGGCAGCCACTCCTCCAGTTCCTCGCGCAGCCGGACCGTCGCGCCCAGTTGGCACAGGACACCGATGGTGCTCAGGGTGACCCGGTGGATCAGCAGGTACGCGGGGGGCAGATTGAGCTGTTTGCCCAGTTGGTGGGCGGGGGAGCGGGGGTCGGCGATCCGGGCGGCCTGGCTGCGCATCCAGCCCCGGGTGAAGGTGAACTCCTCGACCTCGGCCGGTTCGATGATCGGCAGGAGGTAGTCGAGGACCGCGTCCGGGTCCAGCTCTATGGACTCCTTCACGAAGCCCTCCACGCAGAGCAGTTCGTAGACCGCCTCCGCCTCACCGTCCAGCGTCATGCGCAGGCAGGTGCCGATGGTCTCCGGCAGACCGCCCGCGAGCCGGTCGACCGTGCCGAAGTCCAAAACGCCAAGGCGCCAGTCGTCCTCGCCGTCGGGACCGCCCGGGAGGAGCCGGAAGTTGCCCGGGTGCGGGTCGGCGTGCAGCAGTCCGGTGCGGGCCGGGCCGGAGAAGAGGAACCGGGCCAGGAGCTGCCCGGCACGGTCGCGCTGCTCCTGAGTGCCGTCCGAGATCACCTCCGACAGGGGGACGCCCTCGATCCACTCCGTGATCAGGACCTGGTCGCTCTGGTGAACCACGGCCGGCACCACGACGTCCGGATCGTCCGCGAACTCCTCGGCATGGGCCTGCTGGGCCTGCGCCTCCAGGCCGTAGTCGAGCTCCTCCGAGACCCGGTCGCGCAGCTCGGCGATGAGGGGCTTGATGTCGATGCCGGGGACCAGCGGCCCCAACAGGCGGGCGAAGCGCCCCAGTTGGTTCAGGTCGGACAGCAGGGCCTCACCGGCCCCCGGGTACTGGACCTTGACCGCCACCTCGCGCCCGTCGTGCCACACGGCCCGGTGCACCTGGCCGATGGACGCCGCCGCTGAGGGCTTGTCGTCGAACTCGGCGAACAGCTCCTGCCAGTCCTCGCCCAGCCGCTCCTCGAGCACCGCGTGCACGGTGCGGGTCGGCATCGGGGGCGCCGCCTCCTGGAGCTTGGTCAGGGCGGCGCGGTAGGGGCCCGCGACCTCCTCGGGGAGCGCCGACTCGAAGACGGACAGGGCCTGGCCGAACTTCATGGCCCCGCCCTTGAGCTCCCCGAGCACCTTGAACAACTGGTCCGCGGTGCGCTGTTGCAGCTCACGGCCGACGATCTCCGCGGACTCGCCCACGATCCGCTTGCCGAGTCCCCAGGTGGCCCGCCCGGCGAAGCCGAGCGGGAGCGCGGCGAGCTTGGCGGTCCGGGTGACCGCCTTCCGGGGAAGATCAGACATGCGCCCTCCAGGTCCCAGGCGGCCGTGGCGCGGTTGCCTTACGGCACAACTCCTCCGACGACCGTTGCTCCGCCATTGTCTCGTGCCGAGCCTCCTCCTTGGAGGTGTGTTCTCCCTTACCTTTCTCCGCTGCCCCGCACGCACATCCGGGATGCGGCGGGACCGGCCGCGCGTGCCAGGTCAGACCGGGCAGCGAGACCTCCCAGCGGGCGCCCGCGCTCGACGGGACACGGCCGTCGAGGAAGGCGAGGGCGTGCGCGGCCGCGAGCCCGGCGACCGTCGTGGCCAGGGCCAGGTCACAGGGGCGGGCCGGAAGTCGGCGGCTGCCCGAACGCCACTGGGCCACCAGCCGGGGCCAGGCCTGGTCACGGTCGGTCCGTGCCTCGTGCAGGCACCCCGCGCAGCCCGTCTCGCCCGGCAGGACGAGCGGGCCGACGACTCCCGTCGCCTCGACCACACCGGCGTAGAGATGAGGTGTCCCGGACCGGACGAGGGGCTCACCGGCGGCCGGGGCGGGCGCGTGGACGTCGACGTCGTCGCGCGGGGCGAGGACGACTAGGGAGAATCCGGGGACATCCGCCGCCGGCGTAGCCCGGGAACCGTGTCGGGGCGGGCGTCCCGGAGCCGCCGCGGAGGCCGCCCGGCGTGCGGCGGTGTCCCTGCGGTCACCGATGGAAGCGGCGGGGAGCCCGCCCGGGGCGACGTCCCCCGGTTCGACCCGGCCGCCGTCCCGCACGTCGACCTCCCCGACACCGGCGCCCGAGAGCAGCGCGGCCAGCGTCGCGCCCACCCGGCCGGCACCTCTGACCTGCACGCGCAGTGAGCGGCGGGCCGCCAGGAGCCTCATCGCGTCACCAGGCTCCGAGGTGGTCAGCGAGAGGGACGCCAGGTCGGGCGCCAGCCGGTCGAGGACGTCCTTCTTCTCCCGCAGCGCGTCCGCGGCCGGACCGCCGCCCCGCGCGTCGTCGACGAGCCCGGCCCGCGCCAGCCGCCCCACCAGGGTGTCGACGTGACCGTCGGGCAGATCCATCCGGCGTCCCTCCTCCCGCAGCAGCGCGAGACCGCGCGTGCCGTTGAGCAGGTCGAGGAAGCTGCCCGTCGCCGTGTCGACCGGGCCCAGCGTCAGCGCGTGCGCCGGGGTCATCCCGAACTGCACGGTGTTGAGGTCGCGCCAGCCGCGCCGGAGAGCGGGCTTCATCCGCGGAACCATGGTGTGCTCGAGCGGAACCACTGCTTGCATGACAGGCCCCCGTAGCCCTCGTAGAACGTCCCCGTCCGCCGCCGTGGCCCGGGCGACGGCGGTCGCGGCCGAGGCGGCGCTGCCAGCATGCCCGGACCCGGCGGACGAGTGCCGAAAGTTGTCCACAGGTGGGGACCATTCGTCGTACAAATCAGACGCATGGTGGGCGATCGAAACCGAACCGTCCCGGAGTCGGGACTTCCCCCGTGTGCAGCGGGTAACGTCGGGGCGTGCCCGCCGACCCACTGCACAGCGCCGGAACGCCACAGCGCAGCACGACGAGCCAGCCGCCGAGCGGCTCGGGGGCGAGCGCGATCGAGGTGCGCAGGAGCAGCCGTCGACGCCGGACGGTCTCCGCGTACCGCGAGGGCGATCGCACCGTCGTGCTCATCCCTGCCCGGATGTCCGAGGCGGAGGAGCAGCGCTGGGTGACCGTCATGCTCGCCAAGCTGGCCGCCCAGGAGAGCAAGCGGGTCCTCGGCGACACCGAGCTCGCCGAGCGCGCGCGGCGGCTGTCGGCCCAGTACTTCGACGGCCGGGCGCGGCCCGCCTCGGTCCGCTGGGTCACCAACCAGAACACCCGCTGGGGTTCGTGCACCCCGTCCGAGGGCAGCATCCGGCTCTCGCACCGGCTCCAGGGCATGCCGGAGTACGTCGTCGACTACGTCCTGCTCCATGAGCTCGCGCATCTGCTCGTGCCCGGACACGGGCCCCGTTTCTGGCGGTTGCTGGAGGCCTATCCGCGCACCGAGCGGGCCAAGGGCTATCTCGAAGGCGTGGTCGCCGCGGACCGGTTGCCGCACCTCCCGGGCGTCAGCGGAGAGTGACCGACGACCCGAACGGGTTTTTGTACCGGATCTGTACCGACCTCCGCCGGTGTCCGAGTTTGCCGTTAGCCTGTCGCGACGCACTCGCATTCGGGATGGGGGACGGTCGTTACGCATGGCCAGGGAATTCCAACGCGGCCACAAGGCCAAGATCAGTGACCTGACCGCGGGCACGGACCTGTACGTAGGCGTACAGATCTCCGGCCCCGGACTGACCTTCGACATCAGCTGCTTCGGCCTCGACGCCGACGAACGGCTCTCGGACGACCGGTACTTCATCTTCTTCAACCAGCCCAAGTCCCCCGAGGACTCCATCCAGCTCCTGGGCGCGCAGTCGGGTGACACGGAGTCGTTCCGGGTCACGCTCGACCGGATTCCGTCGCAGATCCAGAAGCTGTCGTTCACGGCGACGATCGACGGCGACGGCCAGATGTCGCAGATCGCTCCCGGCTACCTCCGGATCGTCGCCGGCGGCGAGGAAGTGGCCCGGTACCCGTTCGACGGCAGCGAGTTCTCGACCGAGCGGGCCGTGATGGTGGGCGACCTCTACCTGAAGGACGTCTGGCGGTTCGCCGCGGTCGGCCAGGGCTTCGACGGCGGGCTGGAGGCGCTGCTGAAGAACTTCGGCGGCGAGGTCGCCGAGGAGGAGTCCGAGGCCGCGCCCCAGCAGCCCGCCGTACCGGCCCAGTCCCAGGCGCCGGCCTTCGCCCCGCCCCCGCAGACCGCGGCGCCTGGGAC
>NZ_LJBR01000331.1 GCF_001282115.1 Streptomyces sp. NRRL B-24085 | reverse complement strand
CGCCCCGGTCACCCCGGCCCCGGCTCCTGCCGCGACCTCCGGTGACGACGGCGCCTACGTGACCCCGCTGGTGCGCAAGCTCGCCGCGGAGAACGGCGTGGACCTGGCCGGCGTCAAGGGCACCGGCGTCGGCGGCCGTATCCGCAAGCAGGACGTCATCGCCGCCGCCGAGGCCGCGAAGGCCGCTGCCGCCGCTCCGGCTCCGGCCGCCGCTGCCGCCCCGGCCGCCGCCAAGAAGGCGCCGTCCCTGGAGGCCTCTCCCCTCCGTGGCCAGACCGTCAAGATGCCGCGCATCCGCAAGGTCATCGGCGACAACATGGTCAAGGCGCTGCACGAGCAGGCGCAGCTGTCCTCGGTCGTCGAGGTCGACGTCACCCGTCTGATGAAGCTGCGCGCCCGTGCCAAGGACGCGTTCGCGGCCCGTGAGGGCGTCAAGCTCTCCCCGATGCCGTTCTTCGTCAAGGCGGCGGCCCAGGCGCTGAAGGCGCACGCGCCGATCAACGCCAAGATCAACGAGGGCGAAGGCACGATCACCTACTTCGACACCGAGAACATCGGTATCGCGGTGGACTCCGAGAAGGGCCTGATGACCCCGGTCATCAAGCACGCGGGCGACCTCAACATCGCCGGCATCGCCAAGGCCACGGCGGAGCTCGCGGGCAAGGTCCGCGCGAACAAGATCACGCCCGACGAGCTGTCCGGCGCGACCTTCACCATCTCCAACACCGGCTCGCGCGGTGCGCTCTTCGACACGATCATCGTGCCGCCGGGCCAGGTCGCGATCCTCGGCATCGGTGCCACGGTCAAGCGTCCGGCGGTCATCGAGACCGAGGAGGGCACGGTCATCGGCATCCGCGACATGACCTACCTGACCCTCTCCTACGACCACCGTCTGGTGGACGGCGCCGACGCGGCCCGTTACCTGACCGCGGTCAAGGCGATCCTGGAGGCGGGCGAGTTCGAGGTCGAGCTCGGCCTGTAAGGCGCTTCGCTCGTACGGTGCCCCCGCCCGGTCTCCGGGCGGGGGCACCGGCGTTTCCTCACCTGGGCGTGAGCCGCCGGTCCGACCAGCCCCACAGCTCCTCGACCCACACGTTGGGGACGGACAGCTTCGGCGCGCGCGTGAGGTGCTTCGTGCGATAGGCCTTCAGCACGTCGTAGGTGGCGTCCAGGCAGTCCCGCGAGGTGAGCTCGCCGGTCCTCGGGTCCACGCCGACGAGGAACCCGCGCCCCTCGACCGTACGGATCATGGCGCGGGCGCGGTCCACGTCGTATGTCGGGGTCTTGGTGCAGCGGTAACGGCTGTACGGGTGCTCGGACGTCCCCGGGTAGTGCGCGTCCCTCGACATCTCGCTCAGCATGCGGTCGTACGACCCCTCGGCGTGCCAGGCCCCGATGTCGCCGCCCGGCGGGGTGTACAGCTTTCCGCCGGGGTTCTCCACGGCGCCGTAGACCCAGCGGCCGGTGCCCGGGACCTCGAACCCCCAGCCGACGTGCCCGAACCGCCGGGCCCCGTCGGGTTTGACGAACACGCAGGCCGCACCCCTGCCCGGGGCCGCACCCGCCATGCCGGTGATCGCCCGCGAAGTGCTCGGTGCCGTCTCCGCCGTCGCCCGCGCGGCCGGCTGTCCGCAGCCCGCCACGCCGACGAGCGCGCCGATCACGGCCGTGACGGCCAGTCCCCGTCGTCCCCCGATGTGCATGCCGTCCCCCCGTGGTGCGCTGGGGCGCCCCGCGTGGGAACCCCCTGACCAACGCGACACACCTGGAGGCCGCGGGGTTCCGTGTCTTGACAGAAGCCGTGCGGCTGGGAGCGTGTAAGCCTCGTCTCACCTGCATGAAAGCGCCCCCGTGCGCCCCTCCCGGACGGGCCCCCGGCCTTATTGTCTTTACGTCAAACGCCCTTAAGGAGCTCTCATGACCGCGCCCGTCGTCCACTCGCTGCGCGAACAGATCCGCGAGCACATCGTGGAGGGGATCGTCAGCGGGCGCTGGCAGCCGGGCGAGCGGATCGTGGAGCGCCGGATCGCCACCGAGCTGGAGGTCAGCCAGACGCCGGTGCGGGAGGCACTGCGCGAGCTGGAGTCGCTGCGGCTGATCGAGTCCGCGCCGAACAAGGGCGTACGGGTGCGGAACCTCACGGCGGCCGACCTGGAGGAGAGCTACCCGGTCCGGGCCGGCCTGGAGGCGATCGCGGCGGAGCTGGCGGCGGAGAAGCTGGCGCAGGACTGCTCGGCCCTGGAGCCCCATGTGGCCGCGCTGTACGAGGCGGACCGGGACTCCGACGGCACCGGCCAGGTGCGGCACACGGTCGGCTTCCACCGTGAGCTGGTGCGGGCGGCCGGGAACTCGGTGCTGCTGCACACCTGGGAGGGGCTGGGCATCGAGGTCTTCACCGCGCTGTCGATCCGCTGGCTGGGGACGGTCCAGCAGTCCTACGCGGAGGAGCACGAGGAGCTGGTGGCGGCGTTCAAGCGCCGGGACCCGCGGATCCCGGAGATCGTGAAGGCGCATGTGCTGGGGTGCGCTCCGCGGGCCTGACGCGTTCGAGCACACCAGCGCTCACCTGCGAAAACCCTGCGGAAAACCTTCGAAAACAAGGCACCCGGTGTCTTTCCGGGAGACACCCCGTGCCTACTTTCTCGTCATCGAGAAGTTTTGCCCCTCAACCCTTTGATCGATCATCGATCAGCGAGTTAGAGTCGCCGACGGGCCCTTACCGGGGCCCTCCGCCCTGTCCTGCCAAAGACCAAGGGCACCCCCGAACCCTTACCGATGAGGGAACCCCCTTCGACTGAGGAAGGCGGCGACATGACCGACCCCAACGCCATCCAGCCCAGCGAGCTCGACCAGCTCCCCGACCGGGACCCGGAGGAGACCGCCGAATGGCAGGCCTCGCTGGACGCGGTCGCCAAGGCGGCCGGCCCGCACCGTGCCGCGTACCTGATGCGCCGCACGCTGGAGAGGGCGGAGGGCAACGGCATCGCGCTGCCGAAGCTCCTCGAGACGGACTACGTCAACACCATCCCCACCGCCGCGGAGCCGGGCCTGCCCGGTGACCCGGAGATGGAGTCCCGGATCACGGCCTGGAACCGCTGGAACGCGGCCGCCATGGTGACCCGGGGCAGCAAGTACGGCGTCGGCGGCCACATCGCCACCTTCGCCTCCGCGGCCTGGCTCTACGAGACCGGCTTCAACCACTTCTTCAAGGGCAAGGAGGCCGACGGGTCCGGCGACCAGCTCTACATCCAGGGCCACGCCTCCCCCGGCATCTACGCCCGCGCCTTCCTCGACGGCCGGCTGGACGAGTCCCACCTGGACAACTTCCGCCGCGAGTCGGGCGGCAACGGCCTGCCGTCGTACCCGCACCCCCGCCGCCTGCCCTGGCTGTGGGAGTTCCCCACGGTCTCCATGGGCCTCGGCCCGCTCTCCGCGATCTACCAGGCGCGCTTCAACCGCTACCTGACGGCCCGCGGCATCAAGGACGTCTCCGACTCCCACGTGTGGGCCTTCCTCGGCGACGGCGAGATGGACGAGCCGGAGTCGACCGCGGCACTCGCGCTCGCCTCCCGCGAGGGTCTGGACAACCTGACCTTCGTCATCAACTGCAACCTCCAGCGCCTCGACGGCCCGGTCCGCGCGAACTTCAAGATCGTGCAGGAGCTGGAGGCCCAGTTCCGCGGTGCCGGCTGGAACGTCATCAAGTCCCTGTGGGGCAACGCCTGGGACGAGCTGTTCCAGCTCGACACCACGGGCGCACTGGTACGACGGCTCCGCGAGGTACCCGACGCGCAGGTGCAGACGTACCAGACGCGCGACGCCGCCTACATCCGCCAGGACTTCTTCGGCAAGGACCCGGCGCTCGTCGAGATGGCGAAGCTGCTGTCCGACGACAAGATCCTCGAGTGCTTCCACCTCTCCCGCGGTGGCCACGAGGCGCGCAAGGTGTACGCCGCCTACAAGGCCGCCGTCGAGTTCAAGGGCGCGCCGACCGTGATCCTGGCCCAGACGGTCAAGGGCCACACCCTCGGCGAGGGCTTCGCGTCGAAGAACGCCAACCACCAGATGAAGAAGCTCTCGGTGGACGAGTTCAAGACCATGCGCGACCTTCTCGAACTGCCCATCAAGGACAGCGACTTCGTCGACGGCGTGGTCCCCTACGGCCACCCCGGCGCCGACTCCCCCGAGGTGCGCTACCTCCAGGAGCGCAGGGCGGCCCTCGGCGGTCCCGCCCCGGCCCGCCGCGTCCACCCGGTGGCCCCGCTGCCGGCCCCCGCGGAGAAGGCGTTCGCCTCCTTCGACAAGGGCTCCGGTTCGCAGAACGTCGCCACCACCATGGCCTTCGTCCGCCTGATCAAGGACCTGGTCCGCGACAAGGAGACGGGCAGGCGCTGGGTGCCGATCGTCCCCGACGAGGCGCGCACCTTCGGCATGGAGAGCCTCTTCCCGTCCCTCGGCATCTACTCGCCCAAGGGCCAGACGTACGAGCCGGTCGACCGCGACCAGCTCATGTACTACAAGGAGGCCCAGAACGGCCAGATCCTCAACGAGGGGATCACCGAGGCCGGTTCGATGGCCGACTTCATCGCCGCTTCGACGTCGTACGCGACGCACGGCGAGGCGATGATCCCGTTCTACATCTTCTACTCGATGTTCGGCTGGCAGCGCACGGCCGACCAGATGTGGCAGCTCGGCGACCAGCTCGGCCGCGGCTTCCTCGTCGGCGCCACGGCGGGCCGTACGACGCTGACGGGCGAGGGCCTCCAGCACGCCGACGGCCACTCGCCGGTGATCGCGGCGACGAACCCGGCGGCCCTGACGTACGACCCGGCGTTCGCCTACGAGGTCGCCACCATCGTGCGCGACGGCATCCGCCGTATGTACGGCGAGGCGGCACCGGGTGAGGACCCGAACGTCTTCTACTACCTGACCGTCTACAACGAGCCGCTGCCGCAGCCGGCGAAGCCCTCGGGCCTCGGCATCGACGAGGGCATCGTCAAGGGCCTGTACCGCTTCAACACCGCGGAGTCCGCGGGCCTGTCCCCGGTCGCGAACGCCCCCCGCATCCAGCTCCTGGGCTCCGGCACGGCGATCCACTGGGTGCTCAAGGCACAGCGGATGCTGGCCGAGGAGTGGGGTGTGGCGGCCGACGTGTGGTCCGCGACGTCCTGGACGGAGCTGCGCCGCGACGCGCTGGAGGCCGACGCCGGCCTGCTGCGCGGCGAGGAGCGGGTCCCGTACGTCCGCCAGGCGCTGCACGGCGCCGAGGGCCCGGTGCTCGCGGTCTCCGACTACATGCGCCAGGTCCCGGACCAGATCGCGCAGTGGGTCGAGCAGGACTGGTCCTCGCTGGGCGCGGACGGCTTCGGCCTCTCCGACACCCGTGAGGGCGCCCGCCGCCACTTCGGTGTCGACGCCGAGTCGGTCGTGGTCGCGGCCCTGGCCCAGCTGGCCCGCCGCGGCGAGGTCAAGGCGACGGCGGTGAAGGAAGCACGGGAGAAGTACGGGCTGTGAGGCCCTGAGCTCCGACACGTCCGACGAAGGGGTACGGCGGCTGCCGTGCCCCTTCGTTGTCAGTGGGCCCCGGCATCATGGCCGTATGCGTGCTGCCCGGCTCATCAAGATGGTGCTGTTGCTCCAGTCCCGGCCGTCCATGACCGCCGCCGAGCTGGCGCGCGAGCTGGAGGTGTCGGAGCGGACGGTGACCCGGGACGCGCAGGCGCTGTCGGAGGCGGGGGTCCCGGTGTACGCCGACCGGGGGCGGGCCGGCGGGTACCGGCTGATCGGCGGGTACCGGACCCGGCTGACCGGGCTGGCCCGCGGCGAGGCGGAGGCGCTGTTCCTGTCCGGGGTGCCGGGGGCGCTGCGCGAGATGGGGCTGGAGGACGCCGCCTCCGCCGCCCGGCTGAAGGTCTCGGCGGCCCTGCTGCCCTCGCTGCGGGACGCTTCCCGCACGGCGGCCCAGCGCTTCCACCTGGACGCGCCGAACTGGTTCACCGAGCCGAAGACGCCCGAGTTGCTGCCCGCGGTGGCGGACGCGGTGTGGGACGACAGACCGGTCACCGCGCGCTACCGCGGCCGCGAGGGCGAGGTGGAGCGGGAGCTGGAGCCGTACGGGCTCGTGCTCAAGGCGGGCGTCTGGTACCTGTGCGCGCGTGTCCCGGACAGTGGTGCGTACCGGGTCTACCGGATCGACCGCTTCACCGCGGTGACGGCCGGCGAGGCCCGCTTCGAGCGCGACGAGGACTTCGACCTCCCCGGCTTCTGGGAGGCGCAGGCCGAGCGGTTCGCGCGGTCGATCCTGCACGCCGAGGTCGTCGTACGGCTGTCCCCGGACGGGGTGCGACGGCTTCCCCACGTCGTCGATCCGGCGTCCGCGCGCGAGGCGCTGGC
The DNA here is from genome assembly GCF_001282115.1 of Streptomyces sp. NRRL B-24085. Taxonomy (GTDB): domain Bacteria; phylum Actinomycetota; class Actinomycetes; order Streptomycetales; family Streptomycetaceae; genus Streptomyces. The sequence goes on along the minus strand of NZ_LJBR01000331.1, from coordinate 2,708 downwards.
GGCCGCGGAAGCGGCGCACGGGGACGGATGGCTGACCGTGACGCTCCCGGTGGAGTCCGAGCAGATCGCCCACTCGCAGTTGGCGGCCCTGGGTCCGGAGGTGGAAGTACTGGCTCCGGAGAGTCTGCGGGCCCGGTTCGCCGAGGACGCGAGAAGGCTGGGCCGCCTGTACGGGACATAACAATCCGCCGCACTCCACGTGCGCCCCACCCCTCCAGGCACGATGCTGGACCCGTGATGGACGAGACGGAGTTCTGGGAGCTGGTGGACGCCACCCGCGAGGCCGCCGAGGGCGACCCCGAGGAACAGGCCGACCTGCTCGTGGACCGGCTGCTCGGGCTGGACCCGGACATGGTCCTCGACTTCGCCCGTCACTTCGAGGCCCGCTTCAACCGCGCGTACACCTGGGACCTGTGGGGCGCCGCCTGGATCCTGCTGGACGGGGCGAGCGACGACGCCTTCGACTTCTTCCGGTGCTGGCTGATCGGCCAGGGCCGCGAGGTGTACGAGGGCGCGGTGCACGACCCCGACTCGCTCGCCGGCCTGCTGGCCGACTTCGACGACGAGATCGACGGCGACGGCGAGGAGCTGGGCTACGCGGCCGACGAGGCCTACGAGCAGCTCACCGGGACCGTCGCGCCCGACCTGGGCCTCCCGCCCGCGGCCTCCGAGCCGCTCGGCACGCCCGTCGACCTGGAGGACGACCGGGTGCTGGCGGAGCGGTACCCCAAGCTGTGGGAGCGGTTCAGGGGCTGAGCCCCTCCCGGTTCGTTGCCCGTCAGGCCGGCGCGTTCCGGCGCCGGGTGGTGTCCGTCGGGATGTACGCCTGCGCCTGGTCGGCCTTCGCCGTGTGGTGCAGCGGGGCGGCGTTGGCCTGGTCGAGCGCGGACGCGGTGACGGCGGCCGGGCCGAGGACGACGGCCGCCACGGCGCAGACGACCGCCCAGGGGCCGCGGGCGGTCCACGTGGTGTTCGAGTGCCTGCTGTTCATTTCTTCCCCACCTCCGGTCAGTGCGTGTGCATGACGGTAGGGCGGCTGTCTCGGCGTGGTCCTTGAGCTGCCTGCGGGAAAGCTGTGAGGGCGCGGGGTCACGTCCTGCCCTGGAGACGGGCCGCCGCCTGCCGTATCTCCGGCAGGCGGGCCTTGAGGGCGGCGCCGGGGCAGGTCGTCATGTAGGCGTCGCCGTGGGCCGCGAGGGCGGGGAGTGCCGCGGTGGTGCCGGCCTTGTAGCGGCTGAGGCTGTTGCTGGAGGTCAGGCGCACGGTGGTGCGCGGGTCGATGCCGGCGAGGCCGAGCTTCCAGGCGACCAGGGCGGCGATCGCGTCGGTCATCGCCCGCGGGACGGGGACGCCGACGGTGAAGGTCCCGAGGGCGGCTATGCCCGCGGTGCGGTGGTTGAAGCCCAGGGTGTGGGCGCCGACGACGGGGCGGTCGACGCCGCCCGCACGGCCCTCGTAGATGGTGCCGCAGCGGTCGACGAGGAAGTTGTAGCCGATGTCGTCCCAGTCCCGGGCACCGGTCTGGCCGGCGGCGAGGTAGCGGATGATGCGGGGTGCGTCGGCGCAGTCGTAGTCGTTGGGCGAGTCGGTGTGGTGCACGAAGACCGCGAGCACCTTGTCGTCGTAGTGCGGGGGCGGCGGGGTACGGGCGGCGGTGCTCCCGTCGCCACCGGCGGCCCACACCGACCTCGCGACGATGTGAGGGCGGGGCGCGCTCGACGGCACGTTCCCCTGCCGGGCCACCGCAGCGGCCCCGGCCACCCTGTCGTCGACCGTCCGCTCGATCCCCTTCACACACAGCACGAGCCCGAGCACGACGGCGAGCCCGGGAACACAGGCGAGCAGGAGCCGCCAGAGGTGGGTGGTACGGCGCCGTAGGGCCTGGTGAGTGGGGGTGGCGGAGCCAGTTGTGGGTGTGGGGTCGGTTGGACTCGGCTGCCCGGCGGGACTGGCGGCGTCGGCTTGGGTCACGGGATGGGCGGAAGCCGCAGGGTCGGCTGGGGCCGCGCGGCCGGTGAGGGTCGCAGGCCCAGCGGGAGCCATGGGTTGAGGGTTCTGCTCAGCCTCGGAGGACGCGGAGGCCACGGCGGAGACCGCCGGCCCGCTGGAAGTCGCAGGTCCAGTGAGAGCCGCCGGCCCGGCGAGGGGTCGGTGGTTCTGCCCAGCCTCGGCGGCAGCTCGGGACTCGGGCGGCCGCGCGTCGAGCTGAGCGGGGGTCACAGACCCGGCGCAAGCGGTGGCCAGGGGGTTCTGCTCACCTTCAGCGGCCGCTACGGCATCGGGTAGCCGGTCGGGCAGTGCGGCTCCCCCGGGGGAGGCGGAGGCAGCCGAATCCGCAGGCTCGGCGGGAGCCGTGGGCAGGCGGTTCCGCTCGGCTTCGGCGGCAGCCATGGGCTCGGACGGCCGCGCCTCGGACAGTGCGGCAGGCTCGGGGGAAGCGGAGGCTCCGGCGGAAGGTGTGGCCTGGGCGGAGCGGGAGGGCGGCCTGGGCCGGGCAGGAGTGTCGGCCTCCGCCGGGGATGAGGGGACCTCCGTCCCAGCAGCACCCTCACACCCGGCAGGACCGGAGGTGGAGCCGGGGCCGACAGGTCGCTCACCCCCAGCGGCGGTCTCGGGGTCGTCCGGGTCCGGTGGCCGGGAAGGGTTCCCAGGGTCGGTCGGGGCGGTGGGTGGGGCGAGGGAATCGGAGGGGGCCTTCAGACCTGTAC
>NZ_LJBR01000330.1 GCF_001282115.1 Streptomyces sp. NRRL B-24085 | reverse complement strand
CTTACCCATGGCCGGAGGGTAGCCCACGAATAAAGAGACACGCTCTAGGCCTGTCTGGCAATGCCCAGGGCCGTATCGGCGGCGTCTATGGGGGCGGTGTGGGACGCGGCCTAAACGCGCCGTTGCTGGCAGCGTCGCTGTCATGCCGGTCGAGGCGATCGACTGCTCGCTCGCTCCATGCCCGGATCACTGATGCCTGCTCGGGGGTCAGTGCGTCGAGGAAGTGGCGGCGGATGTTGCCGCCGTGCACGAGGACGGCTTTCTGGGCGGCGCGGCGCCCCTCGGCGGTCAGCCCGATCCCCGCGCGGCGACCATCGGCCCCATACTGAGTGCGCTGGACGAAGCCGCGCTTTTCCATACGCGTCAGCTGATGTGAGACGCGGCTCTTGTCCCAGTCGAGCGACTCGGAGAGCTCGCCGACACGCATCTCGCGGCCGGCGGCCTGCCACAGCGTCACCAGCACGCTGAACTCGGCCTTCGAGATGTCGCAGTCACGCTGTAGACCACGCTCCAGCTCCCTGGTGAGCAGGCGCTGCGCGCGCATCCAGGTATCCCAGAACTCCCACTCCTCGGGTTCCAGCGATCGAGTCTCCGTCATGTCGCCGAGGATACCGCTACCAGCAGAGTTGTCACTTCAACTCTCCTCACCATAGAGTTGACGTGACAACTCACCGGGAAGGAAGCCCATGCCACTCCGCATCGCACTCATCCTCGGAAGCACCCGCCCCGGCCGCCGCGGCGACCAGATCGCCGCCTGGGCACTGGAGGCCGCCCGTGCCCACGGTGGAGCCGACTACGAACTCGTCGACCTCGCCGACCACGACCTCGGCAACCTCGACGAGCCCGGCAACCCGAACTTCCAGCAGTACCAGCACGACCACACCCGCGCCTGGGGCTCACTCATCGACAGCTTCGACGGGTACGTGTTCCTCGTCCCCGAGTACAACCACTCCTACCCCGGAGCCCTGAAGAACGCCCTGGACTACGTCTACCGGGAGTGGAACGACAAGGCCGCCGGGATCATCAGCTACGGCGGCTGGGTCGCCGGGGCCCGGGCCGCCGAAGCGCTGCGGCTCGTCCTCGCCGAACTCCAGGTGGCCACGGTCCGCGCCCAGCCCACCATCTCGACACACCCCTCGTTCCACACCGGCACCTTCGTCCCCCAGCAGGGCCTCGACACCGCCGTGGCCGACATGCTCAACCAAGTGATCGCCTGGTCCGGCGCCCTGCAAGGGGTTCGCCAGGCCAAGACGCAGACGCCCACGGCTGCATAAGGCTCAGTTCGTGACCGATCACGTGACAGGACGCGGCGAACTGACGGACGCTGCATGGGAGGCGCTGAAGCCTCTGCTGCCAGCTACCGATGGACCCGGTCGGCCGTGGCCTGACCACCGGCATGTAATCCAACGGCGTGTCATGGCGGTTGCGAACAGGCGCTCCCTGGCGTGACATGCCGGAACTCTACGGGCCCTGGCCGACGGTTTATGAGCGGTTCGCCCGTTGGGAGCGGGACGAGACCTGGGCCCACCTCCTGGAGCAGACCTGCTACTGCCCGCCCTGCTCGTCGCGGCGCTTCTGCCAGCGCCGCTCGATCCGGTCCACCATCATCGACGACCTTGGCTGTCCGAGGCGGTGTCAGACGAGTTCCAGGCCGCCGTCCACGGTGACGACCTGGCCGGTGGCGTGCCGTCCCGCGGGGTCGGCCATCCGCAGGACCCAGTGGGCGATCTCTTCGGTGCCCGCGATGCGGTGGGTGGGGATGCGGTCGCGTTCATAGGCGTACATGTCGTCGGCGGCCTCGGGGGTGAGTCCGGCGTGCAGCATGACGTCGGTGCGGGTGGGGCCGGGCGCGACGGCGTTGACGCGGACTCCCTCCTCTGCGAGTTCCAGCGCCCAGCTTCGGGTGAGTTGTTCGACAGCGGCCTTGGTGGCCGCGTAGTGCGCGCCGCCCGGCATCGGCCGGTGCCCGTAGGTGCTGGAGAGGTTGATGATGGTGCCGGAGGTCTCGCGCAGGTGTGGCAGGGCGGCGTGGGCAAGGAGACTGGGCGCGACGATGTTCAGGGCGAGCAAGTTCGTGACAGTCTGCTCGTCGGTGTCGGCGAGTCTCATCACCGCTGTGGCACCCGCGTTGTTGACCAGGTGGTCAATGCGTCCCCACCGCTGGACGGCGGTCCTGATCACCTCGGCGGGGGCTCCCTCGGCGCAGACGTCGATCGCCAGGACGTCGATGCGGGGGTGACGGGCGGCGGTCTCCTTGAGCGGTACCTCGCGCCGTCCCACTCCGAGCACCTGCGCGCCCGCTTCGGCGAAGGCGACGGCAGTGGCCCGACCGATGCCGGAACCGGCTCCGGTCACCACGGCCACGTGGCCCTCAAAGGTCAAGTCGGAAAGGTCTGCGGACATCACATGTTCCTTCTGTCTTTACTGGTATGCACACCAAATACGGTGCGTCCCACCTCAACGGTTAAACACTAAACAGTGTGACACGGTACGTTGCTCGTCACGCGGTGGGGGCAAGCACCTTCACCAGGCCGTCCAGGTCGCCGGTGTGGGCGGCCGTCTGGAACGCCGAGGCGAAGCGGCGATGCGACTCGACGAAGACCGGGCGCTCCCGGCCGGACTCCAGCCGGGCCTTGCGCAGGATGTAGGCGGCCAGCCGGTCCGGCGTCAGTCGCACCATGAGCAGGGCCAGGCCCCGGCGACCGCAACGCTGCGCTCGACGATCAGTACGGGGTCCGGGACGGCCCCGTCACCGAAGCCGGCCAACTGCGGCTCGACCGGGACCTCGTGGCGGTGGCAGGCGGAGCGGACGACGTTGATGGCCAACCGCGTGGTCGCCGTCACCAGGACAGCGGTCGAGTCGTCGACCTGGGCACGCTGAGTGAGCTGCCAGCGCAGCCACACCTCCTGGACCACGTCCTCGGCTCCGGTGACGTCGCCGAGAATGCGTAGGCGATGCGGAAGAGCCGTGTCCGCTCGACTAGGAAGGTGTCGAGGGCCGCGTCCAAGTGGTCTTCGCCGACCGGTCGGGCGAGCGCGGGTTCGGTCGTCATGGTCTACCGGCCGGTCGCGGGCATGGGGAACTCCTCGTAGTGAAAGGGCCGCCCGTCCAGGGTGCGTCGCCGCCGGCACCCCGCCCCCGCGCCCCTGGCTCACCGTGGTGGAGTCGGTGGGTCCCCGCGGGGCTCCACCGATGGCCGGCTCCCGAACGTGTCGGGCTATCTTGATCCACCCCCATGGTGACCCCGTGGCCGAGCCTGCGGACCTCACTCATGATCCGCCGCCCGACCCGTACCCGCTACCGCATGAGGACGCTGATGTCGTCGTCGGCAAAGAGCTCAATCTGATGGTCGCTCTGGTGTGGTCCTCGGCCACCGGGAAGGGGGGTGGCGGGTTGTCGTTCCGCCGGGCCTCATGTCTCCGGCCTGATGCGGGACGTGGCGGCTGACGCTGGGAAGACGCCGCGGCTTATGTGAGGCGGAAGGGCGCGTCCGGTTCAGTTCCTGGTGCGGCGCTGCGGGGCGGCCGGTGTTTCGGGCAGGTGGCGCGATGCCCAGCCGGCCAGCTCCTCGAGGATGGGCATGAGGGCACTCCCGTCCGGGGTGAGCCGGTAGCGGACCGTGACCGGCGGTCCGGGCTCGACCTCGCGCACGGCCAGGCCCGCGCCGGACAGCTCGGAGAGGCGCTCCGAGAGAACGGAGTCGCTGATGCCATCCACCGCGCGCCGCAACTCGGCGTAGCCCAGGGGTCCGTGCTGCAGCGTGGCCAGGATGACGCCGTTCCACCGCTTGCCGAGGAAGCCGAACGCCCTCGTCAGGGCCCCGTCGCAGGCCGCCGGATGGTGCTGCCCGGTGAGGGTGTCGCCCGCGCGGGGCGACCGGGGGTCCGCTGCTTCCGTCATGTCTCCAGGATAGCGAGGTGCTACGCTCCCCTCTGCTGCTCTGTTTTTAGAAGTAACCTTGCTATACAGAGCAACTTCACATTTACTAGTCAGGAGAGTTCGACATGACCACTTCCACCCCTCTTTCCCGGGTCGGCGCCGACGCCCGGGCCGCGCTCTTCACCGACGCGCGCACCGCGTACTCCTTCACCGACACACCGGTCGACGACGCGACGCTGACAGGCATCTGGGAGCTGGCCCGCTGGGCCCCGACCGCCGCGAACCTGCAGCCCCTGCGCGTCCTGTACGTCCGCACTCCCGAGGGCAAGGAACGCCTGCTGCCGCACCTCGACGAGGGGAACCGGCCCAAGTCGGCCTCCGCCCCCGCCGTCGCGGTCCTGGCCGTGGATGACCGCTTCCACGAGCACATCCCGCACATCCTGCCGATCAAGCCCGAGCTGCGAGAGCACTTCGCCACCGATCCCGCCCAGCGAGACGGCATCACGTCCTTCAACGGCCCTCTTCAGGCGGGCTACTTCATCCTCGCCGTCCGCGCCTGCGGCCTCGCCGCCGGACCCATGGCCGGCTTCGACGCGGCGGGGATCGACAAGGAGTTCTTCCCCGACAGTTCCTGGCACTCCGTGCTCGTCGTGAACATCGGCCACCCTGCGGGCCCTCCGGCGTTCGACCGCATGCCGCGCCTCGCGCACGAGGATGCCGTCGCCTGGGTCTGAGCCGACGGGCTCTTGCGTCGACGACGACCGCGCCACGGCCGCTTATGCTGTCAGGTTGCCGGGGAGCAGGCTCAGCGGGCGCTCGTTGGTGTCGTTCTCTGTACCCGGCGTAGCAGTGCAGCTGACTAGCCGCTGCGCCTGGGCGCAGTCGACCGGCATCTGGCAGTACAGGTCCGGGGTGCCCAGTTGAGTACAGGACGCGCTTGGCCGCGCAGGACGGGGCGCTCGCGCTGCGAGGATACGGGTGGCCGCGTCCGGCTCGGAAGGCCATTCCTCTCCCTCTCCCCGGGGGGGCCGCGGCGTAGTTCAAGGGCGGGTGCTCACCAGAAGTACGGTGCCCACGAAGGTCAGCAGGGTCAGCGCGGTGACGGCGACAAGCAGCCACCGCATCCACCGAAGGGAGCTGCGGTGCCGGGCCGAGTCCGCCTGGGCGATGCTGTCGGCGATGTGCCGGGTCACCGTCCCGGCAACGTATTTCTGCTCGTCGAGGTACCACTCCTCGATGTCCCTCTTCTGCTGGTGACTCAGCCCGGCCGACTGCGCAGGAAAGGCAGCCACGCGCAACCGGGCAGCGCTGAGATGGGCCTCCTGGTACAGGTAGGCCTCCAGGTCGGCCAGCCCGCGAGCGGCCTGCTCCTCCGTGCTCATGAATGCGCTCCCGAAGTAGACGGCCCAGCGTCCGTGGCGAAGCCGGGCCCGCAAGGACGGCGCGGTGCCGCGAGCACCACGCCTCACTACTCAGGCGGTTCAGCCGGTGGCCCGTACCGCCTCGTCGACTGCCCGGGCGACGTCGCCCGGGCAGTCGACGGCGACCGTGTGGAAGGTGTCGACGATCATGACCACGGCTGTCGTGCGCTCGGCCCTGAAGATTTGCACCTGGGCCGGGATGTCATGGTCCTCGGTCGCCACCAGAACCTAGGACGACGTCACGCCTGGCGGGGGCGGGTGTGCTCTCGGGCAGTGACCTGTCAGCTGCCGGCCGCTGGGCGGGGGCCACAGGTCCTGCCTGGGCGTCGGCCAGGAACTTGCGGACGCCCTCGACGCCCACAGTTCGTGCAGCAGCGGCGGATTCGCGGTTCCGTTGGCGAACATCTGCGCGGCACGTTCGAGAACAGTGTCACTCATGGCGCGGTCCTTTACGGGCAGTGGGGTCGGGAGGCTCTTCCCTCGTCATAGACCGAGCCGAGGGGCCATGTGTGACGCGCCGGGCCATCGGGTACGGAACGCGCCGCCAGGTCGTCGATGTACAGCTCGACGTACTCGTTGCAGAACACGCTGAGGCCCACGATGCGATCGTAAGTGCAGGTGATGTCCTCGTGGATAGCGGTGTCGCTGTCGAAGGACCAGATCCGAGTGCCGCAGCCAGGTCCCGTCGACGGCCATGGGAAGGCGAGGTCGAACCGGGTCGGCTGGGTCGACTCGAAGGCCCGGGACACCAACCGCCCTCGCAGCGGCGCGATTCCGCCGTCATGGTCAACGGGGATCGGTGGAGTGGTGGACGTAGAGGCTGAGGCAGACGCCCGTGATCACCAGGCCGACGAGACTGCAGAGCGCGATCTCGCCGAGCAGGAACGACCAGTGTCCCGGGAAGACCAGGCGCCGGGCGGAGCGGGCCGTCCCGGTCAGGACCGGTGAGGGCGCACCAGGTGTTTCGCCAGGGCGACCCGCTGTCAGTGTGTGACGACGTTCTCCAGTTCCCTGCCCGCGACCAACCGGGCCAACTGCCGTCGCACAAGTGCTTCGAGACGGGGCCACAGGCAGGGGGTGAAAGCGCCGACGTGCGGGGTGACCAGGACGCCGGGCGCGGTCCAGAGCGGGTGGCCCAGCGGGAGCGGTTCGGGATCGGTCACGTCGAGGGCGGCCCGCAGCCGTCCGCCGTGCACCTCCTTCAACAGGGCGTCGGTGTCAACGACGGCGCCCCGGGACACGTTGACGAGCAGGGCGCCGTCCTTGACGCGGGACAGCAGTGCGGCATCGAAGAGTCCGCGGGTCGCCGCGGTCAGCGGAGTGCACAGCACGATCACGTCGGCGTCCGCGACGAGCCGGGGCAGCAGCGACACGGAGCGCACCGGCCCTTGGGGCGTGTCCCTGTCCGTGCGTCCGACGCGGGTGACGGCGCAGCCAAAGGGCGTCAAAAGCTCTTCCAAGGCGGAGCCGACGGCGCCGTGACCGACGATGAGCACGGAACGACCGTGCAGGGTGGAGAAGGTCCGCGGGTCCCAGTCCTCCCGGTCCTGGGCGCGCAGTGACTCCGGTATGCCGCGCAGGCTGGCGAGGATCAGCGTCAGGGCCAGTTCGGCGGTGCCGGCAGCCGACACCCCCTTCGCTCTGCACAAGGTCACCTCACGGGGCAGCCGGTCCAGTGCCGCCCGCAGCTCCTCGGTTCCGGCGCTGAGCGCCTGCACCACCTGCAGCCTGGTCATCCGGGCCAGCGGCCGGGAAATGACGCCGATGTCCATGGTCAGCGGGGGCACGTAGAACGCCACCTCGGCCGGGTCCGTGGGAAAAGCCGAACGAACGTCCCAGCGGGCGTAGTCGAGGCCCGGGGGCAGATCGGCAAGGTTGCCGAACTGTGCGGGCAGCCAAACCTGGTGGGATCGCGCGGTCATGACGACGTACTCCGCTCTCACGACATTTTCCGGTGCTCCGGCCCGGTCCCAGAACGTCCCGGAAGAGTCACGGGCAGAGCCGATCCTTTGACTGCGCTCCGTGTACTTCTGTGACAGCGATCGCAACTGCGGTCGTCCCCTGACTGTCACACACTATGTCCATACGTTGTCATCTCGGCCATGCACACTATCCTCAACGGCCCGTCGCACCTTCGACGTCAGTCCGACTCCTACGCGGTCACCGCGGAGTTCTACGACATCTTGCAGGCCGACGCGGACGAAGCCCGGGTCCGTCGGCTCTACGCACGCCAGATCGCCGACGCCCGCACCGGTGTGCTCGACGTCGGGGCCGGAACCGGGCGGGTGACCATCCTGGCCCTCGCCGACTCCGGGGTCGACGTGCACGCCGTCGAGCCGGCCAGGGCCATGCGTACGTCGCTGCTGACCCGGCTCGCAGCCCTGCCTTCCGAGCAGCGGGACCGGGTCACCGTGCACCCGCACTCCCTGGACGAGACCGCGCTGGACGCGGTCGCGGACGTGGCCGTCTGTCACAACATGGTGGGCTGCCTTCCCCCCGGCGTTCGCGAGAAGTTGTGGCCTGCGCTCGGCAGGGCCCTTACCCCCGGCAGCTTGCTGTTGGTGCAACTGCCGCCGGCCCGGCTCCCGACCCGCACCGTCGTGCGCGTGCTCGCCGACAAGCGGGTCGGCACGCACGTCTACGGCGGGCGCATGACGATGTCGGCCGCCGGCTACCGCATCAGGACCCGCGCCGACTACTGGGTCAGGGACGCCGAGGACGTGCTGCGGGAACACACCGAGACGTTCTGGATGTGGCCCGCGACGCGCGCCCAATTGACCCACGAGCTGGCAGCGCACGGGTTTGCCCCCCTTCCGGGGTACGAGGAGTCGGAGCTGCTGGCCGTGACGCTGCGCCGCCGGTGAGACGCCATACCTCACAAGCTCGTCATGCATGCCTCAGCACGCCCCACGGTCGTCGGAGCCTGCCTCATCGGACTCTCGCTCACCTCGACGACCGCCCAGGCCACCACCGGCGCCAGCGGTCGGGTCCTGGCCCAGCGGACCGTCGGCGACACCACGGCGCCCTGTACGCGTTCGCCAAGTCGGGCACACTGAGTCACTTCAACGCCTCCTGCGCCGCCGACGGCGTGTACAAAAGGGCAGCATCCTGAATGAGCCGTCGGGCGCAAGCCACGTGCGCATCGGCGAGAACCGGGGAGCCACCGACGTCGTCCTGGAGGTCCTCTCCGTCCTGCCGCACGGCGGCTTTCACAGCCTCCGCCACCACGCGGTCCCCGGCCCCGCGACGGCAAAGGAGGAGCATGGCAGGGCCATTCATCACCCGTGCCTGGACGACCGCTGGTCTCCGGGGGGCCCGTCCACGGGACTTCCCACGCCGGTCAAGGAGAGACATGAGGGGATTCGAGACGCCGACCGCCGGACCGATCCCGCCGCCGTCACCGGCTTGCTTGCCGCGAAGACCGTCGTCCCGTGGGGACGGCTCCGCGTGCTCCGGGAGGAGATCGACGAAGTGGACCCCGGATCCACACGGTGGCCGAGAAGATCAAACACATACCCGCACAGGGCGAGCACCAGATGCCGTCGGCGGACGAAGGGAGCGCCACGGGGGCTCGCTCCGTCACGGCCCGCCGTACCGGACAGCCTGAGCAACGGTGTGTTCTGCGGGGCACAAACCACTCTGTTCTTGGCCCACAGGGCCGCTGCATCTGATGTGCGCCACCATCCCCCGGTGCACCGGGGCGGGGCAGGAACGAGCCGCGGGTGTTTGACGCTCTTCCGGCCCTCCTACCCGACGCCACCCCATCACCGGGAGACCCCGTCCACGTGAGCGTCCCGTCGCCAGGGAAGCCAGGAGCCGCGCACGTCCGCAGCAACCGGCGAAGCCGCCGAAGTGCCCCGGGCTACGGCAAGCCGAGCGACGAACTGGGCGACGGAGGCACAACGTACGGCAACCCGACGGGGCAGATCCTGGCGTACTTCTAACGCCGGGGACCCCGAGGTCCGCGCCCGCGACGTCGTGTCGAGGGACGCGGCACCGACAGCGGCAGCATCAATGCGTCCGCAGCCCGCTCGACCGTCTCATCAGCGCCTCGCGCGTCCGGCGGGCCGGCCGGGGACTGCACGTGCCGTCATGCCGTGAGCCGGTCTCCGGACTGTGCGGGCTCCTCTCCTCCGCGCAGTTCACCGCGGGAGACGAATGCCTCCCTCGGGTGCTGCACCGACGCCAGCGAGACGATGTCGCGGCCGTAGAGAAGGGCCGTGACCCACACTGCGAACACACGCGTCTTGCGTTCCCAGCTCGGTATGGCCAGAACGTGGTAGCCGCGGTGCATCAGCCAGGCCGGGAACCCTTTGACGACCAGGCGCCGGTACTGGAAGATGCCGCGGCCGAGCCCGAGGGTGGCCACCACACCGAGACTGCGGTGCACGTAGTCCTTGGTCGGACGGCCGCGCAGCGACGCCAGGATGTTCTTCGCCAGCAACTTGCCCTGGCGGACGGCGTGCTGGGCATTGGGCACGGTGCGCGCGCCGGCCCTCCCGGCCGCAAGATCGGGGACCGAGGCGTCGTCCCCCGCCGCCCAGGCGTCGGGCACCACCTCGGTGCCCGTGGTGACCCTCAGGTCCGCCCGGACGGTGAGCAGGCCCCGCTCGTCGACGGGCAGATCGCTGTGGTTGTGCACGATCGGGTTGGCGGCGTTGCCGGCCGTCCACACCAGCAGGCCCGAGTCGTACTCGGTACCGTCCGACAGCCGCACCCGGCCGCCCTCGGCGGAGACCATCTGGGTGTTCAGGTGCACCCGCGCCCCCCGCTTCTCCAGTGAACGCACCACCCAGGCGCCCGGCCGGTCCGTGACTTCGGGCAGGATCCGGTCCCGTGCCTCGACCAGGTGGAAGGCCGGTTCGTCGGGGCCGATCTCCGGGTACTGCTTGAGCAATGCGGTCGCCAGGGCCAGCAGTTCACCGAATCCCTCCACTCCGGAGAATCCGCCACCGACGACGGTGACGGTGAGCAGTTTGGTGCGTTCGGGGCCGCGCTGCAGACCGGCCGCACGGTCGAACGAGGTGAGGAGGCGGTCGCGGATCGCCACCGCCTCCTCGACGTGCTTGAGTCCGTACGCCTGATCGCTGAGCCCCGGGATCGGGAAGGTCCGGGTGACCGCCCCCGCCGTCACCACCAGCACGTCGTAGTGCAGGTCGAGGGATGGCCCGGACTCCGGGCGGACCGTGACCGTGCGCGCGCTGTGGCGGATTTCCGTCACCGAGCCCGCCACCAGACGCGTGGAGTGGAGGTGACGGCGGAGCGAAACCGCCGCGTGCCGGGCCTCCACCGAACCGGCAACGACCTCGGGCAGGAAGGGCTGGTACGTCATGTACGGGCGGGGGTCGACGACGGTGACGCGCGCCTCGCCCGGCCGCAGTCCCTTCTCCAGGCCCCACGCGGTGTAGAAGCCCGCGTACCCGCCACCCACGATCAAGATCTCACGCACGGTGTCCTCTGTTCCTCTCGGTCCTCACCCTCTAGACCGGTCGTCGGCACTCGGTGTGACACTGTGATCAGTTCAGGTGCCAGGGCACCGCTCGACTGTCCGGCCGGGGTGTGGAAGACGACCTTCTCGAGGGACGCGGGCGCGGTGGGCTCGCCAACCTGACCGGCCCTTGCGGCAGGAGCAGTCCCAGCGCGATCCGCCGACCGGACAGACGAACGGCAGCGCCGGCGTCCAGGTGAGAAGGACAGCGCTCAGTCCGCGTCAGGGCCAGCTGCGGCTCAAGCGGGGAAGCCGAACAGCCGGTACTCGGATGTCGTCGTGAAGCCGAAACGTCGGTACAACGGTTCGCCCGCAGGGCTGGCCACCAGCGCGGCGCAGCGCATCCCGCGCTGCCGTCCCACCTGGAGCGCTGCCTCCGTCAGGGCCGCACCGACACCCCGCCGGCGATGTGCTTCGGTCACGTGGACGAGGAAGATCCCGGCCACCCCGTGGGCGGTGATCACCACGGTCGTCCCGACCACTCGGCCGTTGCGCACCGCGGCCAGCCGGATGATGTCGGCGTTGTCCTCGCGCCCCGACTCGATGCGCGTCATCTCGGCCTCCAGCCCGGGCTCGACACCCATCGACGCCCGGTATGTCCGGACGAACTCGGCCAGCCGTTCGTCGTCCCGGACCGGCTCCACCCGCAAACCGGTGTGGGTGGCGTGCGGGACTGTGCCCGGGTCGGCCGGTTCGTCGAGCGTGCGAACCATCACGGGGAGGGCCGTGAGCTCTCGTCCACCGCGGCGCCGCAGGAAGCCGGCGGTGTCCTCGGGGCTGTCGGGTCCGACCCACCACCACCAGGGAACGTTCGCGAACTCCTTGCGTACGGCCGCCACGTCCACCCCCTCCGCGGAAACCGACCTTACGCGCACGACGCCGTTGAACTGCGGTGCGGCGAGCCCGCTACGGAACTGGTCGACGGTGTTGCCCGCTCGGCCTTGTGTCCCCCATCCCATCAGGTACTGACGGAAGTTGGCGAACACCGAGGCCATGTCGCCGGGTTCCCGCGAAGCCTCGGCGCCTCGTGTCCCGTTCTTCGACGTGCTGATCTGGCTCACCGGATCCATCGTTGCCGCTCTCCTCCTCAACTCGTGGGGCTGCACATCACCATGTGCGTTGTGTTCCGTTCCGCGGCTTAAATGATCCCGGCCGGGTTGGTGAGGATCACTCACTCCCCCGTCTCGTGCATACGCGTGGACCGGGCACTGGTTCTTGGCGCCCCGTCATGATCGGGACAGGTCTTGGGAGCGGGGCCGGCGGCCGCCCGCGCTGTGGGGCCTGTCGGTTCTACCTCACCGTGCCCGCGCGCTGTCGAGGACGTCCGGCAGGGCTCGGCGGGAGCTGATGCCGAGCTTCACGTAGACCTTCCGCAGATGCCATTCCACGGTGTGGGGGCTGATGAAGAGCTCCGCGCCGATCCGCGCGTTCGTCATGCCGTCGGCGGCGAGGGCTGCCACCTGCGACTCCTGCGGGGTGAGAACCTTCGCCGGTGTGGTCTCCCGCGCGGTCACCTGCTCGCCGGTGGCGATGAGTTCACGGCGGGACCGTTCGGCGAACGCGTGAGCCGGCATCGCGTCGAACATGTCGTGGGCCGTGCGGAGATGCTCGCGGGCCTGCGCGCGGCGCTGTGTGCGCCGCAGCCACTCGCCGTACAGCAGGTGGGTGCGTGCCACTTCCACGACAACCCCGCCGCGGCCGAATTCCTTGATCGCCGTGCGGTACAAGCGATCGGCCGCCTCGCCGTCGGCCAGCAGCGCCTCACTGCGGGCGCTCGCGCCGCGCGCCCACCCGGAGTCGGCGGCGCGGGTGAGTTCGGTGAGGCGGGCCAGTGAGGCGCGGGCCTGGTCGAGTTCACCGCATCGCGTCGCGGCCTCGACGTGTTCGACCAGCGACAGGCCGGTGAAGTTGAACCCGTCGTGTTCGATGCCGGTGCGTGCGGCCTCCAGCGCCTCTTCGTAGCGGGCCAGTCCGTTGAAGAGCACGCCCTGGATGTAGCCCATGGCTCCGAGCAGGGATACTTCGCCCCGCTGCACGGCGCGCTCTTTGGCCTCTTTGATGATGTCGGCGGCGACATCCGCCTCGCCCCGCCACGCGGCCAGGACGAGCGCGGCGTATTTGTGCGGGGCGTGGCCGGTCGCGGAGGCGATCGCGTCGGCTTCGTCGATCATCCGGTCGGCCTCGGCGAAGTCGCCGTAGTGGATGTGCACCCCGCCCGCGTAGATCAGGGCCGGCGGCAGGCTGCCGAGTGCTCCGATGTCGCGGGCCAGACGCACCGCACGAGTCGAGAGCGTGTCCCAGGCATGCAGGTCCCAGGCCCAGTGAATGAACGACTCGAGCGCCACCGGGGCAAGCAGCAGCCACCGTACGGTCGCCTCCCGCGTCCGGAGCTCTTCGTGCTCGAGCAGGTCGAGTGCCTCGCGCAGGGCCGGGACGGCCGTCTCCGAGCCGTCGGCGAGCAGGGCCGCCACACCGTCCAAGAGAGCGTCGGCGGCTTTGGAGCCCGAAGAGGGCGCACCGGAGGCGCGGGCTGCGACGGCGGCGGCGCGGGCGCCTGTCGGACCATGGACCCGGCCGGCGAAGATGGTCGCGCTGATCGCCTCCAGATACGTTTCCCGCGCCAGCGGAGATCCGGCCGCGGTGAACTGTGCCGCGGCGTTCAGGAGCAGTGGTGCCGCCTCGTCGCTGCGGCTGCGGGCGAACAGGATTCTGGCCCGCAGACGTGCCAGGCGAGCCCGGTCCAGGACGCTGAGGGGATACAGGTCGGCCACCGCGGCCAGTTCCGTGGCCCGTTCGGGTGCGGCGGCCGAGAAGTGTGCCTCTGCCGCCGCAAGGGCCCGGCGCCCTCGCGGCCAGGGATCGGGCGTCACCTCCACCGCGCGTTCCAGCAGAACCGCCTCGGCCGCGATGCCTCCGCGCTGCCGGGCGCGGTCGGCGGCCTGCTCCAGTCCTGCGGCAACCTCCTCGTCCGGCCCGTCGGCTGCCTGCGCGGCGTGCCAGGCGCGCCGGTCAGGGTCCAGGAGGGGGTCCGTGGCTTCGGCCAGGGCCCGGTGCACCGCACGGCGGTCCTCCGGCTCGGCTCCGTGGTAGACCGCCGAACGGACCAGCGGATGCCGGAACCGTACGGGCTCGCCGAACTCGATCAGGCCGGCTTCCTTGGCCGGTGCGGCGTCCGGGGTGATGCCGAGGGAAGCGGCCGCGCGGATCAGCAGGCGTACGTCGCCCACCGGTTCGGCCGCAGCGATCAGCAGCAGGGTGCGGGTCGCGGCGGGCAGCGCACCGAGCCGCCCGGCGAAATCACGCTCGACGCGGCCGGCCACCGGCCCTTGGACGACCGGGGCACTCGACGCGTCGACGCCGTAGGCGAGTTCGGCGGCGCTGCGGCCGCGGGAGAATTCCAGCAGCGCCAGCGGATTGCCGTGTGTCTCGGCCACGAACCGGTCCCGGACCCGCTCCTCCAGGCGTCCCCCTACAGCTCCCTCCAGGAGTTCCCCGGCCGAAGCGGCGTCTAGTCCCTTCAGTTGCAGTGCCGGCAGGCCCGCGAGCGCGGACTGCCCCTCGGGGTCGCGGACCGCGAACACCATGGCGACCGGCTCCGCGAGCAGTCGCCGGGCCACGAACTCAAGTGTCTGCAACGACACTTGGTCCAGCCACTGGGCATCGTCCACCAGCACCAGCACCGGCTGGGTCTCCGAGGCGCGGGTGAGCAGGGTCAGAACGGCGAGACCGACCAGGAAACGGTCGGGCGGATCGCCGACCGCGGTCCCGAACGCCACGCGCAGGGCGTCACGTTGGGGTTGCGGCAGTTCTTCGACACCGTCCAGGAACGGCGCGCACGCCTGGTGCAGGCTCGCGTAAGGGAGCTCCATGTCGGCCTCGACACCGCGGGCCCAGGTCACCTGCACCCGGGACGCCTGCGCAGCGACGTACTCCAGTAGCACCGACTTGCCGATGCCCGCCTCGCCCCGGACGACCATGACGCGGGAACCGCCGGCCCGAACGCCGGCCAGCAGGTTGTCGAGCGCCGTGCACTCACGCTGCCGGCCGACCAGAGCGGAAAGCGGGCTGGCGATCATGCGACTCGGCTCCTCGGCGGGATCCGGGGGAACAGTGCTCCCACAGCGGTGTTCGGAAGAATCCTTGTCACGATACCCGCGGCCCCTCCCCCACGGTGCGGACAGACAGTGTGACTACATCCACGCCCGGAAACCCGCTGAGGTTGTCACAAATCGTGGGCCTGTCCGGTCTCTCCCAACCAATGATCATGTCGGTTGCCTGTCGTGGGAGGACCCATGTCTTCGCTGGGCCATCAGCTCACCACGTCCGTCCTCGTGGTGGGAAGCGGTGCGTCAGGCCTCCGAGCGGGCGTCGAGGTCGCCGAGGCCGGTGTCGCGGTCGCCGTGGTCACGGAACGGGCCCGGGCCGGCGCGGCGTGAAACGATGCCATTGGGCGCCCGCCGCTGCCCGCCTTTCCGACACCGGGGAGCGGCACTCGGCTGACGCGTCCCGGCAGAGCTGCTTGCCGGCCGCTCTGCCGGGCGAGCGGATCGTGCCACGCGCCGCCGCGCAGCCCGTCGACGGCGTTGAGCCCACGGCAGACGCCCCGACCGCACGCCCACCACCCGGCTCACCGGCCCGGACCTGCACCGAACCCTGCGTGTGCGCGGGCGGTAACTCGCCATCCCCGTCCTGCCGCACGTGTTTCGCAGTCGGGGAAACAGCAGTCGGCTGCCCGCCCCGACCGGAATCTGCGAGCCATGGCGCGGTGGGTCCGACGACGCCGGACCCGCCGTGTGTGGGTGATCGACAGCGGCGCGAAATCTTTCCGCGCCGCCTTGTCACAGATGCCGGGGCCGCCCGGTCAGGAGGGTACGAGCCATCGCGGCCGGTGCCCTGGACGAGGTCGCCGCAGACCCACCGGGCACCGTGCGAGATCAGTGAAGGGAAAGTCCATGAAGGTCGTAGTGATCGGCGGAACCGGACTCATCGGTTCCAAGGTCGTCTCCAAGCTCAACGAACACGGTCACGAGGCGGTGGCCGCCTCCCCGAACACCGGAGTCAACACGGTCACCGGCGAAGGCCTGGCCGAGGTCCTGAAGGGCGCCTCCGTCGTCGTCGACGTCTCCAACTCCCCCTCCTTCGACGACGACGCGGTGATGGAGTTCTTCCGCGCCTCCACCACCAACCTGCTCGCCGCGGAGGCTGCCGCCGGCGTCACCCACCATGTGGCGCTGTCCGTCGTAGGCACCGACCGCCTCCAGCAGGCCGGCTACTTCCAGGCCAAGCAGGTCCAGGAGGACATGATCCGGGACTCCGGAATGCCGTACTCGATCGTCCACGCCACGCAGTTCTTCGAGTTCGCCAAGACCCTCGCGGACTCGGCGACCAGCGGTGACACGGTGTCCGTCGCCCCCATCAAGATCCAGCCCATCTTCTCGGGCGACGTGGCCGCAGCCGTCGGCCGCACAGCGGTCGGCACTCCGGTCAACGGCATCGTCGAGGTCGCCGGCCCCGACACCTTCACCATGGAGGACTTCATCCGCAAGGCCCTCGCGGCCCACGACGACCCCCGCACGGTCGTGACGGACCCGGAGGGTCTCTACTGGGGCGCCGCCCTCAAGGAGTCCGACCTGCTGCCCGGCCCCGACGCACGACTCGGCGAGACCCACTTCGCCGACTGGAGCAGCAAGCAGTAACGGCGAGCACGAAGCCGACCGCCCCGAAATCGCAGCAACAGCACGTCAGTTCACCGCCCATCACTCGAAAATCAGGATCCCTACATGGACGCGCGCATCAACTACTTCGGCAACGCTCTCGCGGGCAAGGTCATGAAGCACCTCAACTCGGCCGGGGCCGCTGTGCACTCGGCGCTGCCCGTGGCCACCCAGGAGCTGGTGAAGATCCGGGCCAGCCAGATCAACGGCTGCGGGTTCTGCACCGACATGCACACCAAGGACGCCGTCGCCGCGGGTGAGGACCAGCAGCGGCTGCACCTGGTGGCTGCCTGGCGCGAGGCCACCGTCTTCACCGACGCCGAGCGCGCGGCGTTGGAGGTCACCGAGCAGGGCACCCGCATCGCCGACGCGGCGGGCGGGGTGTCGGACGATGCCTGGGCCGACGCGGCGAAGCACTACGACGAGGACCAGCTCGCCGCGCTGATCTCGTTGATCGCGATCATCAACGCCTACAACCGCATCAACGTCATCAACCAGCAGCCCGCTGGCGGCTACAAGCCGGGCATGTTCGGCTGACCTCTCCCGTTCCGGCCCCGCCGGACGCCCACCGTCCGTCTCCCGCTCACCCCGGCCCACCGAGCGGGAGACGGATAATCGCGCACCCCGCGTCCACACGACGCCGACGCCACACCGCGAAGCGCAACACCCCAAGTCCCACGCGACGGTTCACCTGCGAACCACCGCCCCCGGGTGATACGCGACGCGCCACCCGCCACCCCACCC
>NZ_LJBR01000033.1 GCF_001282115.1 Streptomyces sp. NRRL B-24085 | reverse complement strand
GGCCGGGGCCGTGGCCGGGGGAGGGACACGGGCCGTGGTCCGGGCAGGACGCGGCGCGGACGCCGAGCGACTCGTGCCGTGCCATGCCGGTCCGGCTGCTGGGCGCGACCCAAGGCGCGCAACCGTCCGTCTCCCCTCACCGTGATCCACAGCCCAGCCCTGCCCGTGGTAGGACGCCCGGCGGGGCCGGGATGCCGCGGCGAGTCGTGTGGCGCCGGCCCGAAGGCCCGCAGACTCGGGCCGGCCGACGGTGGCAGAGGCCGCGGAGACCGGACCAGGCGCACGTCGGCGCCCGCGGGACGGGTGCTCACCAGGTGGCGGCCCGGCGGTTCTCCGCGAGGGCGCTGCCGGACCGGCAGTTGACCATGCCACCCCTGGGTACCCGCCGCCCATGAGCACCCCCTTCCCGCCGCATGCACTGCACGACTACGCGCTGCTGGCCGACGGTGAGCGCGGAGCGCTCATCGGGCCCGACGGTGCCATCGGGTGGCTGTGCGCGCCCACCTGGCACGACGAGGCGATCTTCGCGGGTCTCGTCGGCGGCCGGGGCGCGTACGCCGTCACTCCCGCCGGACGGTACGTGTTCGGCGGCTACTACGAAGAAGGCACGCTCATCTGGCGCAGCCGCTGGGTCACCGACGGCGGGATCGTCGAGTGCCGCGAGGCGCTGGCCTTCCCCGGGGACCCGGACCGGCTCGTCCTGCTGCGGCAGGTGCGCGCGGTGGACGGCCCCGCCCGGGTCTCCGTCGTCCTCGACCCGCATGCCGGGTACGGTGCGGCACCGATCGAACCGGGCTCGGTGCGCCGCGGCGACGACGGGGTGTGGGAGCTGCGCACCGGCCGGTACCGACTGCGCTGGCAGGGGGCACCGCATGCCGTGCCGGGGGAGCGGGGGCTCACCGCGGAGATCGAGCTGAAGCCGGGCGAGCGGCACGACCTGGTTCTGGAATGCGCCGTGTCCCCGCTGCCGGCCGAGCCACCCGAGCCGGAGCGGGCCTGGGCCGCCACCGAGGCCGCCTGGCACGGGACCGTCCCCGCGCTGGACCAGACCGTCGCCCCCCGGGACGCACGCCGGGCCTACGCCGTCCTGCGGGGCCTCACCACCCAGGGCGGCGGCATGGTCGCGGCGGCCACCACCAGCCTGCCCGAGCGCGCCGAAGAGGGCCGGAACTACGACTACCGGTACGTGTGGATCCGCGACCAGAGCTACGCCGGCCAGGCAGCCGCCGCGGTCGGCGCCCACGACCTCCTCGACAACGCCGTCGGCTTCGTCACCGCGCGCCTGCACGCCGACGGGTCCCGCCTGGTGCCGGCCTACACCGTGCACGGCGACCCCGTGCCGACCCAGCGCGACCTCGACCTGCCCGGCTATCCCGGCGGCTTCGACCGTGTCGGCAACCAGGTCCGCCGGCAGTTCCAGCTCGACTGCTTCGGCGAGGCCCTGCTGCTGCTCGCGGCCGCCGAACGGCACGGGCGCCTGGAGGAGGGCCACTGGAAGGCCGTGGAGATCGCCGTGCGGGCCGTCGCCGACCGGTGGCGCGAGCCCGACGCCGGGATCTGGGAGCTGAGCGACCGGGAGTGGACCCACAGCAGGCTCATCTGCGTCGGGGGCCTGCGGGCCGTAGCGGCGGCGGCGCCCCGTCACCCGCTCGCCGGCACCTGCACCGCCCTGGCCGACACCCTCCTCCGCGCCGCCGAGCGGACCTGTCTCCACCCCGACGGCCACTGGCAGCGCACCCCCGACGACCCGTCCGTGGACGCCGCCCTGCTGCTGCCCGGCGTCCGCGGGGCCCTGTCCGCCGACGATCCGCGCACCCGGGCCACCCTCGCCGCGTGCCGCCGGGAACTGGCCGACGACCATTTCCTGTACCGGTTCCGCCACGACGACCGCCCCCTGGAGGAGGCGGAGGGCGCCTTCGTGCTGTGCGGGTTCGTCATGGCTCTCGCCGAGCACCAGCAGGGGCGGACCGTCGAGGCGTACCGCTGGTTCGAACGCAACCGGGGCGCCTGCGGGGCCTCGGGGCTGTACGCGGAGGAGTTCGACATCGCCCAGCGTCAGCTCCGCGGCAACCTCCCGCAGGCGTTCGTCCACGCACTGCTGCTGGAGGCGGCCGCCCGGCTCGGTGAGTGACCGGGCGCCCGCCTCCAGCGGTTCCAGAGCTGTGGGCGAAGGTTGCCGTAAGGCCTTCGCGTGAGGGTCCGCGACACGGCCGCGGGCCTCAGCCGCCTCCCGGGCCGCCGCTGCCGAACGAACCGCTGCTGCCCTCGTCCCAGCGGGGGCGTTCACGGCCCGGGCCGGTCCGGGTCGGGCTGTTGCCGTGGTTGGGCAGTTCGTGCGGGGTCAGCCGGGTGTCGCCGCGGGGCACCTCGTCGGGCTCCCGGTGCTCCCTCACCTCGCGGACCGGCCCGCCCTCGGGCAGCCTCGGCTGTTCCTCGGGCGTGGGCGGACGCGACTCCCGGCGCCGGACGCGGGAGCCCAGGAAGAAGGCGCCGATCAGCACCGCCACGACCACCACACCGGCCGCGATCACTCCGGCGGCGAGGCCGCCCCGGCCCGCGGCCAGGTCCATCCATTCGCTGTTCAGGGCTTCGTTCATGTCACGCGGGTACCCCGGGACCTGCGAGCGAACCGACCTGCCCCCGCAGTCCCGGAAACCCCCGGGAAGTCCGGGTTTGGCGGCCGGGCCCCCGGCTACCCGCCCCTCGTGACCACTTCGACTTCGCAACAGGAGCTCATCCGGTTCCTGGAGGACCGGTTCGCGTGTGCCCAGGCGTGCACCGAGTGCGCGCGTGCCTGCGCGCTGCGCGCGAGCCTGGTCGATCCGGACGGGACCGAGGAACAGGAACTGCTGCGGCGCAAGGGCATCATGTGCGCCGAGGTGTGCGACGCGACCTGCCGGGTGCTGTCCGAGGAGAACCACCTCGACGAGGCCGGCATCCGCGTCCAACTGGAATGGTGCCGGTCGGTCTGCCTGGAGTGCGCGCAGGTCCTGGACCAGCACGCCGGTGCCCAGGACGCCGCCAAGGCGTGCCGGGAGTGCGCCCAGGCGTGCACGGACTTCATGGCCACCCTGGTCTGACGGAGCCCGCCCGCGCGGCACGGACCTCCTCCTGGCCGTTCCCAATTACTGGAACACGTTCTACCGTGTGCGCCGTCAGGACCGGCCTGGGAGCCTGGAGGCGCCGTGCATCTCGACCACACGCCCGAACAGCAGCGGTTGCGCGCCGAACTGCGCGCCTACTTCGCCGGCCTGGTCCCCGACAACGCGCACGCCCGGTTCACCGACCGGGACGCCCAGAAGCGCTTCTACCGCGACACCATCCGCCGCCTCGGCACCGACGGCTGGCTCGGCGTGGGCTGGCCGAAGGAGTACGGCGGCCGCGGCCTGACCGCGATGGAACAGTTCATCTTCTTCGACGAGGCCGCCCAGGCCGGCGTACCGCTGCCGCTCATGGCCCTCAACACCGTCGGGCCGACGATCATGCGGTACGGCACCGAGGAGCAGAAGTCCTGGTTCCTGCCGCGGATCCTCTCCGGTGAGATCGACTTCGCGATCGGCTACAGCGAGCCCGGCGCGGGCACCGACCTGGCCGCCCTGAAGACCCGCGCGGTACGGGACGGGGACGAGTACGTCGTCAACGGGCACAAGATCTGGACCACCAACGGCGACACCGCCGACTGGGTCTGGCTCGCCGTGCGCACCGACCCCGACGCCCCGCCCCACAAGGGCATCACCATGCTCCTGATGCCGACCACCGACCCCGGCTACTCCTGCACCGTCATCAACACCCTCGCCTCGCACGACACCACGGCCAGCTACTACGAGAACGTCCGCGTCCCCGTCTCGCACCGGGTCGGCGAGGAGAACCAGGGCTGGCGGCTGATCACCAACCAGCTCAACCACGAGCGCGTCACCCTCGCCGCCCACGGCACCATGGCCATCCGCGCCCTGCACGACGTCCAGCGCTGGGCCACGGAGACCAAGCTCGCCGACGGCCGCCGCGTGATCGACCTGCCGTGGGTGCGGCGCCGCCTGGCTCAGACCCACACCAGGCTCGAAGCCCTCAAGCTCCTCAACTGGCGGATGGTGAACGCCGTCCAGGACGGCACCCTCACCCCGCAGGACGCCTCCGCGGTCAAGGTCTACGGCTCCGAGGCCCGCCGGGACGCCTACGCCTGGCTCATGGAGATCGTCGCCGCGGCCGGCGCGCTGAAGGAGGGCTCGGCCGGCGACGTCCTGCACGGCGAACTGGAACGCGGCTACCGCTCCGCCGTCATCTTCACCTTCGGCGGCGGCAACAACGAGATCCAGCGGGAGATCATCTCGTGGATCGGCCTGGGTATGCCGCGGGTACGGCGTTAGCCTTCCGGCATGACGGGTGATCCGGGGTTGTTCGGTCCATCGTCGGTGACCTGGCAGATGCACGGCGACCCGATGATGTGGGTCGCCGGCATCCGCGCGCTCTACCTCCAGGCACTGCACCCGCGCGCGGTGCGAGGCGTGATGCAGAACTCCGACTTCCGCAGGGACGCCTGGGGCCGGCTGATGCGCACCGCCGACTTCGTCGGCACCACGACCTACGGCACCACCGAGGCCGCCGAGAAGGCCGGCGCCCGGGTCCGGAAGATCCACACCATGCTCGGCGCGACCGACCCCGACACCGGCGAACGCTACGGCGTCGACGAACCCGCACTCCTGCTGTGGGTGCACTGCGCCGAGATCGACTCCTACCTCCACGTCGCCCGCCGCTCCGGCTTCCGCCTCACCGACGAGCAGGCCGACCGCTACATTGCCGAACACCGGGTCAGCGCCCGCCTGGTGGGCCTGGACCCCGAGGCCGTACCCGCGAACCAGGCGGAGATGAGCGCCTACTTCGAGAAGGTGCTTCCCGAACTCGCCGCTACGCCCGAGGCCCGCGCGGTGGACGACTTCCTGCTCCGCCCGCCGACGCACCCCCTCCTCGTCCCGGCGCGTGACGTGCTGTGGCGGCGCGTGGCGCAGTTGGCGTACGCCGCCCTGCCGCCGTACGCCCACGAGCTGTACGGCAGGAAAGCCCCCGAACCCGGCGCCGTCACCCGCCGGTTGCGCGCCACCGGCACCGTCCTGCGCTGCGTCCCCGCACGTCTGCGCTGGCAACTCCCGCCCAAACACATCCTGCGCGCCATGGCACGGCTCGGCCCGGGCACCCGTCCCGCCCCGTACAAACTCGGACGATAGGTCGCCATACTGGACAGGCCAGGGGATGCGGGGCGAGTTCGACGGGGGCGGTCGCGGAAGATGGGGGACAGCAGGCTCATCCAGGGGCGGTACCGACTGCTCGACCTGATCGGGCGCGGGGGCATGGGCGAGGTGTGGCGGGCCCGTGACGAGTCGCTGGGGCGCCATGTCGCCGTGAAGTGCCTCAAACCGCTGGGCGGGCAGCACGACCAGACCTTCACCCGGGTCCTGCGGGAGCGGTTCCGGCGGGAGGCCCGGGTGGCCGCCGCGCTCAGCCATCGCGGGGTGACCGTCGTGCACGACTTCGGCGAGTCCGACGGTGTGCTGTACCTGGTGATGGAGCTGCTGGAGGGGCGCAACCTCAGCCAGCTCCTGGAGGACAACAAACAGCACCCCCTGCCCGTGTCCGACGTCGTCGACATCGCCGACCAGGTGGCCGCCGCCCTCGCCTACACCCACCAGCAGGGCATCGTGCACCGCGACCTGAAGCCCGCGAACATCGTCCGGCTCACCGACGGCACCGTGAAGATCTGCGACTTCGGCATAGCCCGGCTCGGCCACGACGTCGACTTCACCTCCCGGCTGACCGGCACCGGCATCGCCATGGGCACCCCGCACTACATGTCGCCGGAGCAGATAGGGGGTTCCGAGGTCGACCAGCGCAGCGACCTGTACTCCCTGGGATGCGTGCTGTACGAGATCGCCACCGGGGCACCGCCGTTCGACCTGGAGGACGCCTGGGCGATCCTCGTCGGCCACCGCGACACCCCGCCCCGGCCTCCGCGCAGCCACCGCGCCGAACTCCCCGAGTACCTCGACAGGGTCATCCTCGACCTGCTGGCCAAGGAGCCCGGACAACGCCCGCCCGACGCCCGGGAGCTGGGCCGCCGGATCACCCTGGGCCGCACCACACCGGCGTACGTGCCCACCGTGGTGACCCCGCGGCCCGACTTCCGGCCGCAGCCGGAGCGCGACCGCGAGACCCGGCTGCCGTCCTGGACCCGCGGCATGACCACCGGCCACAAGGCCACCGGCGCCGGCCTTGTCACCACGCCCCCGGACGCCGGGGCCGCCCTCACCGGCGAGTGGGTCGCCCGCCTCGCCACCGGCCGCGTCGAGGAACCCGTGCCCGACGGGCCGCCCGTGCCCTCCGCGCAGGCCCTCCTGGCCCTCGCCGGCCGGCACAACGCGGGGCTCAGCCTCGGACGCCTGGGCCGCTGGGCCGAGGCCGGCGAGGTGCACCGCGCGGTCGCCGCCGAACGCGCGCACCTGCTCGGCCCCGACCACCCCGACACCCTCGCCAGCCACTACGAGGTCGCGTTCACCCTCAGCCGCACCGGCCGCGCCGCCGACGCCCTGCGCGAGTACAAGCACGTGGCCGCGACCCGGACCCGCACCCTGGGCGCCGACCACCCCGACACCCTCGCCGCCCGCCAGGAGATGGCGTACGTGCTGGGCCAGCTGGGCCGCCACTTCGACGCCCACCAGGTCTACAACTCGGTCCTCGCCGCCCGCGAGCGCGAGATGGGACCGGACCACCCGGACACCCTGCGCTGCCGCCACAACCTCGCCTTCAACCTCTCCCGGCTCGGCCGCCTGGAGGACTCCTACCGCATGGCCTGCGAGGTGGCCGCCGCCCGCGCCCGGGTGCTGGGCCCCCACCACCCCGACACCCTCGTCACCCGCTACGAAGTCGCCTACGCGCTCGGCCAGTTGGGCCGCTGGGCGGAGGCCCTTCAGACCTACCACGAGGTCGCCGAGGCCCGCGCCCGGGCTCTTGGCCCCGATCACCCCGACACCCTCGCCGCCCGCTACGAGGTCGGCATCAGCCTCGGCCGCCTGGGCCGCAGCGCGGAAGCGCTCCGCCTCTACCACGATCTGATCGAGGACCGCACGCGCGTCCACGGGCCCGCCCACCCCGAGACCCTGCGCGCCCGCCACGGCCTCGGTGTCAACCTCGGCCGTCTGGGCCGCTGGGAGGAAGCCCTCGCCGAGTCCCGGGACGTGTGCGCGATCCGCGCGCGCGTCCTCGGCCCCGACCACCCGGACACCCTGGTCAGCCGCCGCGAGGTGGCCGTGGGGCTCGGCTGGCTCGGCCGCTGGACGGACGCCCTCACCGAGTACCGCACCGTCGCCGCCGCCCGCGAACGCGTCCTCGGCGCCGACCACCCGGACACCCTGGCCAGTCGCAACGACGAGGCCCACTGCCTGGAGCAGCTCGGCCGGGGCGCGGAGGCGGTCGCGCTCTACCGCAGGGTCGCGGCACTGCGGCAGCAGCGGGCCTCCGGAGCGCAGTGACCTTCGTGCGGGGCCGTGGGTCGACTGCCGCGTACCTCTGGCCGACCTAGATCATCACGTGTTACGAAGAACCATGCCTGCACACGAGGGACACCACCGCCGCTACGACGCCGTCATCGTCGGCGGGGGCCACAACGGACTCGTCGCCGCCGCCTACCTGGCCCGGGCCGGACGGTCCGTGCTGGTTCTGGAGCGGCTCGGGAACACCGGGGGAGCCGCGGTGTCCACGCGGCCGTTCGCCGGGGTGGACGCCCGGCTGTCGCGCTACTCGTACCTGGTCAGCCTGCTGCCCAGGAAGATCGTCCGCGATCTCGGCCTGGACTTCAGAGTCCGGACCCGCAACGTCTCGTCGTACACCCCCGTCGAACGCGACGGCAGGGCGACCGGACTGCTCGTCGGCGGCGGCGAGCGCCGCACCCGGGAGGCCTTCGCCCGGCTCACCGGCAGCGAGGACGAGTACCGGGCCTGGCAGCGGTTCTACGACATGACGGGCCGCGTCGCACGGACGGTCTTCCCTACCCTGACCGAACCCCTGCCCACCCGCGACGAACTGCGCCGGCGGGTGGACGACGAGGAGGCCTGGCGGGTCCTGTTCGAGGAGCCGATCGGGGTCGCCGTGGAGGACCGCTTCGCCGACGACCTGGTCCGGGGCGTGGTCCTGACCGACGCGCTCATCGGTACCTTCGCCGACGCCCACGACCCCTCGCTCAAGCAGAACCGCTGCTTCCTCTACCACGTGATCGGCGGCGGGACCGGCGCCTGGGACGTACCCGTCGGCGGCATGGGCGCCCTCACCGACGCCCTGGCCGGCGCGGCACGGCAGGCCGGCGCGGTTCTCGCCACCGGACACGAGGTCGTCGGGATCTCCACGGACGGCAGCTCGGCGCAGATCACGTACCGGACCGACGGGACGGAGGGCACCGTCGAGGCTCGGCACGTCCTGGTCAACGCCTCCCCGCAGGCCCTCGCCGAACTCACCGGCGACCGGCCGCCCGCCCCCGCCGAGGGCGCCCAGCTCAAGGTGAACATGCTGCTCAAGCGCCTGCCGCGGCTCCGGGACGGGGAGGTCGACCCGCGCGAGGCGTTCTCCGGCACCTTCCACATCGCCGAGGGCTACCAGGAGCTGGCCATGGCCCACGCCCAGGCCGCCGCCGGCCGGCTCCCCGCCGCGCCGCCCTCGGAGATCTACTGCCACTCCCTCACCGACCCGACGATCCTCGGCCCGGACCTCGTCGAGCAGGGCTACCAGACCCTCACCCTGTTCGGCCTGCACACCCCGGCCCGGCTCTTCGACCGGGACAACGACGCCGTGCGCGAGGAACTCCTCAAGTCGACCCTGGCCCAGCTCGACGCCCACCTCGCCGAGCCGCTGGCCGACTGCCTGGCCACGGACGCGGACGGCCGGCCCTGCATCGAGGCGAAGACCCCGCTCGACCTGGAGCGGGACCTGCGGCTGCCCGGCGGCAACATCTTCCACCGCGAACTGTCCTGGCCGTACGCCGAGGAGGGCACCGGCCGCTGGGGCGTGGAGACCCGGCACGCCAACGTGCTCCTGTGCGGGGCGGGCGCGGTGCGCGGCGGCGGGGTGAGCGGGGTGCCGGGGCACAACGCGGCGATGGCCGTACTGGAGGAGCTCGGCGGCTGACCGCCCCGCCCGCGCGCTCTCAGGCCCGGCCGCCGCCGTCGGCCCGGCGTGTCCGCCCGGACCTGAATCTGACGGAGCATCAGAAAACCTCTTCCGTCGTCCGGGGGTCTGCGGCATCCTGCGGCCATGCAGACGGAGCTGAGCAAGACACTGGGAGTCGAGCACGCCGTCTTCGGCTTCACGCCGTTCCCCGCCGTCGCCGCGGCCATCAGCCGGGCCGGCGGCTTCGGAGTGCTCGGCGCGGTCCGCTACACGGCCCCCGACGAACTCAAACGCGACCTCGACTGGATCGAGGCCCACGTCGACGGCAAGCCGTACGGCCTGGACGTCGTCATGCCCGCCAGGAAGGTCGAAGGGGTGACCGAGGCGGACGTCGAGGCGATGATCCCCGAGGGGCACCGGCAGTTCGTCAGGGACACCCTCGCCAAGTACGGGGTGCCCGAGCTCGCCGAGGGCGAGGCGTCCGGGTGGCGCATCACGGGCTGGATGGAGCAGGTCGCCCGCAACCAGCTCGACGTCGCCTTCGACTACCCGATCCGGCTGCTCGCCAACGCCCTCGGCTCCCCGCCCGCCGACGTGGTCGCCCGCGCGCACGAACACGACGTCCTGGTCGCCGCCCTCGCGGGCAGCGCCCGGCACGCGGTCAAGCACCAGCAGGCCGGCATCGACATCGTGGTCGCGCAGGGCTACGAGGCCGGCGGCCACACCGGGGACATCGCCTCCATGGTCCTCACGCCCGAGGTCGTCGACGCCGTGGACCCGCTGCCCGTGCTGGCGGCCGGCGGCATCGGCAGCGGCCGGCAGGTGGCGGCCGCACTGGCACTCGGCGCCCAGGGTGTGTGGATGGGCTCCATATGGCTGACCACCACAGAGGCCGAACTGCCCTCGCCCAAGCTGATCGCGAAGCTGCTCGCGGCCGGCTCCGGCGACACCGTCCGCTCCCGCGCGCTGACCGGGAAACCCGCGCGCCAGCTCCGTACCGAATGGACCGACGCCTGGGACTCCGCCGACGGGCCCGGCACCCTGCCCATGCCCCTCCAGGGCCTGCTGGTCGCCGACGCGGTCTCGCGCATCCAGAAGTACGAGGTGGAGCCCCTCCTGGGCACACCCGTCGGCCAGATCGTCGGCCGGATGACCAGCGAACGCAGCGTCCAGGCCGTCTTCGACGACCTCACCCGCGGCTTCGAGGAAGCCGTCGATCGCATCAACCGCATCGCCGGAAGGAGCGGCCAGTGACCAGCACACCTCCCGCGGGCTTCTGGACCCAGGCCGCGCAGGACCCCGCCCGCACGGCCCTCGTCGCCCCCGACGGATCGGTGTGGACCGCGGGCCGTCTCCACGCCGCCGCCAACCAGCTCGTGCACGGCCTGCGCGCCGCCGGCCTGGAACGCGGGGACGCCTTCGCCGTCGTCCTGCCCAACAGCCCGGAGTTCTTCGCCGTCCATCTCGCCGCGAGCCAGGCCGGGTTCTACCTGGTCCCGGTCAACCACCACTTCGTCGCCCCCGAGATCGCCTGGATCGTCGCCGACTCCGGCGCGAAAGTGCTCGTGGCCCACGAGAGGTTCGGGGAGACCGCACGCCGGGCCGCCGACGAGGCCGGCCTCCCGGCGAGCCACCGGTACGCCGTCGGCGAGGTCGAGGGCTTCCGGCCGTACGCCGAACTCCTCGAAGGGCAACCGGAGTCGCCGCCAGCGGACCGTGAGCTCGGCTGGGTCATGAACTACACCTCCGGTACGACGGGCCGTCCACGCGGCATCCGCCGGCCCCTGCCCGGCAAGCTGCCGGAGGAGGCGTACCTGGGCGGTTTCCTCGGCATCTTCGGCATCCGGCCCTTCGACGACAACGTCCACCTCGTCTGCTCACCGCTGTACCACACGGCCGTCCTCCAGTTCGCCGCCGCGTCCCTGCACATCGGGCACCCGCTGGTCCTGATGGACAAGTGGACACCGGAGGAGATGCTGCGGCTGATCGACGAACACCGCTGCACCCACACCCATATGGTCCCGACCCAGTTCCACCGGCTGCTGGCCCTGCCCGAGGAGGTGAAGGCGCGCTACGACGTCTCGTCCATGCGGCACGCCATCCACGGCGCCGCCCCCTGTCCCGACCATGTGAAGCGGGCGATGCTCGACTGGTGGGGGCCCTGCGTGGAGGAGTACTACGCCGCCAGCGAGGGCGGCGGAGCCTTCGCCACCGCCGAGGACTGGCTGAAGAAACCCGGCACGGTCGGCAAGGCCTGGCCGATCAGCGAGCTGGCGGTCTTCGACGACGGCGGCAACCGGCTGCCGCCCGGTGAACTCGGCACCGTGTACCTGAAGATGAACACCGGCGGCTTCACGTACCACAAGGACGAGGCCAAGACGCGGAAGAACCGCATCGGCGACTTCTTCACCGTCGGCGACCTCGGCTACCTCGACGAGGACGGCTACCTCTTCCTCCGCGACCGCAAGATCGACATGATCATCTCGGGCGGGGTCAACATCTACCCCGCCGAGATCGAGTCCGTGCTGCTCCAGCATCCCGCGGTCGCCGACGCCGCCGCCTTCGGCATCCCGCACGACGACTGGGGCGAGGAGGTCAAGGCCGTGGTGGAACCGGCCCCGGGCCACACCCCGGGACCGGACCTGGCCGCCGACGTCCTCGCCCACTGCGCCGAACGGCTCGCGGGCTACAAGCGCCCGAAGAGCGTCGACTTCATCACCGAGATGCCCCGCGATCCCAACGGCAAGCTGTACAAGCGACGCCTGCGGGACCCGTACTGGCAGGGGCGCTCGCGCCCGGTCTGAGTCCCCCCGGCTTCAGGAGCGCACCCGCACGATCCGCAGCTCGGGTGAGGACAGGATGTCCTTCTCGCAGAACCGGGACGTCACCCACCTCTCCGCCGAGAACAGCCGGGTCTGGTCGCTGAAGTGTGGTGAGTTCGGGTTCGAGGACTGGGAGTACGTCAGCAGGGTCCGGGCCACCGGACAGCGGCCGCCGTCCCAGCCCACCGCCTGGACGTAGCTGGACCCGGTCGTCACCTCCGTGTATCCGCCGCCCGCCGGGTTCCACACCGGCTCGACCTTGTTCCACACCCCGAGCGACTCGGTGCCGCCCGGCACGGCGATGCGCTGTCCGTTCCGCACGACGAACTGGTGCTCGCCGAGCCGGGAGTCCAGCGCGACGCCCGCCGCCCGCAGCTCGGTCACGGTGTCCGCGAGAGCCGCCGCGAAGGCGGGCGCGCCGGCGTCGAGCGTGTTCGGGGTGCCCACCGGATCGGCCGCGGAGAACGGCACCTTCCACAACTGGGCCGTCGGCAGCCGCCGCCACAGCCGGTCGAAGAGCAGCGCGCCTCGGCTGCCGGTGTCCGCGGTGCGGTCCCAGGCCGCCAGCACCCCGCAGGCATCGCTCACGTCAACGGCCCTGCCGTCGCTGCCCGTCGCCGTGCCGCCGGGCAGGGCCGCGCACGCCTTCGCCGCGTCGGCCGCCACCAGGTCGCCCGCGGGCACCCGGTTCGCGAACTGCTGCGCCTGGAGATCCCGTACGGTCAGCTTCCCGCGCGCGGCCATCGCGGCCACGTCCTGGACGGCGCCCCGCGTGCGCATCGAGCGCTGGGTGCCCACGGTGCCGAAGACCCGCTCGTAACCCGTCAGCGGCCGATCGGCGTTGGCCAGCCAGGCGCTGTCGTTGGAGTTCTCCGCGTACGGCGCG
The DNA here is from genome assembly GCF_001282115.1 of Streptomyces sp. NRRL B-24085. Lineage (GTDB taxonomy): Bacteria > Actinomycetota > Actinomycetes > Streptomycetales > Streptomycetaceae > Streptomyces. The sequence continues at coordinate 36,627 of NZ_LJBR01000033.1, read as the reverse complement.
TCCTTCAGGACCGGCATCCTCGCGGGCCCGAAGATCCCCGGCTGCACGGCGTCCGGGTCACGGCCCAGGGCGCAGTCGCCGCGCGAGCCGTCGAGGACCGCCACTCCGGAGGCGGGGTAGGTGACCTTGCCCAGGGGGGTGGAGCAGCGCTGCGCCAGTTCGTCGGTGATCCTGGGCAGCACCTGGGACTGGGTGAACAGGGTGTGCCCCCGCGAGTCGGCCGCGACGGTGTTGACCCACGGCAGCCCCTGCGTGCGCCTGAGCGAGCCCAGCACGTCGCTCGTGCCGCGGGCCTTGCTGAAGCCGAGGGCGGTGTCGGAGGCGCGCAAATTCTCGGCGTTGGGGTCGTTGAGCGCGTACGCCGTCGTGGTCGTCCAGGGCAGCGGCAGCGCGGCCCCGAGCGAGGTGACGACCGGGCCGTACCGCGTCCACCACTGGGTCCTGGTCACCGGTGCGCCGCCCCGGACGGCGACGGTCACCTCGCGCCGGGTCATCCGCTGCGGTGTGCCGTCCACGAGGTACGTGGTGGGGTCGGCCGGGTCCAGGGTCAGCTGGTGCAGGTTGAGGGTGACGCCGGTGGCCACCGTGTGGCTCCAGGCCACCCGGGAGTTGTGGCCGATGGAGATCGTGGCCGAGCCGAGCAGCGAGCCGCCCGCGACGTTCAGTTCACCGGGGATGGTCTGCTGCGACTGCCAGAACCGGCGGCCGCCCTGCCAGGGGTAGTGCGGGTTGCCGAGCAGGAGCCCGCGGCCGTTCGTCGTGGTGGCCCCGCTGAACGCGACGGCGTTGGAGCCCATGTCGGCGGAGTCGGCGGCGAACAGGTCCCGGGCCGCGCGAGCGGTGTCCCGGGCGTCGGGCGTGCCGGCCGCCGGGGCGGTGGGCGCGGGCGGCTGCGCGGCGGTGGGCGCGGGCGGCTGCGCGGCGGTGATGCCGTCCACGGCCCGGCCCTGGCCGCCCAGGACGGCGAGCGCGTAGTTGCGGGCGGCCACGTCCCGGACCGACACGGGACGCACCCAGTCGGCGCCCCGGCACGCCGGGTCGGTGATCCGGTTCTTCTCCAGCCAGGCGTTGTAGCCCGCCGCGAAGCCCCGCATCAAGTCCTTCACGTCACGGCTCGGACCCCGCGGCGCGGGCGTGGCCAGCAGACTCTCCACCGTCCCCGCCTCCCGCACCCCGCGGAAGTACAGGTCGCTGGAGAGGTTCTTCGTGGCCGAGGACAGCGCGGCGTCGGAGGGCGCGTCGGCCCCGAAGAAACGCGAACGCTCGCCGCGCACGGTCACGAACCCGTCGGCGAGGGTGCACACCTGGTCGGCGGCCTGCGCCCACCCGGTGCCGAAGCCGAGGTCCGCGTAGTTCCGCGCGAGGATGTGCGGGATGCCGTACTCGGTGTAGCGGATGGTGGCGGACAGGCCGCCGTGCGACGGGTGTTCCTGTTTCTGCCGGTCCTGCGCGGCTGCGGACGGCAGTGTGCCGACGGCGGCGAACAGGGCCACGGCCGCGACGACGGCGCGTCTGGGGCGGGTGCGCATCGTGCCTCCCAACGTCAGTGAGGGAAGGAGCGGTTGAGCGTACCAACCGGTAGGTTGTCCCGTATGACGCCTGGACACGGCAGTACGGTTGACGGGGTGCTGCGGCGCAGCGCCCGGCGCACCCCGGCGCGCGTCGCGGTGGAGTACGGCGAGCGCTCCTGGACGTACGAGGAACTCGACGACGCCGTCTCCCGCGCGGCGCGACTGCTCCTCGACCAGGGCCTCGACCGGGGCGACCGGGTCGGCGCCTACGGCCACAACTCGGACGCGTATCTGATCGCCTTCCTCGCCTGCGCCCGCGCGGGACTGGTCCATGTGCCGGTCAACCAGAACCTCACCGGTGACGACCTCGCGTACATCCTCGGCCAGTCGGGCAGCACTCTGGTCCTCGCCGACCCCGTTCTCGCCGGGCGCCTCCCCGAGGGCGTCCGCACGCTGCCGCTGCGGGACTCCGACGACTCCCTGCTGACGCGGCTGGCCGTGACCGACCCGTACGACGGTCCCGAAGCGCGCAGCGAGGACCTGGTCCAACTCCTGTACACCTCGGGGACGACGGCCCTGCCGAAGGGCGCGATGATGACCCACCGTGCCCTGGTGCACGAGTACCTGAGCGCGATCACCGCCTGCGACCTGAGCGCCGGCGACCGGCCGGTGCACTCGCTGCCGCTGTACCACTCCGCGCAGATGCACGTCTTCCTGCTGCCTTACCTCGCGGTCGGCGCGACGAACATCATCCTCGACGCACCCGACGGCGACCGGCTCTTCGACTTGATCGAACAGGGCCGTGCGGACAGCCTGTTCGCGCCGCCGACGGTGTGGATCGGCCTGGCCAACCGGCCCGACTTCGCCACCCGTGACCTCGGCGGACTGCGCAAGGCGTACTACGGCGCCTCGATCATGCCCGTGCCCGTCCTGGAGCGACTGCGCGAACGGCTGCCGAAGCTCGCCTTCTACAACTGCTTCGGGCAGAGCGAGATCGGCCCGCTGGCCACCGTCCTCGCGCCCGACGAGCACAAGGGCCGGATGGACTCCTGCGGCCGTACCGTCCTGTTCGTGGACGCGCGGGTCGTGGACGAGGACGGCAAGGACGTACCGGACGGCACGCCCGGCGAGATCGTCTACCGGTCGCCGCAGCTGTGCGAGGGCTACTGGGACAAGCCCGAGGAGACCGAAGCGGCCTTCCGGGACGGCTGGTTCCACTCCGGTGACCTCGCGGTGCGGGACGCGCACGGCTACTTCACGATCGTCGACCGGGTGAAGGACGTCATCAACTCCGGGGGCGTGCTGGTCGCCTCACGCCAGGTCGAGGACGCGCTCTACACCCATGAGGGCGTCGCCGAGGTCGCCGTGATCGGCCTGCCCGACGAGCGCTGGATCGAGGCGGTCACCGCGGTCGTCGTCCCGCGCGGCGAGGTCACCGAGGCCGAACTCCTCGACCACGCGCGGGAGAAGCTCGCCCACTTCAAGGCGCCCAAGCGGGTGCTGTTCGTGGACGAGCTGCCGCGGAACGCCAGCGGGAAGATCCTCAAGCGGCAGCTGCGGGACCGGTTCTCGTAGTGCCGCGCTAGCGGGGGCGCAGGTCGACGATCCGGCGGATCTTGCCCACCGACCGTTCCAGGGACTCCGGTTCGACGATCTCGACGCCGACCGACACCCCGATGCCGTCCTTCACGGCCGCCGCGATGGAGCGGGCGGCCGCGTCCCTGGTCTCGGGTGGGGCGTCCGGCCGGGCCTCCGCCCGCACGGTCAGGGCGTCGAGGCGGCCCTCGCGGGTGAGTCGGAGCTGGAAGTGGGGCGCGACGCCCGGGGTGCGCAGGACGATCTCCTCGACCTGCGTGGGGAAGAGGTTCACCCCGCGCAGGATCACCATGTCGTCGCTGCGGCCGGTGACCTTCTCCATCCGCCGGAACACCCGGGCCGTGCCCGGCAGCAGCCGGGTCAGGTCCCGCGTCCGGTACCGGATCACTGGCATCGCCTCCTTGGTGAGCGAGGTGAACACCAGCTCGCCCCGCTCACCGTCGGGCAGGACCTCCCCGGTGACCGGGTCGACGATCTCGGGGTAGAAGTGGTCCTCCCACACATGGAGCCCGTCCTTGGTCTCCACGCACTCCTGCGCGACGCCCGGTCCGATCACCTCCGACAGCCCGTAGATGTCCACGGCGTCGATCGCGAACCGCTCCTCGATCTCCCGGCGCATCTCCTCGGTCCAGGGCTCGGCACCGAAGACACCCACCCGCAGGGAGGTGCTCCGCGGGTCGACACCCTGCCGCTCGAACTCGTCGAGAAGCGTCAGCATGTACGACGGGGTCACCATGATGACCCCGGGTTCCAGGTCCTGGATGAGCTGCACCTGGCGTGCCGTCATGCCGCCGGACGCGGGGACGACCGTACAGCCGAGCCGCTCGGCGCCGTAGTGGGCGCCGAGCCCGCCCGTGAACAGTCCGTAGCCGTATGCCACATGGACGACGTCCCCGGGCCGGGCGCCCGCCGCCCGCAGGGAACGGGCCACCATGTCGGCCCACAGGGAGAGGTCGTTCTCGGTGTAGCCCACGACCGTGGGGCGCCCGGTGGTGCCGCTGGAGGCATGGATGCGGCGCACATGGTCCCGGGGCACGGCGAACATCCCGTACGGATAGTTCTCGCGCAGGTCGGCCTTGGTGGTGAACGGGAACCTCGCCAGGTCGCCCAGGGACCGGCAGTCGTCCGGCCGGACACCCGCCTTGTCGAAGGACTCCCGGTAGAACGGCACGTGTTCGTACGCGTGCCGCAGCGACGCCCGCAACCGCTCGAGCTGCAACGCCCGCAGCGCCCCGGCGTCCAGCCGTTCCCCCGAGTCCAGCAGCTCCGCATCCGCCATCGGAACGTCCTTCCCACCACGTCATTACGGGCGACCGATCATTCGGTCGAGGTGCTGGGGATCAGTAATCCAGGCGGAGCGGGCCCGAGGCAAGGGTCCGGCGCAGTTCGGGAGCGCCGCCGGACCTCACTTGGCGAACGCCGTCATGAAGCGGTCGCGGAACTTGTCCATGCCCCACTCCGGCGCGTCGTCGGCGGGCTTGAGGCCGTCCGTCCAGTTCCAGCTGTCGACCCGGTCCAGGACCTTCGGGTCCTTGGCGACGATCGTGACCGGCACGTCCCTGCTGGTGGAGCCCTTGGTGACGGTCGGGACGGGCTGGTGGTCGCCGAGGAACACCAGGACCGTCCTCTCGTCGCCGTAGCGCTGCATCCACTGGGTCAGGCTGTCCACGGAGTACTGGACGGCCTTGCGGTACTCGGTGCGCACCCGCTCCTGGCTCTTCCAGACCTCCGTCGGATCGGTGCCCTCCTTCTTGATCTGCTCGAAGACCGAACCGTCCCCGAGGTCGTCCCAGTCGATCGTGTGGGCGATCGGCGACCACGGGTTGTGGCTGGAGGCCAGGATGATCTCGGCCATGATCGGGTCGCGGTTCTTCTTGCCGTGCTCCAGCTTCTGGAAGGCCTCCAGGCTGAACTGGTCCGGCACGGGCGTCCAGCTGAAGTAGGGGCCCTTGTAGCCGAGGTGCGTGGAGTCGTAGATGTGGTCGAGGCCGAAGTACTTGCCCTCGGGCCAGGACTTCCGCACACCGGGCACGATGCCGACCGTGCGCCAGTCACCCGTCTTCTGGAAGTAGCTGGTCAGCGTCGCGCGGTCGCTGGAGGTGAGGTTCAGGTAGCGCTGCTGGTTCTTGACCCACAGCCCGGACAGGAACGTCGAGTGGGCCATCCAGCTCCCGGCGCCCGTCACCGGGGACCGCAGCCAGCCGCTGCGCGAGGCGAAACCGGCCGCCTTGAGCGTCGCGTCGCCCTTCTTGAGGGTCGCGTCCATCTCCGGTGCCATGGCCGGGTCGTCGATCGCCACCCGGCCGTAGCTCTCGATGAACGTGAACAGGACGTCCTTGCCGCGCAGTCCGGTCAGGAGCTGGTCGGGCGGGGTGGCGGCGAAGGCGTCGACGGCGGACTGCTTCTCGAAGACCTTGGCGTCGCCCAGCCCGTTGCGCACGTGCTGGACGCGGTTGGCGAGGAACTCGGAGTTGCCCTTGGTGGCGAACGAGACCCCGCCGAACTGCACGCCCACCGTGAAGCAGGTGACCCACACCGTGCCGAGCACGAGGGTGGTGCCGACGGCCCTGGGGCGGTGCCGGGACATCACGTTCGCCAGCCGCACCACCGCCCATGTGCTCAGCGCGAGCAGGGCGAGGAACAGGACGATCACCCCGGTCACCGCGAGCACCTCGCCGGTGCGGCCGAACGACTCCCTGAGCCAGTCCGTCGCGTTGCCCAGCATGATCCAGTCGAAGACCAGGTCGAACGGCCGGGCCAGGGTCTGGTAGAAGCCCATGTCGAGGAACTTCAGGACGGTGAACAGGCCGAGGAACAGCCCGAAGACGACGGCCGCGATCCGGCGCGCCCTCGGCGGCAGCACCAGGAGGACGGCCGCGATGACGATCGCCTCGACGGGCAGACGCAGGAACGACCGCAGGTTCATGTGGTCGAGCCGGTTGGGGAAGAGCAGCACCAGCAGTACCAGCAGTCCCGCCAGCACGCTCGTCCCCACGGACACCCCGCGCGCCGTACGGGGCCAGCGGAGGCGCCAGCCGAACCAGCCGGGGCGCGCGGAGTTGTCGCGCTCCCCGGCCTCCTGTGCCTTCTCGTCCCCCGTCGCACCCGCACCGTCCGCATCACTCTCGCCCTCGGTGATGTCCTGCGGTTGGCTTGAGCGAGTGAAGAGCGACACCCGGTGGTCCTTCCGTGCGGTCGTGCTGTGACGTGCGGCCGTGCCGGCGCCGTCGGGTTCTGACGCGACGGCATGACGAACAGCGCCCGGTGACCGAGCCTGCCACCACCAGTACGGTCGCACGTCACGTTCGGTTCAATCGCACGGGGCCGGGTTCCGGCCGTCAGCCCCCTGCCGCGCCCGCCGCCACCTTCTGCGCCCACCGGTAGTCCGCCTTGCCGCTCGGCGACCGGCGGATGGAATCCGTGATCACGAGCTGGCGCGGCACCTTGTACCCCGCGAGCCGCGTCCGGCAGTGCGTCTGGAGATCGTCCAGCGACATCCGCTCCGCCCCCCGGCGCAATTGCACGACAGCCGCCACGTGGTGGCCCCACTTGACGTCCGGAACCCCGGCCACGAGCGCGTCGTACACGTCCGGGTGCGCCTTGAGCGCCTGCTCGACCTCCTCCGGGTACACCTTCTCGCCGCCCGTGTTGATGCACTGCGAACCCCGCCCGAGGACCGTGACCACGCCCTCCTCGTCGACGGTGGCCATGTCGCCGAGCAGCACCCACCGCTCCCCGTCCTTCTCGAAGAAGGTGTCGGCGGTTTTCCCCGGGTCGTTGTAGTAGCCGAGCGGCACATGGCCGCACTGTGCCACCCGGCCGACCTCGCCCACGGCCACCGGCTCGTGCGTGGCCGGATCGACCACCTGGGTGCGGGAGTTGACCCGCACCCGGAAACCCCGCTCGGGGCCGGAGTCGTCCGTCGCGGTCCCGTTGAAGCCGGACTCGGAGGAGCCGAAGTTGTTGAGCAGCACGGCGTTCGGGACGAGCGCCCGGAACTGCCGGCTCACGGTGTCCGACATGATCGCGCCCGACGAGGACACGCTGAACAGCGACGACATGTCGGTGCCCTTCATCGGCCCCTCCAGGGCGTCGATGAGCGGCCGCAGCATCGCGTCGCCCACCAGGGACATGGCACTGACCTTCTCCCGCTCGACGGTCCGCAGCACCTCCTCGGGCACGAACCTGCGGTGCAGTACGACCCGTTGGCCGAAGTTGAACCCGATGAGGGCGGTCAGGGTCGAGGTGCCGTGCATCAGCGGGGGAGTGGGGAAGAAGGTGATCCCGGCCCCGCCCGCCGCGACCCGTTCGGCCAGTCCCTCGGGCCGCCGCACCGGCTCGCCCGTGGGAGCGCCCCCGCCCAGACCGGAGAAGAACAGGTCCTCCTGGCGCCACATCACGCCCTTGGGCATCCCGGTGGTGCCGCCGGTGTAGATGATGAACTGGTCGTCGGCCGAACGCTTCGGGAACCCGCGCCCGGGCGACCCGGACGCCTCGGCGTCCGCGAAGTCCACCGCCGCCGGTCCGCCCGGCTGCGCCGCCCCGACCCGGATCAGATGCCGCAGCCGTTTCGTGTGCGGCAGCGCGGCCGCCACCCGCTCCGAGAACTCGGCGTCGAAGACCAGACCCACCAGATCCGCGTCCCGGTAGAGGTACACCAACTCCTCTTCCACATAGCGGTAGTTGACGTTGACGGGCACGATCCGCGCCTTCATGCACCCGAGCAGCGTCTGCACGTACTCGACCCCGTTGTAGAGGTGCAGTCCGACGTGCTCACCGGCCCGTACCCCGCTGTCGAGCAGATGGTGGCCGATACGACTGGCCGCGGCGTCCAGTTCCGCGTACGTCAGCCGGCGCTCCGCACCCGTACCGGGAACGTCGAGGTACGCGAGCGCCTCACGGTCCGGCACCACGTCGACGACCGACTCGAACAGGTCGGCAAGGTTGTACTCCACCGTTCCTCCTGCACTGGTCCCGGCCCGGCTCTGCGAGGGTTCGCCGGTCATCAGAGCAAAGGGCGGCCTGACTGTGAAGGGCTCGCGCGAATAAATCTGACTGTCTGTCAGAAAACCCTTGAAGTGCATCGGCGCCTCCTGCAACCTGTTCTCGTTCTGGCAGAGGGGAGAGGGTCCATGGGTGGGACGGAACACCTCGACATCCAGCGCGAGGGCGCCACACTGGTGCTCACGCTCAACAGGCCCGAGGCGAAGAACGCGCTCTCGTTGCCGATGCTGGTCGGCCTGTACGACGGCTGGGTGGAGGCGGACGCGGACGACTCGATCCGCTCGGTCGTGTTCACCGGCGCGGGCGGCTCGTTCTGCGCCGGCATGGACCTCAAGGCGCTCGCGGGCAAGGACACCGGCGGCGAGCAGTACCGGGACCGGCTGACCGCCGACCCCGACCTGCACTGGAAGGCGATGCTGCGCCACCACCGCCCGCGCAAGCCGGTCATCGCGGCCGTCGAGGGTCACTGCGTCGCCGGCGGCACCGAGATGCTCCAGGGCACCGACATCCGGGTCGCCGGCGAATCCGCGACCTTCGGCCTCTTCGAGGTCCGGCGCGGTCTGTTCCCGATCGGCGGCTCGACGGTCCGGCTGCAACGCCAGATCCCGCGCACCCACGCCCTGGAGATGCTGCTCACCGGGCGCCCGTACACCGCGCGCGAGGCCGCCGACATCGGTCTCGTCGGGCACGTCGTCCCGGACGGCACCGCGCTCGCCAAGGCCCTGGAGATCGCCGAACTGATCAACGCCTGCGGTCCGTTGGCCGTCGAGGCGGTCAAGGCCTCGGTGTACGAGACGGCCGGGATGACCGAGACCGACGGGCTGGCCGCCGAGTTGAAGCGGGGGTGGCCGATCTTCGACACCGCTGATGCGAAGGAGGGGGCGCGTGCCTTCGCGGAGAAACGGCCGCCCCGTTACAGGCGAGCGTAGTGCCCTTGACCGCGGGTCCGTCGTGGCTGGTCGCGCAGTTTCCCGCGCCCCTGAGGGGGCGCCCCCCGCACCGACCTCTGAAGGAGGCACGCGCCCATGGCTGACGTACTCAAGGCGCCGCTCGTCGTCGAATTCCCCTTCACCCGTTCCCTCGGGCCCGTGCAGAGCGCCTTCCTGACCGGGCTGCGGGAACGGGTGGTCCTCGGGGTGAGGACCCGTGACGGGCGCACGCTGGTTCCGCCCGTCGAGTACGACCCCGTCACCGCCGAGGAGCTCCGCGAGCTGGTCGGCGTCGGTCTCACGGGCACCGTCACCACCTGGGCCTGGAACCACGAGCCCCGGCGCGGTCAGCCGCTGGACACGCCCTTCGCCTGGGTGCTGGTGCGCCTGGACGGCGCCGACACCGCCCTGCTGCACGCCCTCGACGCCCCCGGACCCGACGCCGTCCGCACCGGGATGCGCGTCCGGGTCCGCTGGGCCGAGGAACGCACCGGCGCCATCACCGACATCTCCTGCTTCGAGCCCTACGACGGCGACGCCTCCGAAGTCACCGCCCACGCGGGCGAGTTCGAGGACCCGGTCCGCGGCATCGTCGCCGAGGCCCGCCTCGACTACACCTACTCGCCCGGCCGCGCCCAGACCGCCTACATCAACGCCCTCGCCGAGCACCGGGCCGTCGGCGAGCGCTGCCCGTCCTGCCGCAAGGTGTACGTCCCGCCGCGGGGCGCCTGTCCCACCTGCGGTCTCGCTACGTCGGAGCAGGTGGAGGTGGGCCCGGGCGGCACGGTCACCACCTTCTGCATCGTCAACATCAAGGCGAGGACCCTCGACATCGAAGTGCCGTACGTCTACGCCCACATCGCCCTCGACGGCGCCGACCTCGCGCTGCACGGCCGGATCGGCGGCATCCCCTACGACCAGGTCCGCATGGGCCTGCGGGTCGAACCTGTGTGGACCGAGGGCGGCCGCTTCCCGGACCACTACCGGCCGACCGGCGAACCCGACGCGGAGTACGACACCTACAAGGAGCTGCTGTGACCCGTGACATCGCGGTCGTCGCCTTCGCCAAGTCCGACACCCTGCGCTCCACCGACGAACTGTCCGAGGTGGAGATGCTCATGCCGGTCCTGCACGACGTCCTCGCGCAGACCGGCCTGAAGACCGCCGACATCGGCTTCACCTGCTCCGGTTCCTGCGACTACCTCGCCGGGCGCGCCTTCTCCTTCACCCTCGCCCTCGACGGCGTGGGCGCCTGGCCGCCCATCTCCGAGTCGCACGTCGAGACGGACGGGGCGTGGGCGCTGTACGAGGCGTGGACCAAGCTGCTGTCCGGGGACGCCGACACCGCGCTGGTGTACTCCTACGGCAAGTCCTCGCCCGGTTCCCTCCGGGACGTGCTCACCCGGCAGCTCGACCCGTACTACCTCGCCCCGCTGTGGCCCGACTCCGTGGCCCTCGCCGCCCTCCAGGCCCAGGCCCTCATCGACGCGGGCGACACCGACGAGCACGAGCTGGCGGCGATCGGCGCCCGCAGCCGCGCCACCGGCAACCCGCGCGCCCAGCTCAAGGGACCCGTGCCGCACGGGGACTACGTCGTACGGCCGCTGCGCACCGGGGACTGCCCGCCCGTCGGGGACGGGGCGGCCGCCGTGGTCCTCGCGGCGGGGGAGCGGGCCAGGGAACTGTGCGGGCGCCCCGCCTGGATCCGCGGCATCGACCACCGCATCGAGGCCCACTCGCTCGGGGTCCGCGACCTGACCGACTCACCCTCCACACGCCTCGCGGCCGAGAAGGCCGGGGTCTTCGAACGACCCGTGGACACCGCCGAGTTGCACGCTCCGTTCACCTCGCAGGAGGTCGTCCTGCGCAAGGCGCTGCGGCTCGACGACTCCGTGCGGGTCAACCCGTCCGGCGGCGCCCTCGCCGCCAACCCGATGATGGCCGCCGGTCTCGCCCGCATCGGCGAGGCAGCCGCCCGTGTGCACCGGGGCGAGTCCGACCGCGCCCTCGCCCACGCCACCTCCGGGCCCTGTCTCCAGCAGAACCTGGTCGCCGTACTCGAAGGGGATCCCCGATGAGCAAGGAGCCCGTGGCCGTCGTAGGCATCGGCCAGACCAAGCACGTCGCGGCCCGCCGGGACGTGTCGATCGCCGGGCTCGTCCGGGAGGCCGCCCAGAGGGCCCTGGAGGACGCCGAGCTGACCTGGGCCGACATCGACGCCGTGGTGATCGGCAAGGCGCCCGACTTCTTCGAGGGCGTCATGATGCCGGAGCTGTACCTGGCCGACGCGCTCGGCGCGGTGGGCAAGCCGATGCTGCGGGTGCACACCGCGGGCAGCGTCGGCGGCTCCACCGCCCTGGTCGCCGCGAACCTGGTGGCCGCCCGGGTGCACGCCACCGTCCTGACCCTCGCCTTCGAGAAGCAGTCCGAGTCCAACGCCATGTGGGGCCTGTCCCTGCCGATCCCCTTCCAGCAGCCCCTGCTGGCCGGGGCGGGCGGCTTCTTCGCGCCACACGTACGCGCGTACATGCGGCGCACCGGCGCGCCCGACACCGTCGGCTCCCTGGTGGCGTACAAGGACCGCCGCAACGCGCTCAAGAACCCGTACGCGCACCTGCACGAGCACGACATCACCCTGGAGAAGGTCCAGGCCTCGCCCATGCTCTGGGACCCGATCCGCTACTCGGAGACCTGCCCCTCCTCCGACGGCGCCTGCGCCATGGTGCTCACCGACCGGGCCGGAGCCGCCCGCGCGCCCCGGCCGCCCGCCTGGATGCTGGGCGGTGCCATGCGCAGCGAGCCCACGCTGTTCGCCGGCAAGGACGCCGTGTCCCCCCAGGCCGGCAAGGACTGCGCGGCCGACGTGTACCGGCAGGCCGGGATCGCCGACCCGCGCCGGGACATCGACGCCGTCGAGATGTACGTGCCGTTCTCCTGGTACGAGCCCATGTGGCTGGAGAACCTCGGCTTCGCCGAGGAGGGCGAGGGCTGGAAGCTCACCGAGGCCGGGGTCACCGAGCTGGACGGGGACCTGCCCGTCAACATGTCGGGCGGCGTCCTGTCCACCAATCCGATCGGCGCCTCCGGCATGATCCGGTTCGCCGAGGCCGCCCTCCAGGCACGCGGACAGGCCGGGGAGCACCAGGTGGAGGGCGCCCGCAGGGTGCTGGGACACGCCTACGGCGGCGGATCCCAGTTCTTCGCCATGTGGCTCGTGGGGTCCGAGCCCCCGAATGCGTGAAACGCCTCCTGAAAGGTCCCCCTCACGTGGCCTGTCGGCGGTCGGAGTCGATCGCTAGGCTGGCCGCGGACGAAGCGATCGGGAGGAGCAGGGACGTGGCCGAGACCACCATCCAGCAGCAGCCGCTCATGGGCTGGGAGAAGCCGGAGCTGGACCTGAGCAACGCCGACTGGCACTCGAGCAGCCGCGGTCTGGGGGATGTCCAGATCGCCTTCGTCGAGGGGTTCATCGCGATGCGCAACAGCGGCCGCCCGGAGAGCCCTTCCCTGATCTTCACCCCCGCGGAGTGGGGCGCGTTCGTGTCAGGGGCGCGGGAGGGGGAGTTCGACCTCACCTGAGAGCGAGACCTCACCTGCGGGTGAGCACATGGGTGCGTGAACCGACGGGCCGATCCGGCGGTGTTCCTTCCGATTTTCCGGACACGCGACCTTGAGCACCTTCCCGGGGCCGACGCCTGAGCCAGGCTGACCCGAGGAGGGGGAGGGTCGACTTCCGGAAGTGAGGAACACATGAGCACCCTGCCGGTGATCGCCGCGGTGGACGGTTCGGACGACAGCCTGCGCGCCCTGGACTGGGCACTCGACGCGGCCCGCCGACGCGGAGCGCCGCTGCGGGTGGTGCATGTCCGGCAGTACGCCGTCTGGGCCCAGCCCGACGTCCTCGTCGCCGGTCCGCCCGACGCGGACGACGATCCCGTCCTCGACCGGGTACGCACCTATCTGGAGGAGCGCCCCGACCGCACCGACGGGCCGGACCGCCCCGACGGCCCCGGCCGACCGCGGACGGAGTACCTCGGAGTCGAGGGCGCGCCCGGTGCCGTGCTGCCCGAACTGGGCTCCGGCGCCCAGCTCCTGGTGCTCGGCTCCCGGGGCCGCGGCGGCTTCGCCAGTCTGCTGCTCGGCTCCAACGGCATGGCCGCCGCCCGTGACGCCGAGTGCCCCGTGGTTGTCGTGCCCCGACCCGGACGCCAGGCCGACGGCGAGGCGCCCGCCGGGCCGGGCCCGCGGGTGGTCGTCGGCCTGCACGTGGACAGCCCCGACGACGCCGCCCTCGACTTCGCGTACACCGAGGCCGGCCTGCGCGGCGCCCGCCTCCAGGTGATCGCTGCCTACCAGTGGCCCCTCCAGGGCTGGGCGACCCCGGGCGAGATGATCCCGCCGAAGATCGACCAGGACGCCGTGGAGAACGAGACCCGGGCCCTCGCCGAGGGCTTCCTCGCCCCGCACAGCGCCCGGCACCGCGGAGTCGTGGCCGAGCCGCACGTGCTGCCGGGCGACGCGGCCGGGCATCTGGTCGCGGCCTCCCAGGGCGCCGACCTGGTCGTCGTCGGCCGGCACCGGCGCCGCCTGCTGGCGCCGGCCCGCATGATGGGGTCCGTCACCCAGGCCGTCCTGCTGCACGCGGCGAGCCCGGTGGCCGTGGTACCGCCCGGGGCGGTGGAGCCGCAGGACCTTCCGGAGGACTGAGCGACGACCGGGCCCCCGGCGAAGCGGGCGGTGCGGAGGCGGCGTGTCAATGCGAGCGTCGGCATTTAGCATCAGCCGCATGCGGGACACGATCGACAGCGACACCCGGCTCGCCCTGGACCTGGCCCTCACCATCCGGCACGACGGCCACGGCGGAGTCGCCGACGACCTGAGCGACCTCGCCGGGCTCACCGCGTGGGTCGGGGAACACGCCGAGGCGTTGCCGGACGCCCCGGACCTCGTCCTCGACGAGAGCGCCCTCGCCGCGGTGCGTGACCTGCGGGCCGCCGTCCGCGCCCTGTTCGCCCGCGCCGTGCGCCCCGGCGCCCCCAGCCCCGCCGACGCGGCACGCCTCCTGCCGGTGCCCGAGGCGCTCGACCGCCTCAACACGGCCGCCGCCCGCACCCCCACCGTCCCCGTGCTGCGCTGGACCGACGACGCCGAACCCGCCGCGCACCGGCGGCCCGCGGCGCCGGCGACCGACCTCACGGCCGTGCTCGCGCACGCCGCGATCGCGTTCCTCTCCGGCGCCGACCGGCGACGGCTGCGCGCCTGTCACGCGCCGCGCTGTGTGCGCTACTTCCTGAAGGAACATCCGCGGCAGGAGTGGTGCAAGCCCTCCTGCGGAAACCGCGCCCGGGTGGCACGCCACCACGAGCGTCACAAGCAGGGGCAGAGCACGTGAACCGGACCCGCCGGTGCGCCATGAGACAGCGCCGCCGCCTGCACAGCACGGAGACGGACTCGCTCACGGCACGCGAACGCACGGCCGTCTGCCGCAAGCTGGGAACGGACGGCACCGACCTGCGAACCGTGAGTGATCACCCGTAGCGGTGCGCGAAACCAGGCGGCCGACCCCCTTGCACCTGCGCCCGCACGACCCCGTGGGCGCCATTACCATGGGCGCATGTCGTTCCTCCGCCGCCGCAGCGCAACCCCCGCCGGTCCAGACTTCGACGTGCTGGCCATGGACCCGGGCGACTGGCCCGGCAACCTCGGCGCGGGTCTCCTGCCCGCCCCCGACGGCACCTGCCAGGGCGTCTTCCTGCGCTACGACCTCTTCGGCGGCCGCGGCCCCGCGATGATCATCGGCAACCTCCCCGAGGGCTCCCCGGCCCGCGAGGTCGCCGAGGGCGAGATCCCCTTCGAGGTGGCCCAGCTCCTGATCGCACTGGAGAACGACGAGGAGGTCACCGTCACCGACACCGAGGACGTGCCGGTGATGCAGGGCGACAACCTCCTCATCGTGCGCCGTCTCAAGCTCTCCGAGAGCCGGATCTCCTGCGTCCAGTTCGACCGCAGCGACAACGTCCTGGTGACCATCGCCGCCTGGGACCGCCCGATCACGGACGACCTCTACGCCCTCCTCAAGCCGCTGCCCGCGGAGCTGTTCCAGCAGGGCTGAACCTCCACCGACAGCACGCTGTCCGCGGCGGGACAGCACGTCCCGCCGCGGAGCTGGAGTGCTACCGCCGGACGGACGGCTTCACGTCGACGTCCGCCGCCCGCACGAACGCCACCCGGTGGCCGTACTGGATCTCGTAGTACAGGTCCTCGCCGACGACGACCTTGTGCGAGTCGGTCGTGAAGGTCACCGCGTAGTAGTACTCGCCGGGCACCTTGTCCCCGACCACGTACGACTGGCCCTTGAGGACCTTGTACGGCAGCGGCGACACCGCCTGCGCGGGAACTCCCGTCGGATAGGCGGAAGCCTCGGGGTAGGCGCGGCCGTACACCGGGACGCTGTCGAGGCCCTCCTTCGGGGTCACCACGAGGCCCGCGGCGTTCACCGCGGTCGGGTCGCTCGCGGGGTTCCTGAACCAGGCCTTCTGGCCCAGGTACCAGATCGCCGTCCAGTCGCCCTCGCGCCCCGCGACCGCGTACTGCTGGCCGGTGGAGACCCGCGACGACAGGTCGTTGACGTCGGTCGTCGGGGCCTTGCCGCCCAGACCGATGTCCGTGATGAGGGCGGAGTTCTCGTCGGGGGCCGAGTACAGCCGTACCTCGCTGGAACCGTGGGCCGCGCAGGGCTCGCCCTTGGTGACGCAGCCGGTGTACAGCGGCCGGTTGGTGGCGTAGTCGGGCCGGATCGTCACCAGGCCGCCCTGCTTGGGCGCGGTCGCCCGGAACGGGTGGCCCAGCAGCTCGAAGTAGTGCCGCCAGTCCCAGTACGGGCCGGGGTCGGTGTGCATGCCGGCCACGGTCGAGGTCGTCGGGCCCGGCACGTTGTCGTGGCCGAGGATGTGCTGCCGGTCCAGCGGGATGCCGTACTTCGCGGAGAGGTACTTCACCAGCCGCGCCGAGGACCGGTACATCGCCTCCGTGTACCAGGCGTCCGGGTTCGCCAGGAAGCCCTCGTGCTCCAGGCCGATCGACTTGGCGTTGACGTACCAGTTGCCCGCGTGCCAGGCCACGTCCTTCGCCTTCACGTGCTGGGCGATGTGACCGTCGGTCGAGCGCAGGGTGTAGTTCCAGGACACGTAGGTCGGGTCCTGCACCAGGTTGAGGACACCTTCCCAGGCGCCCTCCGTGTCGTGGATGACGATGTACTTGATGCTCTGCGAGGCCGGACGGTCGCCCAGGTCGTGGTTGCCGTAGTCGTTGTCCCCGAACTGCTCGTACGGCGCCGGGACCCACTCGCAGGACACGGTCTTCGGGCACTCGGTGTTCGCCGCGTCCAGCTTCCTGAGGCCCGCCCGGGCGAGCTGGGCGGTGTCCGGGGCGAGTTGCGGCCGGGCGGCCAGGGCGACGCGCTGGCCGGCGTCCGTGGTGCGTTCCTCGCCGGAGCGCAGCACGTCGAAGACGTCGTCGGCGTACGCGGCGGCGGTCGCGCTGTCGTCCGCGCCGGAGAAGCGGGCCACGGCGCCGTACCAGTCGGCGGGGTCCTGGCTCAGCGGCTCGCCCAGGTCCTTCTGGGCGGCGGCCAGCAGCGCCGCACCGCCCGCGACGTTGGCCGCAGGGTCGGTGCGCAGGTCCCGCGCGCTCAGGCCGGTCAGCTCGGCGGCCTTCGGCAGGGTCTCGAGACGGGCGGGGAGATCGGCCGGCCCGGCGACCTTCGTGTCGGGCAGCAGGGCCGCACGGGCGCTGTCGCCGCGCGCGTCCTCCGTGCCCTCGCTGTGGTGCGGCGCCGAGGCGAGCGCGGTACGGGCGTCGGTCAGGTGCATCGGGCCGTAGCCGCCGGTCACGCTGGGCGCACCGGCGTGCGTGTCCCAGCGGGACTGGAGGTACGAGACTCCCAGCAGGACGCTCTGCGGCACGTGGTACTCGGCGGCCGCCGCGGCGAAGGCCCGCTGGAGACCGGCCGAGGAGTCCCCGGCCGACGACGGGGCCGCGCCCAGCAGGGGCAGCAGCAGGGCCGTACCGGCCAGCGTGCCGAGCACCCTGCGGGTGGCTCTGGTGGAGTCGGTGGCGGATCCTCGCAATGCAGCCTCCAGGGACGATCGAGCGCGATGAGCCGAGCGGGGCCGGGCGTGCGTCAGTGCTACCGGCTTGTCGACGATCCGTCAATCATGCCCAGAGGCAGGGGATTTCCCATGTCAATCCGGGGTCACGGGAGTTTCGTGGCGGGCGCCTCGCGGGCCTGCGGGGCGTCAGTGGCGTACACCACTGACCGGGTCCCGGAGGGCTCCGGACATACGGCGGTCCGCGGTGCGCCGCTCCACCGGACGCACCGCGGACCGTCGTCCCCGTCAGCGAGTGCCGACCGCCGCGCGTACGGCCCGTCGGGCCAGCTGGCAGTCGTCGTGCAGCCGCCTCAGCAGCAGCCGCTGTTCCTCGCCGGACGGCGCAGCACCGGGGTGGGCCGCGCCCGGTGCCGCCGGGGTCGAGTCGTGCATCGAACGCTGCACGGCCGTCTCGTAGGTACGGATCTCACGCGTCAGGACCAGCATCAGGTTCACCAGGAAGGCGTCCCGTGAGGCCGGGCCCGCGGACTGGGCGATCTGACTGATCTGACGGCGCGCCACCGGGGCGTCGCCGAGGACCGACCACAGCGTCGCCAGGTCGTACCCCGGCAGATACCAGCCCGCGTGCTCCCAGTCCACCAGCACTGGACCGGCCGGTGAGAGCAGGATGTTCGAGAGCAGTGCGTCGCCGTGGCAGAACTGGCCCATGCCCTGCCGGCCCGCCGAGTGCGCGATGCCGTGCAGCAGCTTCTGGAGGTCGCCCATGTCCCGGTCGGTCAGCAGCCCCAGCTCGTGGTAGCGGGAGATGCGGGACGCGTAGTCGAGCGGGGCGTCGAAGGTGCCCGCGGGCGGACGCCAGGCGTTGAGCCGGCACACCGCGCCGAGCGCCGCCCGGATGTCCGCGCGCGGCGGGGCCTCCGCCGGATGCCGGTGCAGCGCCGCCACCCGGCCGGGCATCCGCTCGATGACCAGGGTGCAGTTGTCCGGGTCCGCCGCGATCAGCCGCGGCACCCGCACCGGAGGGCGGTGCCGGACGAACGAGCGGTACGCGGCTATTTCGTGCCGGATCCGGTCGGCCCAAACGGGGGAGTGGTCGAGTAAACACTTGGCGACAGCCGTGCTGCGCCCCGTCGTGCCGACCAGCAGCACGGAGCGTCCGCTGCGGCGCAGCACCTGCACCGGGGCGAACTCCGGGCAGATCCGGTGCACCGACGCGATCGCCGTACGGAGCTGGGCGCCCTGGGGGCCGGACAAGTCGAGTCTCCCGCTGAGCGGTTGGGTACCGAGCCCGGGGACGCGTCGTGCCCTGCCCGTACCCGGTACGGGGGCCGTCGGCCGCGCGGGGTCGAGGTAGGGGCCGCCACCGCCCGCCGGGCGGAGGTGCGGCGACCGGGGCGGGGCGGACACGGAGGACGATGCTGCGTACATGGGCGAGACAGATCCCTTCGTGTGCCTGCTGTGCCTGGAGAAGCAGCGCGCTGCCCGGCCCGGACCACCGGGTGCACCCTGGGGAATGTCCCTGTGCGGTCCGGGTCGGGGTGGCGCGTTCCTACCTCAGCGCATATGCCGCGTGGCACACCATCTGGCGCACCCTGGCGAACCCTGGCGAATAGTCCCGGAGCAACTGACCCGGGGCTACTGTCAACTCAGCCGAGAACCTGGGGGCTTGACGTGAGCGGACAACCCAACACCCGACTCTCGGACCTGTTCGGCCTGGCCGGCTGGTCCAAGGGTGAACTCGCGAGGCTGGTCAACCGGCAGGCGGCGGCCATGGGCCATCCGCAGCTCTCGACCGACACCTCGCGGGTGCGGCGGTGGATCGACATGGGAGAGATCCCGCGCGATCCGGTGCCGCGGGTGCTGGCGGCTCTGTTCACCGAGCGTCTCGGCCGTGTCGTGACCATCGAGGACCTCGGTCTGGTCCGGCACGGGCGTACGGGGAAACGGCAGGGCGACGGGAGCGCGGAACATCCCGACGGCATGCCGTGGGCGCCCGACCGAACCGCCGCGGTCCTCACCGAATTCACGGGAATGGACCTCATGCTCAACCGACGCGGCTTGGTGGGCGCGGGTGCCGCGCTCGCCGCGGGATCCGCACTCACCAGTGCCATGCACGACTGGCTGCACACCGATCCGGCCCTCACCGCCGATGCCCCCCATCTCGACGACCCCCTGCACGCCGACCCCGCTGGGTTCGACCGTTACGAGGCCGCCCCCATCGGGTCACAGGAGATCGAGGAGCTGGAGCGCTCGGTCGAGGTGTTCCGGGCCTGGGACGCGGCCCGCGGCGGCGGGCTGCAACGCAAGGCCGTCGTGGGCCAGCTCAACGAGGTGGGTGGCATGCTCGCCTACCGGCACCCCGACCACCTCCAGCGGCGCCTGTGGGGCGTCGCCGCCAACCTGGCCGTCCTCGCGGGCTGGATGTCCCACGACGTCGGCCTCGAACCCACCGCCCAGAAGTACTTCGTGATCGCCGCCCATGCCGCACGCGAGGGCGGTGACCGGCCCCGCGCCGGCGAGGCGCTCTCCCGTGCGGCCCGCCAGATGGTGCACCTGGGCCGGCCCGACGACGCGCTCGACCTGATGAAGCTCGCCCAGTCCGGCTCCGGGGAGGAGGTGCTGCCCCGCACCAAGGCGATGCTCTACACCATCGAGGCCTGGGCACAGGCGTCCATGGGCAAGGGGCAGGCGATGCGCCGCACCCTAGGACAGGCCGAGGACCTCTTCGTCTCCGACAAGAGCGACGTGCCGCCGCCGAGCTGGATGCAGACCTTCAAGGAGGAGGACCTGTACGGCATGCAGGCCCTGGCCTACCGCACGCTGGCGGAGCACGAGCCGGGTGCGGCCGCGCACGCCCAGCACTACGCGGAGAAGGCCCTCGCCCTGCGGGTCGACGGACGGCAGCGGTCGAAAATCTTCGACTTCCTGTCGATGGCCTCGGCCTGCTTCATCGCCGACGACCCCGAACAGGCGGACCGGTACGCGCGGTTGGCGCTGGTGTCGATGGGCTCCAACTCCTCCCACCGCACCTGGGACCGGCTGCGTCAGATGTACCGGCTCACCGCCGAGTACTCCAGCTACCCGAAGATCAACGAACTGCGCGAGGAGATCAGGCAGGCGCTGCCGAAGCCGAAGGGAAGGGGTGGCAACAGCGCACGTGCGTGAGGTTGTTATGAAGTCACCCTGGCGATGAGCACACAGGCGTCGTCCTCGCGCTCGTTCTCGCCGAACTCCTCCACGACCATCCGTACGCAGTCGTGTGCGGTGCGCGCCCCGCCGAACCGGGGGGCGAGGGCCAGGAGGCGGTCCACGGCAGCCGTGTCGCCGTGCCCCGGCACCAGTCCCTCCGTGTGCAGCAGGAGGAGGTCGCCCGGTTCGAGGGTCTCCTCGGCCTGCGTGTAGACGGCTCCGGAGGTCGCGCCGAGGAGCACGCCGTCGGGGGAGTCCAGCCTGCGCCCCGTCCCGCCCCGGAACAGCAGCGGGGCGGGGTGCCCGGCCTGTGCCCAGACCAGGGTGCGGGACTCGGGTCGGTAGCGGCAGCAGACCGCGCTGCCGAGGGCCGGCTGCACGGTGGCGTCGAGCAACTGGTTGAGCAGGGACATCAGTTGGCCGGGCTGGGTGCCCGCCATCGCCATGCCGCGCACGGCGCCGAGGAGGGTCGCCATGCCGGAGGCCACGGAGACTCCGTGGCCGGTGAGGTCGCCGACGCTGAGAAGGGTCTCGCCGTCGGCCAGTTCGAGTGCGTCGTACCAGTCGCCGCCGATCAGGGTGCGCGCCGACGACGGCAGGTGGTGGGCGGCCAGGTCCAGGGTCTCGGTGCCCCGGTGCGGGAGCCGCAGGGAGCCGCGCCACGGCGGCAGCACGGCCTCCTGCAACTCGACCGCGAGCCGGAGTTCGCTCTGCGCGCGCTGCCGGTGGCGCTGTAACGAGTCACGGGTCTCGCTCACCGCCCGTTCGCTGCGGCGCAGCTCGCTGACGTCCCGCAGCACGGCCCACATCGAGGCGGTGCTGCCGTCGGCGGCGAGCACCGGCTCGCCCATCATGTGGACGGTGCGCACCTCGCCGTCCGGGCGCACGACCCGGAACTCGCCGTCTATGCGCTTGGCGTCGACCAGACAGGCCGTGACCATGACCGTCAGCCGCGGCCGGTCCTCGTCGAGCACCAGGGAAGGGAGCTCGTCGAGGGTGAGCGGGGGAGCGCTGCGGTCGCGGCCCAGGATCTCGTACAGCTCGCCGGACCAACTGGCCTCGTCCGTCAGCAGGTTCCACTCCGCGCTGCCGACCCGGCTGAGCAGCGAGCCGCGCCGGGGAGCGGGCGGCGCGGTTCGTGCGGCGGTCTCCGCGCCGGCTGCCGACGGCACGGGCGGCGGGCCGTCCCGCAGCTGCGCCAAGTGCTCGTCCAGATCGCTGAGTTGGTGCAGCGCCAGGTCGTAGAGCGCGCGCTGCCAGCGCTCCTGGGGGTCCGCGTCGTCGACGGGCGCGTCCCGTCGTACGGCGTCCACGTCCCCCTTGAGCCGCCGTGTCTGCGATATGAGCGCGTCGACCGAGCCGCGTCCGGGCGGCTGGGCGGCGGGGCGGTCCGCGGAGAGGTGGGACGGCATGACGCACTCCGATGCGGGGACGGTTCGACCAAGGCGGGACGGAGGGACCGTTACGACTGTTGCACAGGCCGCGACGCGCTGTAAGGGATTTGGCAACACACGATCCGGTGGTGCTTCTGGCATATGCCACAGTCTTCACGGAGTGCTCGTACCGGGCGTGTCGTCCACCCCTTTCCGGGTCTCAAGTCGTAGGGGACGTACGTGACTTGAGGGGCCGGCGGGGTGGTCGGCGAGGTCTTCATTCGTGCGTTCGACGACCCTGTGTTCTAAGGAGTGTGACACGGGCGGATCGTGCGGTCACCAGTGTGATGCAGGTCACACAATTCGTTCCCGTTCAGGCGTAATGCAAAGGGCCCCTGCGAGCTCCTAAGAACATGGACACGACCTTCGAGCAGCCCGCCCCCGCCCGTCTGATCACCGCGGAGAACCGGGAGCTGCCCGTCCCCGCGACTCTGCGCTACGGCTCCGCCGACCCGCTGGCGGTGTGCGTCGACTTCCCGGCCGAGGTCTGCCTGGACGGGCAGGGGGTGACCTGGACCTTCGCCCGCGCCCTGCTGGAGGAGGGGCTGCGCGGACCGGCCGGCGGCGGGGACGTGCACATCTGGCCGTGCGGCCGGGACGTCACGGTCGTGGAGTTCCACTCGCCGTACGGCCTCGCCCTCCTCCAGTTCCCCACGCCCACCCTGCGCGACTTCCTGCTGCGGAGCTACGCGGTGGTCGGCGCCGGGCAGGAGGACCTCGGCGAGGCCGTCGAGCGGGGGCTCAGCGCCCTCTTCGGCAGCGTGTGAGCGGCGGCCCGGCGACCGCCGTCCCGCTCAGTAGCGCAGCACGCCCGCGATCCCGTCGGCGCCGCCCAGCGTGCCGTCCGGGACGAAGCGGACGTCGGCGCCGGTCTCCAGGCACTGTTCGACGATCTCGTCCACGATGTCCTCGCGGGCGTCGAGGTCACCGCTCTCGGCCGGGACCAGATGGTCGCCGCCCTCGTCGCGGACCGTCACCCGGTAGTTCTCCTCGACGGCCAGCAGGCGTACCCGGCCCTCCCGGGCGCTCTGCCAGATCTCGTCGACGCCGGCCGCGAACGCCCGCCGCCCGCGCGCCGATTCGAGCTCGCGGGTCACCGCGTCGGTGCTCCTGCGCGCCTCCGCGGCGACCACCGGAGCGATCGCCTGCCACACCGCGTCCGGGGTGCCGTGCGTGAGACCGCCGTGCGGGACGTGCACCGCCTCCTTCGTGACGCTGCCGACGTCGTCGAGGGCGGACAGCGCCCCGGTCTCGCCGGTGACGTACAGCGGGCGCGGCTCCTCGCGCAGGAGTTTCGCCAGGGCGGCGTCGACGTCCCGGAAGAAGTGCCGGGTGTCCTCGTCCCGGAAGGTGCTCGGCATGTCACCGATCCGCTCCAGGCGCTCGGCGTCGAAGTTCACCCGGGTCCTGGTCAGCGGGAAGCCGCCGGCCCGGTGCTCGGTGACCCGGTCGACGCCGCCGTTCCACAGGGTGGCGCGGTCGGCGGAGACCGACAGCACCCAGAACGGCCGTTCGGAGGCCTGTGCGGAGACGAGGTTGCGGGTCAGGAAGGTGTCCGAGAGCACCACGCGCTCCGGAACGGCACGGGCCAGGGACCACACCTGGTGCTCGCCCGGCGCGGCGAAGATCGCCAGTCCGTCCTCGGCGTGCGCCAGATCGATCTCGGTGAGGGCCTGGTCGAGCTGCCGGACGACGTCGATGCGCCGCTCCCGGGGCACCGCGGGGTCGGCCTCCAGTTGCTTCTTGGCCTCGGCCACCACATTGCGCAGCCGGACCGGGTCCTGGGCGTTCTCGGGTTCCCGGCGGTGGGTCGGCGTCAACACGGACACCGCCGGATAGGGGCGCGGTCGGCGCAGTTCGGAGAGGGTCGCAGGGCTGAGTGCGTGCTCCATAACAGCACGATAGGACCGATCCGCCGATCAGGCATTTGGAGCAACTTGATCGGGCAATCAGGGCATTTCGTTGTTAACGTGATGATCTCATGGCAAAGAACGACACCGAGACCCAGGCCCCCGTCGCCCCGGCGAAGCTGAGTCTCCCGACGCTGACCACCATGGTCGTCGGTTCCATGGTCGGCGCCGGTGTGTTCTCGCTGCCCCGCCGGTTCGCCCAGGAGACGGGCGTGGCGGGGGCGCTCATCGCCTGGGCGGTGGCCGGCGCCGGCATGCTGATGCTGGCGTTCGTCTTCCAGAACCTCGCCGTCCGCCGCCCCGACCTCGACGCCGGCGTGTACGCCTACGCCAAGGCGGGCTTCGGCGAATACCTCGGCTTCTTCTCGGCGTTCGGCTACTGGGCGAGCGCCTGCGTCGGCAACGTGACGTACTGGGTGCTGATCATGTCGACGATCGGCACCCTGGCGCCCGCGCTCGGCGAGGGCGACACCGTGCTCGCGGTGGTGCTCTCCTCGGCCGGCCTGTGGCTGTTCTTCGCGCTCATCAGCCGGGGCGTGAAGGAGGCGGCGGCCATCAACCGGATCGTCACCATCGCCAAGGTCGTGCCGATCCTCGTCTTCGTGATCCTCGCGCTCTTCTACCTCAAGCCGTCCGTGTTCGCCGACAACTTCGGCGGCGCCGACTACGCGGGCTCACTGTTCCAGCAGGTCAAGGGAACCATGCTGGCAACGGTCTTCGTCTTCCTCGGAGTCGAGGGCGCCAGCGTCTACTCCCGGCACGCCCGCCGCCGCGAGGACGTCGGAAGGGCCACCGTGCTGGGCTTCCTCAGCGTCTTCGCGACCTTCGCCTCGGTGACCATCGTGTCGTACGGCCTCATGCCGATGAGCGAGATCGCCGAGCTGCGCCAGCCCTCCATGGCGGGCGTCCTGGAGCACGCGGTCGGCACCTGGGGCAAGGTCTTCGTGAGCGTCGGCCTGATCGTCTCCGTGCTCGGTGCCTACCTCGCCTGGACGCTGATGGCCGCCGAAGTGCTGTTCGTGGCGGCCAAGGACGACGACATGCCGCGGTTCCTGAGGCGCTCCACGGCGGCCGACGTCCCGGTGCCCGCGCTGGTCCTGACCACCCTGCTGAGCCAGCTCTTCCTCGTCGTCACCCTGTTCTCCGACGACGCCTTCAACTTCGCCCTGGACCTCACCAGCGCGCTGACCCTGATCCCCTTCCTGCTCGCGGCCGCGTTCGCGGTGCGGATCGGGGTGCGGGGCGAGCTGGTGGTCGCCGTCCTCGCCACGCTCTACACCGCGTTCCTCATCTACGCCGCCGGCCTCAAGTTCGTCCTCGTCTCGTTAATCGTCTACGCCCCCGCCACCGCGCTGTTCGTGATGGCCCGCAAGGAGCAGGGCAGACGGCTGTTCTCGGCGCGCGAACTCGTCGTCCTCGGCGTCTCGATCGCCGGCGCGGTCCTCGGGATCGTCGCCCTGGCGCTGGGCTGGATCAGCCTCTGACCCTCGTACGTGCTCGGAAAGGTGCACCTCGTGACCAGTACCGCATACGGCGTCCACTCCGAGGTCGGAAGGCTGCGCAAGGTGCTGGTCTGCGCGCCCGGACTCGCCCACCGCAGACTCACCCCCACCAACTCCGACGACCTGCTCTTCGACGACGTCATGTGGGTGGAGAACGCCCAGCGCGACCACGCCGACTTCGTCAACAAGCTGCGCGAACGGGACGTGGACGTCGTCGAACTGCACGACCTGCTCGCGCAGACGATGGCGGTCCCCGGGGCCAGGGACTGGCTCCTCGACCGCAAGATCGTCGCCAACGAGGTCGGCATCGGCCTCATCGACGCCACCCGCGCCTACCTGGAGACCCTCGAACCCGACCGGCTCGCCCGCTACCTGATCGGCGGCCTGGCCACCACCGACCTGCCCGAGGAGTACCGCTCCGCCCACATCGCGCTGGCCCGCGAGTCGACCGGCGTCCGCGAGTACCTGATGCCGCCGCTGCCCAACACCCTGTACACCCGGGACACCACCTGCTGGCTCTACGGCGGCCTGACCCTCAATCCGCTGTACTGGCCGGCCCGGCACGACGAGACGTTGCTGATGAAGGCCGTCTACACCTTCCACCCCGACTACGCGGGAGCCACCGTCTGGTGGGGCGACCCCGAACTGGACTGGGGACAGGCCACGTTCGAGGGCGGCGACATCATGCCGGTGGGCAACGGCGTCGTCCTGATGGGCATGAGCGAACGCACCTCCCGGCAGGCGATCACCCAGGTGGCCGCCGCCCTGTTCGAGAACGGCGCCGCCGAGCACGTCGTCGTCGCGGGGATGCCCAGGCTGCGCTCCGCGATGCACCTGGACACCGTCTTCACCTTCGCCGACCGCGACCTGGTGACCCTCTACCCGGCCATCATGGAGGCCGTCCACACCTTCTCCCTGCGGCCCTCCGACAAGGCGCCCGGCATCGAGGTCGTCGACGAGGGCTCGGCGGCCTTCGTCGACGTGGTCGCCAAGGCCCTCGGACTGCCGGAGCTGCGGGTCGTGGAGACCGGCGGGGACGTCTACGCCTCGGAACGCCAGCAGTGGGACAGCGGGAACAACGCCGTCGCCCTGGAGCCCGGCGTGGTCTTCACCTACGACCGCAACACCCAGACCAACACCCTGCTGCGCAAGGCCGGGATCGAGGTCGTCACCATCGTCGGCGCCGAACTGGGGCGCGGTCGCGGCGGCGGGCACTGCATGACCTGCCCGATCGTGCGGGACCCGGTGGAGTTCTGACCGCTCACGCGGGGAGCGGTTCGAGGACGGCGATCGAGCCCTGGGCCACCGCGCACAGGGTCTCGGCGCCCTCCGCGTCCACGGTGCTGAGGTCGCACCGGCACACCACGCGGGTGCGGCCGGCCCGGACGACCCGGGCGCGGGCCCGCAGCACCTCACCGCGGGCCGGCCGCAGGAAGTCGATGGCGAAACCGGCCGTGGTCACCGCTGGGCCGGCCGCCGAACCCGCCGCGAAGGTGAGCGCGTTGTCCGCCGCGTAACCGAGCACTCCGCCGTGCACGGTGCCGTGCTGCTGGAGCAGGTCGTCGCGGATGTCGAACTCGAGTGTCGCCGCGCCCTCCTCGAAGGCGGTCAGCCGGGCGCCGACCAGCCTGCTGAAGGGCTGGTCCGCCAGCACCTTCCGGGCGAGCTCCAGGTCCAGGGTCCGAGTCATCTCTGTCCACCTCACTTCACTGGTGAAGTGAGACTGGCGCCCGTCCCTCCCGTCTGTCAACATCGGCCCATGCCCGAGCCCGACGACCAGCGCCTCTACTTCCTGCTCCAGCGGGCCGCACACCGCCTGCGCACCACCGCGGACCGGCGCTGCCTGGCCGCCGCGGGCGTCACCACGGCCCAGCTCGGCGCGCTGTTCGCCGTGCACGACGAGCCGGGCATCACCCAGCAGCGGCTGGCCCGCACGCTCGGCCTGCGCGAGTCGGCGGTGACCGGGCTGGTCGGACGGCTCACTGCGGCCGGACTCGTCACCAAGGACACGCACCCGCGCGAACACCGGGCCGTCGTCCTGGAGTTGACCGACGCCGGGACCGACGCCCTGCGGGCCGCCCGGCCGGAGATCGACCGCTTCAACGCCGAACTGCGCGAGCTGCTCGGCGAGGACGGCTTCACCGGCGCGGCGACGGCCATGCACCGGCTCGCCCACTGGGAGTCCTAGCGGGCCGCCCTCAGTCCTCGTTCTCGGCCCCGCACGAGCTGCCGTCGGGCGGCAGGCTGCCGTACAGCAGGAAGTCGTCGACCTTGCGGTGCACGCACTTGGAGGAGCCGTAGCCGGTGTGGCCCCCGCCCTTGTTGTCGAGGACCACGGCCGAGTCGCCGAGGCGCTCGGCGGTCTCCACGGTCCAGCGGTACGGCGTCGCCGGGTCGCCGCGGGTGCCCACGAGCAGGATCTTCGGGGTGCGGACGTCGCGGACCTTCTCGCGGATGAAGTCGGTGCCCTTCGGGCGGCCGTAGCACATGAGGTACTCGGTGAGCCGGTAGCGCCCGAACACCGGGGACGCCTGTTCGTAGGCGGCGCGCAGCCGGGTCAGGTCCCCGGCGATCCGGTCGGCGCCGGGGCGGTCGGGATCGTCCGCGCAGTTGACCGCCATCAGTGCCGCCGGAAGATTGTCGAAGGGCACGTCCTCCACGTCGGAGAGAGGGGTGTTCGTCGGGTCGTCGGAGGGCGGGCGCGCGCGGGTGAGGAAACCGGAGCCGCCGCCCGCGAAGGCGATGACGCCCGTCGTGTCGCCGTCCTCCACCAGTTCGGCGAGCGCCCGCTCCAGCGAGGGCCACAGGTCCTCGCTGTAGAGGGCCTGGCTGATGGCCCCCACGAGGTCCTGGCCGGTGAAGGCGGGACCGAAGTCCGTCGGCACCGGGTCCTCGTCCAGCGACGCCACCAGGCGCAGGACCTGCTCCCGGGCACCGCGCGCGTCGGTGCCGAACGGACAGGCGATGTCCTTCACGCACCAGTCGACGAAGTCCTCCAGCGCCGTCTGCTGACCGGCGGCGCCCGCGACGCCCTGCTCGGACAGCGGCTCGGTCAGGGTGTCCACCCCGTCCAGCACCAGCCGGCCCACCTTCTTCGGGAACTGGGCCGCGTACACCGCCCCGAGCCGGCTGCCGTAGGAGAACCCGAGGTAGTTGAGCTTCTTGTCGCCGAGGGCCTGGCGCATGACGTCCAGGTCGCGCGAGACGTTCACCGTGCCGATGTGCCGGAGCACGGGCCCGGAGTGCTTGGCGCACTGGGCGGCCGCGTCCCGCAGCCTCCCGAGCACCGACCGCGGGTCCTGGGCGACGGCCGTCTCGTCGTCGGTGGCCGCGAGCGCCTCGTCGGTGCCGGCGCCGCAGCTCACCGGCGAGGACCTGCCCACGCCGCGCGGGTCGAAGGACACGACGTCGTACTCGTCGGTCAGGCCCATGAAGTCGTCGCCGCCGGCCGCGAGCGCGGGGACGCCCGCACCGCCCGGGCCGCCGAAGTTGATCAGGACCGAACCACGCTTGTGCCGGGCCGTGGACCGGTAGCGGGCGAGTGCCAGGTCGAGGGTGCCCGCGCGGGGCTTCGTGTAGTCGAGGGGCACCGTGACCTTGCCGCACTGCAGGTCCTTCGGTGTCTCCATGCCCACGCACTTCGACCACTTGATCTTCTGGCTGTAGAAGCGCGACAGGTCCGGTCCGGAGCCGTCCGCGGCCACGGCCGGCAGCCCGGCGCCGAGCAGGGCCAGCCCCACGGCTCCGGACACGGCGCATCGCCGCCTCGTCACCTTGGCGAGCATCCATGCCTCCAAGGACGCCCATCGGCGCCCTCGATCACGATAAGCGGCCCGGTGGCCGTACGCCTCCGGACGAGCGGGATCACGGACCGGGCCGCACTGTCCGTGTCCGCTCACCGCCGCCCGTCCGCCGTCACCGCCGTGAGCAGCACCATCCCGGAGTCCCCGTAGTCCGGCAGCGTCGGATCGGCGTCGACGCGGGTGACGGACAGCTCCCGGGTGAGGGGTGCGAACACCTCCGTGACGGACTCCGGGGACACGGGACAGCCCGGCCAGCGCGAGGTCGGTCCGATGCGGTAGGTCGGCATGTTCTCCATGAACGCGGCCACCAGGTAGCCGCCCGGCACCACACAGCGGGCGAACGCCCGGCAGAAGTCGGCGAACTCGGCGAAGTCCTCCGTGGCCCCCTCGGCGACGAAGTGCATGGACGCCAGCCCGTAGCCGCCCGGCTCCAGGTCCCGGACGTCCGCGTGCACGACGTGCACCTGCGCCAGCGACCCCGCGAGGGTCCGCGGCAGACCGGGATCGAGACGCCGGCACAGGGCGTGGAACGGCAGCCAGCTCGCGTCCGGACCGCAGACGATCTGCCGGTGCAGATAGGCCACGTTGCCCGCGCCGGCCTCGACGGCGTCCACGTGCCGGCTCGCCGCGGACGCGAGGATCAGCGGGTACAGGTTGGGCCCGGCACCGAACTCCACCGAGCGCGCGATCCCGCCCGGGGGCAGACGCCGGTAGAACGCGGAGTGGTGGGCGATCACCTCGGCGTCCGCGGGGTGCAACTCCCGGTAGTTCTCGGCGAGGTAGTCGGCGACCGGCCAGCGGTCCCAGTCCACGTCGTCGTTGTGTGTCGTCACCATCGCATCCACCTCCTCAGGTCCGCGGCCGCAGCCGGAAGCGCCCTGCCAGCCCGGTCAGCGCGGCGTTCAGCCGGTCGATGTCCTCGTCGGAGTTGAGGGCCGTGATCTGCACCCGGAAACCGACCCGGTCCCGGGCCACCAGCGGGTGGGCGGCGAGCGTCACGTAGATGCCCTCCTGCCACAGGAACGCGGCGACCGCGTCGAGATCGGCCGGGTCGGCCAGCGGGATCTCCACGATGGGCAGCCGGTCCCGGTTGAGGGTGCTCACGTCGAGCTCCGCGAGATGGTCGAGCACCCGCAGGGTCTTGCGGTACAGGTCGGCCCGCAGCGCGTCCCCCCGGCGATCGTTGACCTCGAGGCCGGCCAGAGCCGTGGCCAGCGACGCCGTGGGCGAGGGGCCCGAGTACAGATAGGGGGCCGCGGTCGTCTTGAGACGGTTCTTGAGGTCGGTGGGCAGCGCGAGGAACGCCAGCAGCGACGAGTACGCCTTGGAGAACCCGCCGGCCAGCACGATCCCGTCGTACGACTCCCCGGTGTGCCGCACCACGCTGTTGCCGCGCCGGCCGTACGGACACGGCTCGTCCGGGGCGCGCTCCCCGATCACCCCGAAGCCGTGCGCGTCGTCGACGTACAGCGCCGCGCCCCGCCGGCGGCACAGCTCGGCCAGCACGGGCAGGTCGGTGATGTTGCCGGTCATGCTGTTCACGCCGTCCATGCAGACCAGCCGGGTGGTACGGGCGGGCACGGAGGAGAGCAGCGCGTCCAGTTCCTCGGGCCGTTCGGCGTGGAAGCGGTGCAGGGTGGCGCCCTGGCCGCGGGCGACCACGCAGCCGTCGTACACCGTGCGGTGGGCGCTCGCCTCGACGAAGACGTGACCGCCGTCGGCGAGGACCGGGATCACCGAGGCGTGGATGAGGGTCAGCGTCGGCAGCAGCAGGGTGTCGGGGGCGCCCAGCAGCGCGGCGAGGCGTTCCTCCAGCGCTAGGTACAGCCGCGGACTGCCCAGCAGCCGCGACCAGCTGGGGTGGGTGCCCCACCGGCGAACCGCCGGATCGATGCGGGCGGCGATCTCCGGGTCCCAGTCGAAGCCGAGGTAGTTGCAGGAGGCGAAGTCGGTGAGCCAGTGGTCGCGGCAGCGGATGCGGCGGCCGCGCACCTCGTCGATGACCGCGTCGCTCATCGGACTGGTGCGCCGCAGGTGCTCCAGGTCCGCCGAGCGCTTCCCGGCGGCCGCCGACGGCGCGGAACGGCGGGCCGGGCGCCCGTTCGTGCCACCGGAACCCGGGGCGAAGCGGCCGCCGTCCTGGCGCAGCACCCGTTCGCTCTGCTGAACCGTCATGGGCCGGGCGAAAAGGAACCCCTGCCCGAACCGGCAGCCCATCGCGGCCAGCATGTCCCGCTGCGCCGGATCCTCGATGCCCTCGGCGATCACCTGGAGCCCGAGCGTGTCGGCGATGCGGACGATGCCCTCGACGAGGGCGACCTGCCGGGCGTCACGCGTGATGTCGTCGATGAACGTCTTGTCGATCTTCAGTACGTCGATGGGGAAGTCCCGCAGGTAGCGCAGCGAGGAGAACCCGGTGCCGAAGTCGTCGACCGCGATGTGCACCCCCAGCTCCTTGAGGGCCTGGAGCACACCCTGGATCTGGGCGTCCCGGCGCAGCAGCACCGTCTCCGTCAGCTCCAGCTGGAGGGAACCGGGGGCCAGCCCCGGGGTCCGCAGCGCCCGGCCCACCTGGTCCACGAACCCGGTGTCGCGGAACTGCCGCGCGGACACGTTCACGCTCACGTAGGGGGGAGCCGCGGGCCCCGGCAGCTGCTGGAGGCCCGCGATGTCGGCGACGGCGTTCTCCAGCACCCACGACCCCAGCGGGGCGATGTGCCCGGTCTCCTCGGCCAGGCTGATGAACTGCTCGGGGGAGACGGGCTGGTGCGGGGCCCGCGGCCAGCGCACCAGCGCCTCGAAGCCGACCACCTCGCCCGCGTCGATGTCCACGACGGGCTGATAGCGCAGGGCGAACTCCTGCGCGGCGACGGCCCGGGCGAGCCGGCTCTGCAGGTCGTGCCGCTCCACCACGCGGGCGTGCAGCATCGGCCGGTAGCGCCGCCACTGCCGTTTGCCCGCCGCCTTGGCCGCGTACAGCGCGAGGTCGGCATGGCCGAGCAGCTCCTCGGCGTCGGTGCTGTCGCGGGCCGTGGCCACGCCCACACTGGCCGAGACGGTGACCGACTCCTCGCCCAGCACGAAGGGCCGGGTGAGGGTCTGCACCACCTGGGCCGCCAGCAGCTCGGCGTCCAGCGGCTCCCGGGCGTCCTCCATCAGTACGGCGAACTCGTCGCCGCCCAGCCGGGCCGCGGTGTCGGTGCGCCGGAGGGTGCGGGTCAGCCGGTTGCCGACGTCGAGCAGGAGGTGGTCGCCCGCCGAGTGCCCCATGGTGTCGTTGACCAGCTTGAAGTCGTCCAGGTCGATGAAGAGCAGACAGGTCAGGGACGACTCGCGGCGGCCGCGCAGCAGGGCGCGTTCGATCCGCTCCAGGAGCAGCGTCCGGTTGGGCAGACCGGTCAGCGAGTCGTGGAAGGCGCGCTGCGTCAGCTCGTGCTCCAGCCTGCGCTGCTCGGTCACGTCGCGCAGGGTGACCACCAGGCCGGCCACGGTCCGCTCGTCGCGGAAGTCGCTGCACCGCACCTCCACCTCCACCCGCCCGGACCGGTGCCGCACCCACCAGTGGTCGTGGGAGACGCTCGGCCCGTGGTCGCGTACGGCGGTCAGCTCGCGGGCCGCCCGGTGCCGGTCGCGGGGGTCCACCAGGTCCGGCAGCGAGGTGCCGACGAGGTCGGCGGTGCCGAACACGGCGGCGGCGGAGGGACTGGCGTACCGGATGGTGTCGTCGTCCTCGACGATCAGGATGACGTCGGAGGTGTTGCGCACCAGGGTGCGGAAGTAGGCCTCGCTCTCCTGGCGGATCACCTCCTGGCGCAGCAGGACGCGTTCCATGGCGAGTCCGGCGTGGGAGGCGAGGATCTCCAGGGAGCCGCGCGTCTCGGCGAGCGGCCCGGGCGGCCCGGCGACCAGCAGGACGCCGGGGTCGTGGGTGGCCGGGCGGTCGGGCGAGGTCATGGGGCACACCTGGACCGCCGGCAGCCCGTCCAGCCGTTCCGCGACATCGGGTCCGAGGTCGGCCGGGGCCGCCCGCCGGGCCTCGCGGGGATGCAGCGGCGCGGCCTCCTCGGCCGACAGCAGGAGGGTGCGGTGGCGGACCGCCGGCCCCAGCAGCATGGCGACGGCCGCCTCGCAGGACCGTACGACGTCCTGCTGCCGGACCGCGGACACCAGGGACCCGGCCGCCCGGCGCAGGGCCAGTTCGCGGGCCACCGCGCCCCGGTGGGCCACCACCATGCCCGCCAGCCGCAGGATGACCAGCACGAACAGCAGGGCCGAGAAGGCGCCGATCACCGCCGAGTGGTGGGCGCTGTGGGTGACCGCCTCGTACAGCAGCATCCCCGGCACGACGAGGGTGACCGCAGCCGGCAGCACGAGCCGCCGGGGCGGCGGGAGCGGGGTCTGCCGCTGCGGCACGGCGGCGGTGAGCGCCGTCATCGAGGGGTGCAGCGCGGCCAGGCCCCAGGCCGTGTAGAAGACGACCCACCCGGAGTCCAGCAGGGTGCCGGCCTGCCAGAGGGAGTTGAGCTGGAGGATGCCGTACGCGATGTCGAAGCCGAGCAGGGTCAGCGTGCCGACCACCAGGAGCTGCACCGACCGGTTGGGCCCGTCGACCGGGCTCGGGGTCAGCAGCCGGGCCAGCAGGGCGAGGACCAGCACGTCACCGAGGGGGTAGGCGATGCTGATGGCCCGCTGCTGCCAGGTCAGGCCCTCCACCTCGGCGAGCGGCTGCACCAGGTACACCCACACGGGCAGGGCGAGTCCCGCGGTGAAGATCAGGGCGTCGAGCAGGCTGGGCAGGTCGTGGCTCGCCCAGCGGTAGCGGATGAGGCCGTACAGGCCGGCCGCGAAGAGCGGGTAGGTGGCGAGGTAGCTGGCGTCGGCGGGGGAGGGGAAGGGGTTGGAGGCGTCGAAGTACTCCTCCAGGACGTTGTAGTACGTGTCGCCCGTGATGAAGGTGAGCAGGCCCGCCGCCAGCGCCCACCAGGGCCAGCGGTGGGCGGGCCGGTGCAGCTGGACGCCGACGAGCACGGCGCAGACGCCGGAGAGGCCGATCACGGCCCACAGCGGTGTGCGCGCGGCGGGGACCGTCATGTAGACGAGCGCGGCGACGGCGACCAGACAGACATGGGCTGCCGTCGCCCGGCGTGCCCACTGCAAGGCGAGCGCCTCCCCCCACTGGCCACTGGAGGAGACCGGGTCTTCCACCTGGTCCGGGATCCTCCGATCGTAGGCACGGGGAGTGACGGCCTGCATCCCGGAGGACGGCGGTCAGCGCCGGTGGAACCGGTGGTGCAACTGTCGTACACGTTCCGTGAACTCGGGCACCGGGCCCTCCACCACGACGCCCGGGGCGATCTCGTTGACCGGCAGGGTCCGCACCGGCGGTGCCGGGACGCCCGACTCTTCCAGCCACGAGGCCAGTTGCGCGGACGAGGCGACGTAGACGATGCGTCCCAGGCCCACCCAGGCGTGCGCGGCGGCGCACATCGGACAGTGCTCGCCGGAGGTGTACACGGTGGCCGCGGCCCGCTCCTCGGGCGTGAGGTGCGCCGCGGACCAGCGGGCCAGCTCGAACTCGGGGTGGCGGGTGCGGTCACCGGAGGCCACGCGGTTGTGGTCCTCGGCGAGGATCACGCCCCCGGCGCCCACCAGGACCGAGCCGAACGGTTCGTCCCCGGCCTCCAGCGCCTCGGCGGCCAGCTCGACACAGCGGCGCAGATACGGCAGTTCGCTCTCTTTCACGACCATGCCCCGAGCCTAGGCTCATCCTGACCGGGGCGGCCGTAAACATCGTTGCCGCGCGGGCGTCCAGGTGGTGAAGTGAGCGCATGGATCATGTTGCGGTACTCGCCCTCTACGACCGGGACATGCGCGAAGGCGCACAGCCGGACGGTCCCGGGGCACGTGTGGAGCGAGTCGGCGCGGTGGTCCGTCAGGTCGCCGCCGAGCACGGCTGGAACGGCGTCGTCTGGTCCGGCCTGGACGAATCGAGCGCCGACGCGGCGATCGCCGAGCAGATCGCGTACTACACGGGGCTCGGCCGGGAGTTCGAGTGGAAGCTGTACGGCCACGACCTGCCCGTCGACCTCGGGCAGCGGCTGCGGGCGGCCGGGTTCACGCCCGAGCCGGAGGAGACGCTGATGATCGCCGAGGTCGCCGACCTCACCCTGGACGTCGAGCCGCCCGAGGGGGTCCGCTTCCTCCCGGTCACCGACCGCGCGGGCGTCGACCTCGTGGCGGACGTGCACGAGAAGGCGTTCGGCACCGACAGCTCCCGGCTGCGGCACCAACTGCTCGCCCGGCTCCGGGACGATCCCGAGACCGTCGTCGCGGTCGTCGCGCTCGCGGGTGACGTGCCGGTCAGCGCGGCCCGCATGGAGCTCGTGCCCGGCACCCGCTTCGCCGGGCTGTGGGGCGGCGGCACCGTCGAGGGCTGGCGCGGCCGTGGCATCTACCGCGCCCTTGTCGCCCACCGGGCCCGCGCCGCCATGGAGCGGGGCTACCGGTACCTCCAGGTCGACGCGATGGCCACCAGCCGCCCCATCCTGGAACGCCTCGGGTTCGAGCCGCTGACCATCACGCAACCGCACGTGTACCAGCCGTAGACGTGCGCCGGCCGTGCACCCGGCCGTCTCGCACCAGGCCGGCGGCCCGGACGACCAGGCCGGCGGCACCGCGGGCGGCGACCGGAGGTGGTCGGCTCGGTCGTCACAGGTCGAGCTGGTACTCCACGGCCTGGTGGGTCGGCAGGTATCCGAGGGAGTCGTTGACGGCGAGCATCGGCCCGTTGCTCTGCGCGGTGTCGGTGCGCAGGCCGGACAGTGCCGGGTGCCGTGCCAGGACGTGCCGGACGGCCGCGGCCTTCATCCAGCGGGCCAGTCCGCGCCCCCGGTGTCCGGGGAGCACGGCGGTGCCGTAGTGCTGGCCGTCGCCCAACCCGTCGCCGGGCACGACGAGTTCGGAGAAGCCGACCACGCCGCCGTCCGTCGCGTCCAGGACGGCGACGGTGTGCAGCAGCTCGCCGCGCCGTGCGACGGCCTCCGCGGCCGCGACCACGCGCTCCACGTCCCAGACGACCGTGCCGAAGTCCGTGCCCTCCATCGGCATGTCGTCCATCGCGCGCCGGGACGCCGCGAAGGACCGCGCCAGCGCGTCCGGCACGGTGCCCTCCCACTCGGTCAACCGGTAGCCGGGGTGGGGCACTTCGACGAGCGCCTCGACGGCGGCCCGGTCGACGTCGGCCAGCGGGAGGCGGGCGTACGTGAGCGTCAGGACCTGCCGGAAGCCGCGTGCGGCCAGGAACAGGTCGGCGGGGGAGCCCTGGACGGCCTGCGCGATCACCGACCGTCGCCGCTCCGACCTCGCCGCGTCCACGGCGGCCTCGAGGAGCCGGGTTCCGACGCCCTGCCGGCGCTCGGCGCCGTGCACCGCGAGCTGGAGTTCGGCGAGGTGCTCCTGTCCCTCCTTCGTGAACAGCCGCAGGAAGGCCGATCCGAGCGGCACGCCGTCGTCCCCGGAGGCCAGCCAGGCGAGACGGCGGCTGGCGGCGGAGGCTTCGGGGTCGACGAGCGGGGTGATGTCGAAGGACAAGCGGGTCTCCGTCACGGGGAGGGGCGGGCGGGCGACCTGAAGCCTGCCG
>NZ_LJBR01000329.1 GCF_001282115.1 Streptomyces sp. NRRL B-24085 | reverse complement strand
GCCCGGCACGGCGGCACGCTCACGGTCCGGGACGCGCCGACAGGCGGAGCCCTGTTCGAACTCCGCCTGCCGCTCGCCTAGCCGTGCCCCGGTGTCAGGGGCGTCCCCGCTGCCCCCGCAGATGCTCCGCGATCGGCTTCAGGGCCTTGTCCAGCTCCGTCAGGGACTCGGGCGGTACGAGGTCGATGAAGTGCCTCCGCACGGACGCCACGTGATGCGGCGCGACCTTCTTCATCGTCTCCATGCCGTGCTCGGTCAGGACCGCGTACAGGCCGCGGCGGTCCGACTCGCAGTTCTCGCGCCGGACCAGGTCCGCGTTCTCCATGCGGGTGATCTGGTGCGAGAGCCGGCTCTTGGACTGGAGGGTGGCGGCCGCGAGGTCGCTCATCCGCATCCGTACGCCCTCCGACTCGGAGAGATTGACCAGGATCTCGTAGTCGTTCATCGTCAGGCCGAACGGCTGCAGGTCCCTTTCGAGCTGATACGTCAACAGCCTGTTGACCTCCAGGTGGGTGCGCCAGGCGCACTGCTCCGCATCGGTCAGCCAGCGCGTGGCCGTCTCGGTCTCCATGAATGAAGTCTACCTAAAAGGTTGAAAGGCGAACTAATGAGGGTGGTGTGACTGTGCGCACGCGTTCGATGTCACACTCCGCAGACTACCGCTCACAGCCCGAAGCGACGCTGGAGGTCCCCGAGCTGTCCGGGAAGGCGCGGTGCCCCCGGCTGCTGCGGCTGCCCCGAGGGTGCCCCGTAGCCGCCGGGCACTCCGGGCTCGGACGGGACCATGCCCGTGGCCTGCTCGGCCATCAGAACCTCGGTCGACTGGAGCAGTACGGTCCCGGCCCCCACGAACTCGAACTGGTGCTCCTCGCCGGAGGCCCCGCCGAGGCCCGTCATCGCACGTAGACCGCCCATCAGACCGGTCATGTACCCGTGGTCGTAGTGGTGGCAGGGGGAGGGGCAGTCGGCCCAGCCCACAAGCGCTTGCGGGTCCACCCGGATCGGGGGCTCCATGAACACCACCGGACCGTTGGAGGCGGCCACGAACTTTCCGGTTCCGATGAGGGTGAGGAAGCCGGGCACGATCGACTGCTTCAGCGCGAGACTTGGCTGAAAAGCAAGCAGATTGCCAGAGCGAATGGTCAGGTTGCCGTCTTCGAGGTCGTACGAGTTGACGTCGAAGGCCCGGTCGGCGAGGAGCATCTTGCCCGAGCCCTGCGCCACGACCCAGTCGCTCGCGTGCAGAGGCGAATGGAACGACGTACGGACGAGACCGTCGAGGCGGCCGTGTCCGATGCCGTTGAAATCCATCTGCCCGTAGTAGGCGATCATCTTCCCCTTCTGCAGGAACCACTGGCTCCCCTTGAGCTCCACGCAGAAGGTGTAGTTGTTGACGTTGTCGTCCGACGGCAGCGTCATCGGGTCGTACACGGTGGGGCCCGCGCCCGGGTAGTGGCTCACAGCTTCTCCTCCGAGGCCTGGACGTACACCACGCCGTTCCCGCTGAGCTCCAGCTGGAAGGCCTCGCCGGAGCCGCGGCCCACCATGTCGCGCCAGCCGAGCGCCGTCGACAGCTTGTTGCGGACGTCGCCGTAGTGGGCGACGTAGGCCTGCGGGTCCACGTGGACCGGGCGCTGCGGGGTGATCGGGACCTCGAAGACCCCGCCGTGGGCCATGACGGCCACCGAGCCGTGGCCCTTCAGCGTGGTCGTGAAGAGGCCCTGGCCGCTGATCTGGCCGCGCACCATGCCCATCACGCCTCCCTGCGAGCCCATGAACATGGTGCCCTGCTGGAGGGTGCCCTCGAAGGCGAGCAGCCGGTCCGCCTCGACGTACAGGGTGTCGCCGGAGAGGTTGACGACGGTGACGTGGTGGCCGCCGTGTCCGAAGAGCACGGTGCCGCTGCCCTCCACCGTCATCAGGGGCGTGTCCTCGTTGGCCACGCGGCGGCCGATCATCGACATGACCCCGCCCTGGCCGCCCTGCATGTTCGGGGTGAAGGACACCTCGCCCTTGTACGCCAGCATCGCGCCTCGCTGGCTGAACAGGCGCTGGCCGGGGAGTACGGTCGCCTCGACCATCTTGGAGTTGATCTCGCGGAACGGCATCACACATCCCCCGCGATCGTGTTGCGCTCGCTGGGCTGGACGTACACCAGGCCGTCGCCCTCGAAGCGGATCTGGAAGGCCTCGCCGCCGCCCTCGCCCATGAAGGTGCGGAAGGTCACACCGGACTGGAACGACTGGTTGAGGTTCCCCTGATGGGCGATGTAGGCGCCCGGGTCGACGGTGAGGGGGTACTGGCGGCTCACGCGGAGGACGACCGCCGGCCCGTCCGACATGATCGCCGCCTGGCCGTGGCCCTCCACGGTCGTGGTGAAGAGTCCGTTGCCCTGCGAGGCGCCGCGCATGCCGGTGAAACTGGTTCCGGTGCGCAGGCCCGCGTCGGTCGCGAGCAGGTTGCTCGACTCCACGTACAGCTTGTCCCCCTGGAGACTGACGAGGTTGATCTCCGAGGCCCGGTCCGCGAACCAGCACGTCCCGTGCCCCGACACCTCCATCACGGTCATCTGCTCGCCGGTGATGCGCCGGGTGACCATGCCCCGGATCCCCTCACCGCCGCCGCTGAGCTTTTTGAACTGCATCTGTCCGTCGTACGCGACCATGGAGCCGTTCTTCGCCTTCACGGCGTCCCCGGTCATGTCGACGGCGAGCACCTTGCTGCCTTGAAGTCGAAACATCGCCACGAGGTGAAGGTATCTGGCGGAGGGTGTCTGGGGACAGAGGCTTGGTGGGTGTCCGCGGG
>NZ_LJBR01000328.1 GCF_001282115.1 Streptomyces sp. NRRL B-24085 | reverse complement strand
TCAACAGGCCGCTAGGCCGTCCGAGGCGGCGCGAGCCCGGCGACCGCGAGGCCGCCCGAGGCGGCACCCACAACCCGCAGCACCCACAACCCGCACCACCGACAACCCGCACCGACGGCACCCCACACCACCGGCCCCCGCCACAACCCCTCACTGCCGGATCGACCAGCCCCGCTCCCGCAGCGCGGCCGACAGTACGGGTGCGGCCTGCGGCTCCACCATCAGCTGGACCAGGCCGGCCTGCTGCCCCGTCGCGTGCTCGATCCGCACGTCCTCGATGTTGACCCCCGCCCGGCCGGCGTCCGCGAAGATCCGCGCGAGCTGCCCCGGCTGGTCGTCGATGAGCACGGCCACGACCTCGTACACCCGGGGAGCGGACCCGTGCTTGCCGGGCACCCGCACCTGCCCGGCGTTCCCCCGCCGCAGCATGTCCTCGATCCCTGACGTGCCCTCGCCCCGCTTGGCCTCGTCGGCGGACTGGAGCGCCCGCAGGGCCTGCACGGTCTCCTCCAGGTCCCCGGCGAGTTCGGTGAGCAGATCGGCCACCGGGCCCGGGTTCGCGGAGAGGATGTCGATCCACATCCCGGGGTCGGACGCGGCGATCCGGGTCACGTCCCGGATGCCCTGGCCGCACAGCCGTACGGCGGCCTCCTCGGCGTGCTCGAGCCGGGCGGCGACCATGCTGGACACCAGGTGGGGCATGTGCGAGACGAGCGCCACGGCACGGTCGTGGGCGTCGGCGTCCATGACCACCGGCACCGCGCGGCAGTGCGAGACCAGTTCCAGCGCGAGGTTCAGCACCTCGGTGTCGGTGTCCCGGGTCGGGGTCAGCACCCAGGGCCGCCCCTCGAAGAGGTCCCCGGAGGCGGCCAGCGGCCCGGACTTCTCCCGCCCGGACATCGGGTGCGTGCCGATGTAGGAGGAGAGGTCGAGTCCGAGTCCCTCCAGCTCCCGCCGGGGCCCGCCCTTCACGCTGGCCACGTCGATGTACCCGCGGGCCGTGCCCCGCCGCATGGCGTCGGCGAGCACTCCCGCCACGTGCGCGGGCGGCGCGGCGACGATCGCGAGGTCCACGGGCCCCTGGGGCGGCTCGTCGGTGCCCGCGCCGAGCGCGGCGGCCGTGCGGGCCTGCTCGGGGTCGTGGTCGGCGAGGTGGACGGTGACGCCCCGCCCCGCCAGTGCCAGCGCGGCGGACGTCCCGATGAGCCCGGTCCCGATGACGAGTGCGGTCCTCACTGGGCGATGTCCTTGCGCAGGGCGGCCGCGGCGCCGAGGTAGACGTGCGCGATGTCGGCACGTGGCCGGTCGGACTCGATGTGCGCGAGGACGCGGACGACCCGGGGCATGGCGCCCTCGATGTCCAGCTCCTGGGCGCAGATCAGGGGTACGTCGACGATGCCGAGCTTGCGGGCCGCGGCCGCCGGGAAGTCGCTGTGCAGGTCGGGCGTGGCGGTGAACCAGATGCTGATCAGGTCGTCCGCGGTCAGCTCGTTCCGTTCCATGATGGCGGTGAGCAGCGCCCCGACCTGCTCGTCCATGTGGCCGGCCTCGTCCTTCTCGAGTTGGACGGCGCCCCGGACCGCTCGTACCGCCACGGCATTGCTCCTTGCTGATGTACAACCCGGCTCTCTGTCCGACCAGCCTAGTCAGCCCCCGAGGTGCGGGCGCGCGGCGCCCGCCTCCTGAGACGGCCTCCCGGCCCGTGCCGAT
This sequence comes from Streptomyces sp. NRRL B-24085, assembly GCF_001282115.1. Taxonomy (GTDB): domain Bacteria; phylum Actinomycetota; class Actinomycetes; order Streptomycetales; family Streptomycetaceae; genus Streptomyces. The sequence goes on along the minus strand of NZ_LJBR01000328.1, from coordinate 24,038 downwards.
GTCACCTGAATGTCGCAGTTCCGCTACATGGGGTGAGAACACCCCCGTGCGCCTCTGGACGCGGGATCCCGGGTCCGCTCTCATGGGCAGGAAACCCGCCTCGGGGGAGGCCCTTTCATGAAGCGTTCCGGACCGCTGCTGACACTGCTGGCGGGATTGCTGCTCGGCCTGTTCATGCTGTCGCTCAACGCCACCACGGGAGAGAAGCCGACCTCGGCGGCCGTGCAGCCGTCCGCGTCCGGGAAGCCGTCGCCCGGCACCAAGGCGTCACCGGGCACCGCACCGGCACAGCCGTCGGCGCCGCCCAGTCCGTCCCCGGCCCGGACCGCCGTGCCCGAGGGCGTCTACACGGGCCGCACGGACGACGACTCCTCGGCGGTCGCGATCACCGTGCGCGACGACAAGGCGATCGCGTACGTCTGCGACGGCCGCAACGTCGAGTCGTGGCTCCAGGGCGACGTGAAGGACGACGGCAGCCTGCGGCTCACCGGCAAGGGCGGCGCGAGCCTCGACGCCAGGGTGAAGGGCGCCAGGCAGATCCGCGGCACGGCCCACGTCGGCAGCGGAGGACACGCCTTCACCATCGGCCGCACGGAGAAGTCGTCCGGGTTCTACCGGGCGAACGGCAATGTGGCCGGCGCGAGGATCGAGGGCGGCTGGATCGTCCTGCCGGACGGCGAGCAGGTCGGCATCCTCAAGCGCGACGGCAAGCCGTCCCCGGCACCCGGGATCGACCCGGAGACCGGTGCGGTGACGGTCGACGGGCAGCAGCTCACGGCCCGTCCGGTAACCCCCTGACCCCGCCCGAGGGAGCCGATCATGACCGTCGACCCGAACGCGGCCACCCAGAGCTGGCCCTCGCCCGAACCCCAGCGCGGCCCCGGCGCGGCCCGCTATCTGGTCCCGGCCCTGGTCGCCGCCGCGGTGGCGGTCGCCCTGGGCGCCTACGGCAAGGTCCACGACCCGGCGGGGACGGCCTTCAACCTCGCCGGTTTCAGCAGCACCGGAGCGGTGAAGTCGTGGCTGGCGACGGCCGCGTTCTTCTTCGCGCTCGTACAGCTCGCCTCGGCGCTGATGGTGTACGGCAGGCTGCCGGGCCCGAGCTGGTCCGCCACCCTGCACCGCTGGTCCGGCCGGGCGGCGTTCCTCCTCGCGGTGCCGGTCGCGGTGCACTGCCTGTACGCGCTGGGCTTCCAGTCGTACGAATCACGCGTTCTGTGGCACTCCCTGCTGGGTTGTTTCTTCTTCGGCGTGTTCAGTGCCAAGATGCTGCTGCTCCGCTCGGAGCGACTGCCCGGATGGCTGCTGCCGATCGTCGGCGGGCTCGTCTTCACCGCGCTCACGATCCTCTGGCTGACCTCCGCCCTCTGGTTCTTCCGCACCTTCGGAGTCACGACATGACGCACAGCCCGACGCGGCGCACGATCCTTCTCGCGACGGGCGCGGCCACGCTGACCGTCGGCTGCGGCGAGTACGGCGACGAGAACAGCGACTCCGGGGCGAGTTCGGTGCAGGCCGGCACCGAACTGGCGAAGGCGAGCGAGATCCCGGTCGGCGGCGGGAAGATCTTCAAGGACGAGAAGGTCGTCGTCACCCAGCCGAAGAAGGGCGAGTTCAAGGCCTTCTCCAGCATCTGCACCCACCAGGGCTGCCAGGTGACCAGCGTGTCCGGCGGCACCATCAACTGCCCCTGCCACGGCAGCAAGTTCGACATCACCAACGGCTCGGTGGCCAACCCGCCGGCCGACCAGCCGCTGCCCGAGAAGCAGATCAGGGTCAGCGGGGACTCGATCGAGCTCGCCTAGGGCGCCGGCCCGGCGCACCGGCCGGGTAGAGTCGCGCGGTGCCCGAGCTGCAGCGGCTCCACGCCGGTCATGCCCCGGCGGTCCTGGCCTTCGAGCTGGCGAACCGCGCCTACTTCGCCGCCTCGGTCTCCGACCGCGGCGACGCCTACTTCGACCGGTTCACCGAACGGTTCGACGCATTGCTGGCCGAACAGGAGGCGGGCGTCTGCGTCTTCCATGTGCTCGTCGCCGGGGACGGCTCGGTGCTGGGCCGGTTCAACCTGTATGACCTGGAGGACGGAACCGCCGTGCTGGGCTACCGGGTCGCGCAGCACGCGGCCGGCCGCGGCACCGCGACCGCGACCGTGCTGGAGCTGTGCGACCTGGCGGCGACGCGGTACGGACTGCGCACCCTGCGGGCGGCCACCGCCCATGTGAACATCGCGTCCCGGAGGGTGCTGGTGAAGGCCGGGTTCGTCCCCGTCGGGCCGGCCGACCCGGCCGCACTCGGTGGCAGGCCGGGCACCTGGTACCGGCGCGAGCTGAACCCCGGACGGTAGCCGGACGGGGACGGCGTCCGGGTCGTCAGGCGTCCCAGAGCGCCCCGAGCGTCACCAGTTCGCTGCCGTACTCGATCCGGTCGGCCCACTCGACGGGCCACGCCTCGGCTCCCAGATGGGCGCCCGCGAAGGCACCCGTCAGGCAGGCGATCGAGTCGGAGTCGCCGGAGCTGCACGCGGCCCGCCGCAGGGCCGTCAGCGGCTCGTCGGGGAACTGGAGGAAGCACAACAGCCCGGTCGCCAGGGCCTCTTCGGCGATCCAGCCCGCTCCGGTGGCCAGGCACGGGTCGTCCTCGGGTGAGGCGCCGCGCACGGCCGCGTCGAGCCGGTCGAGGACCGCGAGGCACTCGTCCCAGCCCCGAGCGATGAACTGCCCGGGCGTCGGGTCCTGGCTCCTCGTCCACAGGTCACCGAGCCAACGCTCGTGGTACTGGCCCCGGTTCACCAGGGCGTACGACCGCAGCAGCCCGACCAGTTCGCCCGGTGCGGTGCCCTGCGCGAGCAGCCGTACGGCACGCGCGGTGAGGTCGGACGCGGCGAGTGCCGTCGGATGGCCGTGGGTGAGCGCGGCCTGCAACTGGGCTGCGCCCGCCCGCTGTTCGTCACTGAGGCCGGGGACGAGTCCGACGGGAGCGACCCGCATGTTGGCGCCGCAGCCCTTGGAGCCGATCTGGCTGGCCTCCTGCCAGGGCAGATCCGTGCGCTCCAGCAGGTCACAGGCTCTCAGGCAGGTGTTGCCCGGGGCGCGGTTGTTCTCCGGGGACCGGTTCCACGCGATGAACTCCCGCCGGACCGGCTCCGCCATCTCGGGCCCGAGCACTCCCCGGTCCATCGCCGCCCGCAGCCCCCGGCCCACCGCCAGTGTCATCTGCGTGTCGTCGCTGACCACCGCGGGTGTGATCAGCTCCATCTCCCGCCATGGCCCGCACTTGGCGAGGATCGACGGCACGTCGTTGAACTCGGTCGGGAAGCCGAGGGCGTCTCCGAGGGCGAGGCCGAGGAGGGTGCCGGTGGCGGCGCGTTGGGTCACGATCATGGTCATGCGGGGCGTCCTTCCGGGGACGGTCGGAGGAGAGGGGGGCGCAGCGCGGTGGCCGGTCCCGCGCGGTAGAGCGCGGCCGGTTTGCCGCGGCCGCCGGTCAGTCGCGCGGCGCCGGGGACGGCCTCGACGAAGCCGGGCGTGGCGAGCACCTTGCGGCGGAAGTTGGGGCGGTCCAGGGCGCTGCCCCACACGGTCTCGTACACCTGCTGGAGCTCGCCGAGGGTGAACTCGGGCGGGCAGAAGGCGGTGGCGAGGCAGGTGGACTCGAGCTTGGCGCCGACGTGTTCGCGGGCGTCGGCGAGGATGCGGTCGTGGTCGAACGCGAGCGGCCCGGCCTTGTCGTACGGCACCCAGCGGGCCTCGGCCGCGTCGCTGCCGCCGTGCGGTTCGGGCGGGTCGGGCAGCAGTGCGGCGAACGCGACGGAGACGACCCGCATCCGGGGGTCGCGGTCGGGTTCGCTGTAGGTCCGCAACTGCTCGAGATGCAGCCCGGAGAGGTCCGACAGGCCGGTCTCCTCGGCGAGTTCGCGCCGGGCCGCGGTCTCCGCCGACTCGTCCGGGTGCACGAATCCGCCGGGCAGCGCCCAGTGTCCGGCGTACGGCTCCTGCCCACGCTCCACGAGCAGCACGTGCAGGGCACCTTCGGCGACCGTGAGGACGGCGAGGTCGACGGTGACGGCGAAGGGTTCGTGGGCGTACTTGTCGTAGCCGGGCGGAACGGACACACCCGCTCACCCCCTTTATGGTCAGAATGACTAATAGTCACTACGACTATAAAGAGGGTGTCCGGGTTCGGCAAGCCCCCAGAAGCGCGTTCGGAGCCCGGCCGCATACGAACCCGGGGTCAGCCGGCCTCTCGGAAGTCCCGCCCCAGGAACCCCAGAAGCCGGGTCTCGAATCGCGCGCCGGACGGCACGGCGACCGGAGCGCCGAACCGCACGCCCCGGTCCTCCTCCCCCACCACACACTGGGCGACGGACAGGAGTTCGGCCGCGAGAGCCTCCGGGATGGGCCGCAGCCGGCCGCAGGACCGGGCCACGTCCCAGCCGTGCACGGTGATCTCGACGGCGCCGACGGCGGCCATCACCCGCACGTCCAGCGGGCGTTCACCCACCAGCACGCCCTCGGGCGGCCCGGCGGCCCAGGCGCCGAGCACGGCACACGCGCGCGTACGGAAGCCGCAGACCCGGTCGGCCTGCGGGAGCAGTCCGATCCGCCCGCCGCTCAGCCCCTCGTACAGCGCGTCCAGCGAGTCGTCGAGGTGCCCCAGCAGCTCGCCCAGGTCCCACTCGGCGCACGGCGTGTCCCGGTCGAGCGCCACCTGCCGTGATCCCGCCACGCTGCCCAGCGCGTAGGCGAGCGAGCGCTCCAGCAACTCCCCCGCGCTCATGACCGCACCTCCGCCGGAGCGCCGCAGCGGCCCCTCAGCGGCCGCCCGGACCTCTCCCGAGCCCCCGGGACCCCGCCGGGCCGCGCAGGCCGCACACCGCCCTCCAGCGCCGCCGGACACGCCTCGCCACGGTTGCCGTTCCTCTGGTCCATCCCCACTCCCTCCGTCACGAATACAGACGTGCGGCGGGGCGAAAACGCATCGGCCGGCCCCGGAGGATTCCGGAACCGGCCGCACACGCGCGGGGTGGGACTACAGGTCGACTTCCTTCATCAGCATGCCGACCTCGGTGTTGGACAGCCGCCGCAGCCAGCCCGACTTCTGGTCGCCCAGGGTGATGGGGCCGAAGGCGACCCGGACCAGCTTGTCGACCGGGAAGCCCGCCTCGGCGAGCATCCGGCGGACGATGTGCTTGCGCCCCTCGTGCAGGGTGACCTCGACGAGGTAGTTCTTGCCGGTCTGCTCGACGACCCGGAAGTGGTCCGCCTTCGCGTACCCGTCCTCCAACTGGATGCCGTCCTTGAGCCGCTTGCCCAGGTCCCGCGGGATCGGGCCCACGATGTGCGCGAGGTAGACCTTCTTCACGCCGTACTTGGGGTGGGTCAGCCGGTGGGCCAGCTCGCCGTGGTTGGTGAGCAGGATGACGCCCTCGGTCTCGGTGTCGAGCCGTCCCACGTGGAAGAGCCGCGTCTCACGGTTGGTGACGTAGTCACCGAGGCACTGCCGGCCCTCGTTGTCCTCCATCGTGGAGACGACACCGGCGGGCTTGTTCAGCGAGAAGAACTGGTACGACTGCGTCGCCACCGTCAGGCCGTCGACCCTGACCTCGTCCCTCTCCGGGTCGACCCGCTTGCCCTGCTCCAGCACGATCTCGCCGTTGACCTCGACCCGCGCCTGCTCGATCAGCTCCTCGCAGGCCCGCCGCGAACCGTAGCCCGCGCGCGCGAGGACCTTCTGGAGCCGCTCGCCCTCCTGCTCGGCGCCCGGGAAGGTCTTGGGGAGCTTCACGTCCTTCTTGCCGGCGTACCGCTCCCGGTTGCGCTCCTCGGCCCGCGCCTCGTACTCGCGGGAGGTCGCCGGCACCCACCGGCCGCGCCCGGTGCCCTGGCCCTGCTTCGGCCCGCCCTTGGCACCGCCGCGCGCCGAGGCGCCGCGCCCCGACTTCGGGCCGTCCGGGGAGGCGCCGGGACCCACGTCGTAGCGGCGCTCCTCGGGGCGGGGCTTCTTCGGCCGGCCGCCCTGCTTGTCGTCGCGGTCGTTGCCGGCGCCGCGGTAGTTGCCGCGTCCTCCGGTGCTCCCGCCGCGACCACCGCTGTTCCCACCGCGGCCGCCGCTGTTGCCACCACGGCTCCCGCCGTTGTTTCCGCTGCTGTTCCTGCCGCTGCTGCTTCGCATCAAAGTTCCGTCTTGTCGTCTGCGTCCTCGGAATCCGGGGCGTCCGGATCGAACGACGGTACGGCCTCCTGGGTCTCGGCCTCGATCGCCTCCGCCTCCGGGAGGAAGGGCGCGAGCTCCGGGAGCTCGTCCAGACCGCGCAGGCCCATCCGCTCCAGGAAGTAGTTCGTCGTCACGTACAGGATCGCACCTGTTTCGGGTTCCGTGCCCGCCTCCGCCACCAGACCCCGCTGGAGCAGGGTGCGCATCACACCGTCGCAGTTCACTCCGCGCACCGCGGAGACCCGGCTGCGGCTGACCGGCTGGCGGTAGGCGACCACCGCGAGCGTCTCCAGGGCGGCCTGGGTGAGCCGGGCCTGCTGGCCGTCCAGGACGAACCGTTCCACGGCCGGGGCGTAGGCGGCCCGGGTGTAGAACCGCCACCCGTTCGCGACGTGCCGCAGCTCGAAGCCGCGCCCCTGGGCGGCGTACTCGCCGGCCAGCTCCCGCAGCGCCCTGGTGATCTGCCGCTTCGGCCGCTCCAGGATCTTCGCCAGGTGCTCCTCGGTCGCGGGCTCGTCCACGACCATCAGGACGGCCTCCAGGGCCGGCTTCAGATCGAGGTCGGCGACGCCCGGCGGTCCCGCCGGGGCCTCGGTGGTCTCCTCGCTCACGCCTTGTCCTCCTTGGGCGGCTCGGGCGGTCGGTCGAACTCGTCGGTCACCATCGGCTCGGCCTCCCCCTCACCGCCGGTCCAGCGCACGACCAGTTCCCCGAGCGCGGTCTCCTGGTCCAGCGCCACGGCCTTCTCCCGGTACAGCTCGAGGAGTGCGAGGAACCTCGCCACGACGGTCAGGGTGCCGTCGGCGTCCTCCACCAGCAGGCGGAAGCTGGCCTCACCGAGCTTCCTGAGCCGCGCGACCACGATCCCCGCCTGCTCCTGGACGCTCACCAGGGGCGCGTGGATGTGGTCGACATACACCTGCGGCTTGGGCTTGGGCTGCATCGCCTTCACGGCGAGCTTCGCGAACCCCTCCGGCCCGATGCTGATGACGACCTCGGGCAGCAGGTCCGCGTGGTGGGGTTCGAGTCCGACGGTACGGGGGTAGCGCCGGGCCTCCTCGTCGAGCCGCCGGTTGAAGATGTCCGCGATCTGCTTGTAGGCGCGGTACTGGAGCAGCCGCGCGAAGAGCAGGTCCCGGGCTTCCAGGAGCGCCAGGTCGGCCTCGTCCTCCACCTGTGCGGCGGGCAGCAGCCGGGCCGCCTTCAGGTCGACCAGGGTGGCGGCCACGACGAGGAACTCGGTCGTCTCGTCGAGGTCCCAGTCCGGCCCCATGGCCCGGATGTAGGACATGAACTCGTCGGTGACCTTGGAGAGCGCGACCTCGGTCACGTCCAGCTTGTGCTTGGAGATGAGCTGGAGGAGGAGGTCGAAGGGACCCTCGAAGTTGGCGAGCCGGACCTTGAAGACCCCGTCGGCCTCGTCCTCGCGCGAACCCGTAGGAGCGGCCTCGGGCGTCGGGCCGATCTCCGGCACCGGACCGATCCCAGGCTCCGTGACGGCCTCGGACACGGCCTCGGACGCCGTAACCGCCTGGGACGCCGTGACCGCCTCGGGCGCCGTGACGGCCGGGGGCTCCGGCTCGGGTTCAGCCTCCACCGCCGGCTCGGGCCCGGCCCCGGGTTCGGCCTCCACGACCTGCTCGGCCCCCGGCTCCGGACCCCGCTCCGGCAGAGCCCCGGGCTCCGGGACAGTCTCAGACCCCGCGCCCTCGGTCTCCGGCTCAGACCTGACCGGCGTCGCCGCTGCCCCCGGTGCAACCGGCGCAGCGCCCGGCCCCCGGCCCAGCGCACGCCGGCGTCCGGCGGGGCCGCCGGGGCCGGGGACGGAAGAGTCGTTCGAGGTCATGGCCTCCGCAGGCTACCGCTACCGCCCACGCAGCCGGCGGACGAGGATGCTCGCGTCCCCGCGGGACTCCAGATCGGCCAGCACCACGGCGACCGCCTCGCGGACGATCCGCCCGCGGTCCACCGCCAGCCCGTGCTCACCCCGGAGCACGAGACGGGCGTGCTCCAGATCCATGAGCTCCTCGGCCGACACGTACACGGTGATCTTCTCGTCGTGGCGCTCGCGCCCACTGGGCCGCCGGGCGGGCGACCGGCCGCGCTTGCCGCGCGGCTGCGCGCCGGCGGCCGGGGCAGAACCTTCCTGCGCCTCCTGACGCCGCGCGGAGCGCTCGGCGGCAGCGGCCCGGAGACGGGACTCGCCCGCCTCCGCGGACTCGGCGTCGGCCGCCACGTGCTCGGCCCCTTCGCCGTCCCCGCCCTGCGCGGGCACGGACTGCGGCGCGTCCTCGGCCGCGGCCCCGTCGGACTCCCCCGCGGGAGCCGGTACCCGGGCCTCGCCGTTGGCCCCCCGCCGGGGAGTGGACGCCTGGAGCGCCATTCCCCCTGTCGTACGGAACAGTTCGTCGGCCCCCGGCAGACTCACTCGGCGTGACACCGGGCGAGCACCTCCCTGGCGAGCTGGCGATAGGCGGCGGCACCGACGGAGTTGGAGGCGTACGTGGTGATCGGCTCACCGGCGACCGTGGTCTCCGGGAAGCGCACCGTGCGCCCGATGACCGTGTGGTAGACGTGGTCGTCGAACGCCTCGACCACGCGGGCCAGGACCTCACGGCTGTGGACCGTGCGCGAGTCGTACATCGTGGCGAGGATCCCGTCGAGCTCCAGCTCCGGGTTGAGCCGCTCCTGGACCTTCTCGATGGTCTCCGTCAGCAGTGCGACACCACGCAGGGCGAAGAACTCGCACTCCAGAGGCACTATCACCTTGTGCGCGGCCGTCAGGGCGTTGACCGTGAGCAGGCCGAGCGAGGGCTGACAGTCGATCACGATGTAGTCGTAGTCGGCCATGAGCGGCTTCAGGGCGCGCTGCAATGTCGACTCGCGGGCGACCTCGGAGACCAGCTGGACCTCCGCCGCCGACAAGTCGATATTGCTCGGCAGCAGGTCCATGTTGGGGACCGCGGTCTTCAGCAGGACCTCGTCGGCCGCCATGCCCCGCTCCATGAGCAGGTTGTAGACGGTGAGGTCGAGCTCCATCGGGTTGACACCGAGACCCACCGACAGCGCGCCCTGCGGGTCGAAGTCCACGAGCAGCACGCGCCGGCCGTACTCCGCGAGCGCGGCACCCAGGTTGATGGTCGACGTGGTCTTGCCGACGCCGCCCTTCTGGTTGCACATCGCGATGATCTTCGCGGGGCCGTGGTCGGTCAGCGGGCCCGGGATCGGGAAGTACGGCAGCGGCCGGCCCGTCGGACCGACGCGCTCACGGCGCTGGCGGGCCGCGTCGGGCGCGAGCGTGGCCGCGTACTCCGGATCGGGCTCGTACTCGGCGTCGGGGTCGTAGAAGTGCCCCTCGGGCAGTTCGTCGTAGTCGGCGAAGTGGTTGTGGGGCGCGCCACTTCCGTCGCCGGCCATGGCGTTCACGTGATGGCCATCCATGCTCTGGTGTGCTGTCCGCACGGTCTGCGGACTCTGGTGGGCTGCGAAGGTGCGCACCGCGACGGAGCCGACAGCCTCGAACCCTGCGGGGCTCTGGGCCCCGGCAGGCATTCCTGGTTGACCACCCCCGGGAGAAAATGTCGACTCATTCACAAGTCGTCTTACCTCCTTGGTGACCAGGAAACTTCTAGACAAGGTCAGCGTGGCACCATGCCGACGGTTGGCGACTCTATGGCGTGTCGGGTGTTCACAGCAACACAATCCGCCGGACCCGGCAGGATGTGTCGGCAATGAAACATCCCGCTGTCAAGGGCGTACGGCAGTCGCACGGCAGGTTTCGCCGGTGTACGAATCGGTTCAAGGGTTACGTTCGACGCGAGTTGACCGAGAGTCGCAAAGTGACCATACACACATCCGGCCGGACCTTGTGGGCAAGGTCCGGCCGCATGTGCCTCGTTGACGCGTCTTGTTGACGTATCGCCTTCGCGAAAAGGTGACTTAGCTCTCTGCCGAGGTCACAGGCTCAGCCGAGCAGCGACTCCAGCTCGACGTGCTCCAGCCCGTGCGCCTCCGCGACCTCCCGGTAAACGACCTTGCCGTCATGGGTGTTGAGGCCCTTGGCGAGCGCGGGGTCGCGGCGCAGGGCTTCCACCCAGCCGCGGTTCGCCAGTTCGACGATGTAGGGCAGCGTGGCGTTGGTGAGCGCGTAGGTCGAGGTGTTGGGCACCGCGCCGGGCATGTTGGCGACGCAGTAGAAGACCGAGTCGTGGACCTGGAAGGTCGGTTCGGCGTGCGTGGTCGGGCGGGAGTCCTCGAAGCAGCCGCCCTGGTCGATCGCGATGTCGACAAGGACACTTCCGGGCTTCATCCGGGAGACGAGCTCGTTGGTGACCAGCTTCGGGGCCTTGGCGCCCGGGATGAGCACCGCGCCGATCACGAGGTCGGCGTCCAGGACGGCCTTCTCCAGCTCGAAGGCGTTGGACATGATCGCCCGGACCTTGGTGCCGAAGACCTTGTCGGCCTCGCGCAGCTTGTTGATGTCGCGGTCGAGCAGCGTTACGTGGAAGCCCATGCCGACGGCGATCTGGGTGGCGTTCCAGCCGGAGACGCCGCCGCCGATGACGACGGCACGCGCGGGCTGGGTGCCGGGGACACCGCCGGGCAGCACGCCGCGGCCGCCGACCGAGCGCATGAGGTGGTAGGCGCCGACCTGCGGGGCGAGCCGGCCCGCGACCTCGGACATCGGGGCGAGCAGCGGCAGCGCCCGGGAGGGCAGCTCGACGGTCTCGTAGGCGATCGCGGTGGTGCCCGACTCGATGAGCGCGTCGGTGCACTCCTTGGAGGCGGCCAGGTGCAGGTAGGTGAAGAGCGTCTGGTCCTTGCGCAGGCGGTGGTACTCCTCGGCGACCGGCTCCTTGACCTTCAGCAGCAGGTCGGCCGCGGCCCACACCTCGTCGGCGGTGTCCAGGATCTGCGCGCCCTCGGCGACGTACTCCTCGTCCGGGATCGAGGAGCCGATGCCGGCGCCGCGCTCGATGACGACCTGGTGGCCGTGGCGCACCAGCTCGTGCACGCCTGCGGGGGTGATGGCCACCCGGAACTCGTTGTTCTTGACCTCGCGGGGGATGCCGACCTTCACGTGGATCACGGTCCTTGGCTCAGAGAGTGTGTGGGGTAATACAACACATACCCGGGCATGCGTGGGCACACCAGGAGACACCGCAGGAGAAGGTGCGGCAGAGCCAGTCTAATGAAGGTGTTCCCGCTGTCTAGCCTTTCATTGCATCAATCTTCAGCGAATGTACTGCGGATTTCGCAGGCATTCTCGCCTTGTTTCGGGTCCTCGGACTGCTGGGGGCCGGTTTCTCCCCCGGAAAGCTCCTGTCCCAGCAGCCGTTCGGCGGCGCCGCGGTGCAGCTGGGCGGCCGCGGGATCGCCGAGGCGGTCCAGCGTGTCCGCGAGCCTGACCTGGAGCGCGGCCAGCAGCCGGAGGTCCTCGGCGCGCCGCGCCCACTCCACGGCCTCCTGGCAGGTGCGCAGCGATTCCTCGGGGTGTCCGGCGTACTCCTGGACCCGGGCGAGCTCACTCAACGCGCGTGCGTGGGCGGGCACATCGCCGTTCCTGCGGTGCCCGGCGAGGGCGGCCCGCCAATTCCTGACCGCCTCGCCGTAGTGGCCCGCACAGGTGTGGGCGGCGGCGATACGGCCGTACAGCCGGGCGGCCTCCTCCCGCTCGCCGCGGGCCAGCCGCTGGGCGAGGGCCCGGCCGAACCAGTCGGCGGCCCGCTCGTAGTCCCCGAGCTCCAGATACGCGCCGCCTACGGATTCCATCGCGCGGCCGGTCGCATACGGGTCGTTCGCCTCCCGTCCGGCGTCCAGGGCCGCCCGGTACCGGACCAGCGCCTCCCGGGTGCGGCCGGTCTGCGCGTCCAGGTCGGCGAGGTTCAGCAGGGCGGCGGCCTTCTCGCGGGGCAGGGCGCGCCGCTCGGCCACGTCCAGGACGAGGCCGTGGAGGACGTAGAGGTCGGGGGCCGCCGCCCTCATCCCGAAGTGGGCCACCATCGTGCGCACGAGCTGCGACATCAGGCGCCGGGCCAGGGTGTCCAGCTCCCCGTCGGCGACCGCGAGACGGGCCGAGGCGAGCAGGGCCGGCCTGCGGATGCGCAGCCAGTCCTCGGCGGCCCGCGGGCTCGGGAAGCGCACCGAGGGCGGCATGCCCTGGAGCTTCTCGCGGGCCTCGGGGCTGTCGGTCTCGGTGATGACCCGGGAGGACTGCAACAGCCGTACGGTCCGCTCCAGCATGCGGGCGCGGGCCAGCCGGAGCTCGCCCGGCCGGTCCTGGGCGTCGGCGAGGGCCCTGAGCAGGGGATACAGGCAGCCGGGGACCTCGTACTGCGGCAGCGGGGACTCCACGGCGTGCAGCAGACCCAGCGCGACGAAGTCGTCCAGGGCGGAGCGGGCCTCGGCCACCGAGCAGCCGGCGAGCGCGGAGGCGGTGTGCGGGTCGACGAGGCCGGCCGGGGCGAGGGAGAGCAACCGCAGGGTCCGGGCCGCAGCGGCGGGCAGGGTGCCGTGGACGAGCTGGAAGACCCGGCTGAGCGGGTTCCCCTCGTCACTCTCCGCATGCAGTTGCTTGGCCAGATCGGCGACGGCCGCCTTGGGCCGGGCGGCGAGCCAGCCCCCCGCCAGCATCAGCGCGGCCGGATGGCCCTGGCACTCCTCCACGAGCCTCTCGGCGGAACGGGGGTCCACGGTGACGCGCACCGATCCGGTGTGCCGGGACAGCAGTTCCAGCGCGGCCTTGGTGTCGAGACCGCCGAGGGTGCAGGGCCGGACGTCCGCGATCCCGGTCAGCGGACCTCCCGAAACGGCCACGACCAGGCACTCCGGGGCGTCCGGAATCAGGGCGTCCACCTGTTCCGCGGCCACCGCGTCGTCGAGCAGGAGCAGCGCGCGACGGTCCGCGAGGGCTTCGCGCAGCACCGCCGTTAGGTCGTCCTCGGCGGCGCCGGCCGGTGCCGGTACGTCGAGCGCGGTGAGCAGTTCCCGGGCGACGTCCGCGACCGGCACGGGGGTGCCGTCGGGTTCGCTCAGCCGGGCGCGCAGCACCCCGTCGTAACGGTCTGCGACCGTCCGGACGAGTTCCTCGGCGAGCGCGGTGCGGCCGGAGCCGGGGCGTCCCGCGATGAGCAGGACGCGCGCGCGAGGTGCCTTGCGGCCGGCGAGCGTGTCGAGTCCCGCCCGCTCGATGTCGGCGCGCAGCTCCTTCAACTCCCGCGTCCGCCCCAGGAATTGGCCCTCGCCGGACAACCGTACGCCGTCTGGGTCCACCGCCTGATCCGTCACGGGCCACACTCCCGTCCCACCGCACGCGCAAAGCCCGCCGGTGACCCCGGATCGGGCACCAAAAGCCTAGTTCACGCTCTGCAACGTTCCTGGCGGAGCGCGGCGGTGGAGACCGGAGAGTCCCCTGATCGGATCAACGGTTCATAGGATCGCCGGTTCCGGAAGTGCCGGTGTCAGGGGCGCGGGGCTGTATCCATGTGCGGCTACCGCCGCGTGGGCGCGACAAGCCACGACGCACCGGCACCTCGCAACGAAGCAGCTACGACAACGGCGCGTCCGAAAGAACCGTCACGCCTCAAACGGCCGCGCAGGCCACTCCGCCTCAGCGGAACGCAACCCGTCCAACCCGCCGGAGGCCCGCGCCGCGACCAACGACAACACACCCACCACGAGGCAGTTGTTGTGCAGCTCCCCGGCAAGAACCCCCCGCACCAGCTCGGCGACCGGCACGCGCGCGTACTCCAGGTCGATCTCCTCGTGCTCGACCTCGAAGCGCTCGCCCTCCGCCTCGGACAGCCCGCGGGCCAGGAAGATCCGGATCGCCTCGTCGCAGCCACCCGGCGAGGTGTAGACGTCCGTCAGCACCCGCCAGTCCTCCGCCTTGACGTGCGCCTCCTCGTACAGCTCCCGCTGGGCCGCGTGCAGCGGGTTCTCACCGGGCACGTCCAGCAGGCCCGCCGGGATCTCCCACAGCTTCTGCCGCACGGGGTGCCGGTACTGGCGGATGAGCAGGACCCGGTCCTCGTCGTCCAGGGCGAGCACGGCCACCGAACCCGGGTGGACCTGGTAGTCGCGGCCGACCACCGTCCCGTCGGGCATGACCACCTCGTCCGTGCGGACGGAGGTCTTGTTGCCCACGAAGGGTGTCTTCGTGGCCCGGATCTCCCACTCCTCCGGGGCGTCCTTGATCGTCATGCCCTGTCCTTCCCCACCTGCGCAAAAGAAGCCGGGACGCCCGCCCTTTGAATGCGTGCGCCCCGGCCACCGTACAACTGTCGTGCTACTTGGAACTCTGCCGCTCGACCGCGGCCTTCACCAGGCCGGCGAACAGCGGGTGCGGCCTGGTCGGACGCGAGCGCAGCTCGGGGTGGGCCTGCGTGGCGACCAGGTAGGGGTGGACGTCGCGCGGGTACTCGACGTACTCGACGAGCTTGCCGTCCGGCGAGGTCCCGGAAAACAGGATGCCCGCCTTCTTTTCCAGCTCCGCGCGGTAGGCGTTGTTCACCTCGTAGCGGTGCCGGTGCCGCTCCTCGACGTACTCCTTGCCGTCGTAGACCTCACGGACGATGGAGCCCTCGGCGAGCTTGGCCGGGTACATGCCGAGCCGCATGGTGCCGCCCATGTCACCCTCACCGGCGACGATGTCGAGCTGCTCGGCCATGGTGGAGATGACGGGGTGGCCGGTGGCCGAGTCGAACTCGGTGGAGTTGGCGTCCGGGATGTCGGCGAGGTTGCGCGCGGCCTCGATCACGATGCACTGCAGGCCCAGGCAGAGGCCGAGCAGCGGGATCTTGTTCTCGCGGGCGTACTTGATCGCGCCGACCTTGCCGAGTACACCGCGGTCGCCGAAGCCGCCCGGGATGCAGATGCCGTCGACGTCACCGAGCTGCGCCGCGGCGCCGGCCGGGGTCTTGCAGTCGTCGGAGGTGACCCACTTGATCTTGACGCGGGCCTTGTTGGCGAAGCCGCCCGCGCGCAGCGCCTCGGTGACCGAGAGGTAGGCGTCGGGCAGGTCGATGTACTTGCCGACCAGGGCGAGGGTGATCTCGTGGTCGGGGTTGTGGACGCGGTCGAGCAGGTCGTCCCAGGTCGTCCAGTCCACGTCCCGGAACGGCAGGTCCAGCTTGCGGACCACATAGGCGTCCAGGCCCTCGCCGTGCACGGTCTTCGGGATGTCGTAGATCGAGCGGGCGTCGGGGCAGGCGACCACGGCGGCCTCGTCGACGTCGCACATCAGCGAGATCTTCCGCTTGATCGCGGTCGGCACCTCGCGGTCGCAGCGCAGCACGATGGCGTCCGGCTGGATACCGATGTTGCGCAGGGCCGCAACCGAGTGCTGCGTCGGCTTCGTCTTCAGCTCTCCCGACGGGCCGATGTACGGCAGGAGGGAAATGTGGACGACGAAGACGTTGTCACGGCCGACCTCGTGCCGGACCTGGCGGACCGTCTCCAGGAACGGCAGCGACTCGATGTCGCCGACGGTCCCGCCGACCTCGGTGATCACGACGTCGACCTCGTCGGTCGCCATGCGCCGGATGCGGTGCTTGATCTCGTTGGTGATGTGCGGGATGACCTGGACGGTGTCGCCCAGGTACTCGCCGCGCCGCTCCTTGGCGATCACCGTGTTGTACACCTGGCCGGTGGTGACGTTGGCGGAGCCGTCGAGGTCACGGTCGAGGAAGCGCTCGTAGTGGCCGATGTCCAGGTCGGTCTCGGCGCCGTCGTTGGTGACGAACACCTCGCCGTGCTGGAAGGGGTTCATCGTGCCCGGGTCGACGTTGAGGTACGGGTCGAGCTTCTGCATCACGACGCGCAGGCCCCGCGCCTTGAGCAGCATGCCGAGGCTGGAGGCGGTCAGCCCCTTGCCGAGCGAGGAGGCGACACCCCCAGTGACGAAGATGTGCTTGGTCGTCGTGGCTGTGCTGTTTCGAAAAGCAGCGGTCATGGCCAAGAGGGGGCTCCCGTGGTCGCGATCTTGAGGTGCGGTTCGGGGGTCAGGCGCCCACCGGTCCACGGGCTACCAGGGTATCAGCGCCTCGGGGAGATGGCTTCCGGCCACGCTCCGCACACATGCCGACACGGACCAGCACGAAGACACCCGTCTCTCACCCGTTGCTCACCCGTTCGGCCCAGCCGCGTTGCCCGGAGCGGCACACAGATCATCTACGTGCGTCGTATCCTGCTCGGACACTCACTGCCGAGCCCGGCCGGAAACACGGGACCACCCCCACCCGTAGGCCCCGGAACAACGAGAGCTCGTCAGTTCGTTGAGCAGCAGTTGTCGTTTTGCCTCACAGCGGCAGGACTGTTTTGCTTCACCGCTCAACGACGCATTACAACGACCCCCTTGACCGCACCAAGCGACAGCCCCCTTTTTCCCTGAGGGGGTGACGTGGCCGTTCGACTGGAGTTGCACGTGGCCGGGCGCATCGAAGACTACGCACTCATCGGAGACATGCAGACCGCGGCGCTGGTCTGCCGGGACGGCACGGTGGACTGGCTGTGCCTGCCCCGCTTCGACTCGCATGCCATCTTCGCCGGCCTGCTGGGCACCGAGGAGCACGGCTTCTGGCGGCTCGGTCCCGCGCACGCGGCCGACGCCGAGCCCCCCACCGCCGCCCGGCGCACCTACCGCGGCGACTCGCTGATCCTGGAATCGGAGTGGGACACCTCACGCGGCACGGTCCGGGTGACCGATTTCATGCCCCCTCGTGACGGCGCCCCGCAGCTCATCCGGATCGTGGAGGGCGTCTCGGGCCGCGTCCCCATGCGCTCGGCCCTGCGGATGCGCTTCTCGTACGGCCGTGTCGTGCCGTGGGTCCACAAGCACGAGGGCCGCACGGTCGCCGTGGCGGGCCCGGACTCGGTGTGGTTCGACACCGACTGCGAGACCTACGGCAAGTCCCTGACGACGTACTCGGACTTCACGGTCGCCCCTGGTGACCGGATCGCCTTCACCATCTCCTGGCAGCCCTCGCACAAGGAGCCGCCGCCGCTGCCGGAGCCGGAGCAGTCGCTGGAGGCCACCGAGGACTTCTGGCGCGAGTGGGTCGAGCACTGTACGTACCACGGCCCCTACCGCGAGGCCGTCATCCGTTCGCTGATCACCCTCAAGGCGCTGACGTACGCCCCCACCGGCGGCATCGTCGCCGCCCCCACGACCTCCCTGCCCGAGGACATCGGCGGCGTCCGCAACTGGGACTACCGCTACACCTGGCTGCGCGACGCGGCCATCACCCTGTCCTCGCTGCTGCGCACCGGCTACCGCGAGGAGGCCCGCGCCTGGCGCGAGTGGCTCCTGCGGGCCGTCGCCGGCGACCCCGAGAACCTGCAGATCATGTACGGCATCGCGGGCGAACGGGAACTGGGCGAGGCCGAGTTGGACTGGCTGCCCGGCTACGAGAACTCCGCGCCGGTCCGGGTCGGCAACGGCGCCGCGCACCAGCTCCAGCTCGACGTGTACGGCGAGGTCACCGAGGCCCTGCACCTGGCCCACATGACGGGCCTGTCCCGCAACGACTACGCCTCGCTGCTCCAGCTCAAGCTGATCCGCTACCTGGAGGACCACTGGGACGAGCCGGACGAGGGCATCTGGGAGGTGCGCGGCCCGCGCCGGCACTTCGTGCACTCCAAGGTGATGGCCTGGGTCGCCGTCGACCGCACCATCAAGCTCATCGAGTCCGGTGACGCGGACGGCCCGCTGGAGAAGTGGCGCGAGCTGCGCGACGACATCCACCGGGACGTCTGCGAGAAGGGCTACGACAAGGAGCGCAACACCTTCACGCAGTCCTACGGCTCCAAGGAACTGGACGCCTCCCTGCTGCTGATCCCGCAGATGGGCTTCCTGCCGCCGGACGACAAGCGGGTCATCGGCACCATCGAGGCGATCCAGCGCGAGCTGTCCACCCCGGACGGCTTCATCCTGCGCTACCCGACCTCCAGCGGCGACGAGAACGTCGACGGCCTCCCCGGCGACGAAGGGGCCTTCCTGGCCTGCTCGTTCTGGATGGCGGACGACCTCGCCATGATCGGCCGCGTGGACGAGGCGAGGAAGCTCTTCGAGAAGCTCCTCTCGCTCCGCAACGACCTCGGTCTGCTCGCCGAGGAGTGGGACCCGCGGTTGCAGCGCCAGGTCGGCAACTTCCCGCAGGCCTTCAGCCACGTCCCGCTCATCGACACCGCCCTGCGGCTGACGGCGTCGGGGGCGTACGGCGGCTGAACAGGACCTGAGCGCCGGGCCCGCCTAGGCTGGGAGGCACCATCAGCCCCTGCACGGAAGGGGGCGCCCCATGGCATCCCCGTCGAAGGCGGGCGCGGCACTCACCGCGCTGCGCGAGGATCTGACCGGCGACGTGTTCGCCCCGGGGGATCCGGGCTACGACGAGGCCCGGACCGTCTTCAACGCGATGATCGACCGCCGGCCCGCGGTGATCGCGCAGTGCGTGGACGAGGACGACGTGGTCCGGGCCGTGCGCTGCGCCCGGGACCTCGACCTGCCGATCGCGGTGCGCGGCGGCGGTCACAGCGTGGCGGGCATGGCGTCGAACGACGGCGGACTGGTCGTCGACCTGCGCCACATGCGCGCGGTCACCGTCGACCCCGCGGCCCCGGCGGCGCGCGTGGCGGGCGGCGCCACGATGAGCGACCTCGACCGCACCTGCCAGCCGCACGGTCTCGCCACCACCGGCGGCCGCGCCTCCACGACCGGCGTCGGCGGTTTCGTCCTGGGCGGCGGCAGCGGCTGGCTGGACCGGTGCTGCGGACTCGCCGTCGACAACCTGCTCGATGTGGAACTGGTCACCGCCGACGGCACACAGGTGCACGCGAACACCGAGGACAACCCCGACCTGTTCTGGGCGCTGCACGGCGGTGGCGGCAACTTCGGCATCGCGACCGCGCTGACGCTGAGGCTGCACGAGCTGCCCGAGTTCTCCATCGCGCTGCTGATGTACCTCCCGGAGTCCGGCCCCGAGGTGGTGCGCACCTACCGGGACGTGATCGCGGCCGGACCGGACGAGGCGTCGGGCGGGGTGCTCTACCTCACCGGCCCGCCCGAGGAGTTCGTACCGCCCCACCTGGTCGGCACCCTGCTGTGCGGCGTCCTGCTGACGTACGCCGGCGGGGAGGCGGACCTGCGCAAGCTGGCCGAGCCGCTGCTGGCGCTGCCGCATGTGACGGAGATCGTCGGTGCGATGCCGTACGCCGACGTCCAGTGCATGATCGACGATCCGCCGGGGATGCGGAACTACTGGTCGGCGGAGTACCTGACGGGCGCGCCGGACGACTTCGTGGACGTGTACTGCGCCCGCGCGGACTCCCTCCCGGTGCCCACCGGCAGCCAGCAGGTGCTGCTGCCGCTGGGCGGGGCGATCGCCGGCGGTCCGCGCGAGTTCCCGGTGCCGTACCGGGACGCGGCCTGGGCCGTGCACCCGTTCGGGATCTGGGAGGACCCGGCGGACGACGAGCGGTGCGTCCAGTGGGTCCGGGACATGCGCGCCGACGTCCAGCCGTGGAGCACCGGCGCGGTCTACCTCAACTTCATCGGCGACGAGGGCGCGGACCGCGTGGTGGCCGGCGTCGGCGCCGAGAACACCCGCCGCCTTGCCGAGCTGAAGCGCCGGTACGACCCGGACAACGTCTTCCGCTTCAACCACAACATCAGGCCGGCCTGAGCGCCGTCAGCGTGCGTTCGCCGCCCGGGTCCCCCGCGGTGGCCGGCACCAGGGCGATCTCGTCCAGCCCGGCCTCGGCATAGGCGTCGATCCGCGCCCGTACGGCGCCCAGGTCGCCCACCAGGCCGATGGTGCCCGCGGCCGCCGCGGGCAGGGCCCGCACCAGGGTCTCCCGGTCCGCGCCGCCCGCGGCGAGCTCCACCGCCTCCCCGAGCCCGGCCTCGGTGAAGACCTCGCGGTAGCCCGGCACGGTCAGGTATCCGGTGATGCCGCCCAGCACCTGCGCGAGCGATCCCGGGCCGGGGTCGACGGCCGCGGGCAGCCAGGCGGCGAGCACGGGCGGGGTACGGCCCGCCTTCCGGGCCGCCGCGTCCAGGTCGGCGCGCAGGGTCCGCACCTGCTCCGGGGAGACCACGTCCAGCAGCATGCGGTCGGCGTGTGCGGCGGCCGCGGCGATCGCGCGGGGCCCGAACGCGGCCACGGTGAGGGGCCCGCCGGGCGGCGGCAGACGGCGGCGGAAGGGGCTGCCGGGCACCACCGGTTCGCCCGGGGAGGCGTGCAGCAACCGTCGTACGGCCGCCGCCTGCTCCTCCAGTACGGCGGCGGGCCGCTCCCGGGGCCGGCCGTGCACGCCCTCGACCACCCGCCTGCTGGACGTGCCCAGGGCCACCCCGACCGGACGGCCGACGAGGGCCGCGACCGAGGCGGCGCCGCGGGCCGTGGTGTACGGATCACGGACGTTCACCGGGACCGGTCCCGCGGTCAGCGCGACCCGCTCGGTGGCCCGTCCGATCGCGGTGGCGAGGACGAAGGCGTCCCAGGTCGGGCCCTCCCCCGCCCAGACCTCCCGGTAGCCGAGCCGGTCGGCGGCCACCGCCACCCGGACCGGCTCCTCCACCGCGCTGTCGTCCTCCCGGGCCACGGCCACCACGCTGAGGTCCATGCCCCGGCCGTACCCCGGCACGGCACCGGGCACGCCTCGGGTAGCGTCCGGCTCATGGACAGCGGCACGAACAGCGGTTTCGGCACCCAGGGCGGCGGGATCACCGTGCAGCGCGCGCTGGAGCTGCCCGGTCTGCGCAGCGGGCTCCCGGAGATCGTCGCGGGCGCGGACAAGCTGCACCGGACCGTGCGCTGGGTGCACGCGGGCGAGGTGCCGAACATCGCCTCCCTCCTCAAGGGCGGCGAGCTGCTGCTGACCACCGGCTACGGGCTCGGCACCCGTCCGGCCGAGCAGCGCGCGTTCGTGCGGACGCTCGCCGAGCGCGGGATCGCGGCCCTGGTCGTCGAGCTGGGTCCGCGCTTCGCGCGGCTGCCCGCGGCCCTCGTCGACACGGCCCGCGCGACCGGCCTCCCGCTCGTCCAGCTGCACCGCGAGGTGCCCTTCGTGACGGTCACCGAGGAGATCCACACCGAGATCGTCAACGGCCACTACGCGCTGCTCCAGCGGGCCGAGGAGGTGCACCGGCGCTGCACCGAGGCCCTGCTGGGCGGCGGCGGGGTCCCGCAGGTCCTCGGCATCCTGGCCGACTTCAGCGGCAACCCGGTCTTCCTGGAGACGACGGACGGACAGCTTCTGTACGCCGCCGGGGAGGGCCCCGAGGGTGCCGACCCGCTCCAGGTGTGGGAGGGGCTGCGCGGCCAGCACAAGGACGCTCCGCCGTCCGGCTCGGTCCTGGTGGACGTCCCCGGGGGCGGGCCGGGGGCGGGTTCGGTACGGGCGCGGCTGGTCCTGCTTCCGGTGCGGGCCCCGCTGGCCCCCGTGCACCGCATGGCGGCCGAGCGGGCGGCGGGCATCCTGGCCGTCGTCCTGATGCAGGCCCGCCAGGAGGAGGAGCTCGCGGCCCGCGGCCGGGGCGACTTCCTCACCGACCTCGCCGAGGGCCGCATCACCACCGAGGACGCGCCGGCACAGGCGCGCGTGCTGGGTTTCAAGCCGGGCACCGGCCCGCTGCTGCCGGTGGTGATGCACCTCGGCTCCTCCGGCGGCGGCTGGGCGGTCCTGGCCCGGGCGGTCTCCGAGGAGCTGGCCGCGGTCGGCGTGCCGGTCCTGCTCGGGGTACGGCCCGTCGAGGGCCGGGTGCTCGTCCTGCTCGGGCTGCGCGCGGAGTCGGAGCGGGCGGCGGTCGCGGACCGGGTCGCGGCGGCCCTGCGGGCGGGTGTGGAGCGGGCCGGGATGCAGCGGCCGGGTGCCCAGCCGCCGGTCGTGGTCGTCGGGGTCGCCGGGGGCTGGGCGGCGGCCTCGGCGGGCCTGCGCCACGCGGCCGAGACAGCGACGGCGGCGCAGGGCCTGTCGGACCGCCCCTGGTACGACGCCCGCCGTCTCGACATCGACCTGCTGCTGTGGCGGCTGCGCGACCACCCGGACCTCGCGGCCTTCGTGGACCGCGCCATCGGCCCGCTGTGCGCCCACGACGACCGCTCCAAACCGCCCCTGCTGCCGACCCTGGAGACCTATCTGGCGCACGCCGGCCGCAAGGCGGAGACGGCCCGCGAACTCCACCTCAACCGGCAGACCCTCTACAACCGCCTCGCCCGCATCGGCGAGTTGCTGGGCACGGACCTCGACGACCCGCAGACGGTACTGGCGTTGAGCCTGGCGCTGCGGGCCCGCCGGCACGTGCCCTAGTGCTGCGTGCCTTTCCCGCGCGCCTTCAGATGAGCGGCCGGGGCTGGGTCAACTCGTCGTAGACGCTGAGCACTTGCGCCACCGTCTCGTCCTCGGTCGGCCAGGTCGCCGCCTGCCGCGTCCCGCGCTCCTTGAGCAGCTCCCGGCGCTCGGGATCGCCCAGCAGCCGTACGACGGCGCCGGCGAGCGCCTCCGGGTCGCCGTACGGGACGAGTTCGGCCGCGTCGCCGACGAGTTCGGGGATCCCGCCGACCTCGGTCGCGACGAGCGGCACCCGCGCGTGGAAGGCCTCCTGGGCGAGCACCGAGCGCGCTTCCCAACGGCTGGGCAGCAGCGCGAGATCGGCGGCGGCGAGCAGTTCGGAGATGTCGTCGCGCCGCCCGAGCAGCCGGACCGGCAGCCCTTCCTCCTCGATACGGCTCTGCAGGACCGCCCGCAGCGGCCCCTCGCCCGCGACGACGACCAGCGGCAAGGGGTCGAGAAGGCGCCACGCGCGGGTGGCGTCCAGCAGCGTCTCGTAGCCCTTGTGCCGCTCCAGGGCGCCGACCGCCATCAGCAACGGCCGTCCGATGGCGCCGAGTTCGGCCCGCACCTTGGGCCGCAGCCGGTCGGGGTCCTCCTGCTCGTCGACTCCGCGCGGCTTGGGCAGGGCGACGGCGGCGAGGCGCGCGTCCCGGGCGCCGGTCCTGCGGGCCCGGTCCACGAGTGCCGAGGTGGACCCGAGCACCACGGACGCCGCCTTCACGACCCGGCGTTCCAGGAGGCGCACGAAATGAGCCCGCGCGCCCTCGGCGTACGCCCGGTCGTGCCAGGTGACGACGAGCGGGGTCCGCCGCCCGCTGAGCGCCAGCACCGCGCGGAAGGAGGCGTGCAGTCCGTGCGCGTGCACCAGATCGGCGTCCGCGCAGGCCGCCCGGAGCACGGCGACGGAGGTCGGATCGCTGCTGCGCGGCACGTGCACGTGGTCGGCGCCGGCCCCCGTGAAGTCGTAGGCGCGGTCCGCCTCGGCGGGGGCGCACACCGTGACCCGCACGCCCCGCGCGACGAGCCCCGAGGTCAGGGAGCGCACATGCGCGCTGCTGCCGGCGTTGCCTCCGCCCAGCACCTGCACGGTGCGCAGCGGCGACTGGCCGTGCGGTGAGTGGCTGCTCACGGGGGTCACGTGGCCGGGCTCCTGGTTCGGGTCGGACGGTCACGAGGAAACGTACAGAAGGTGTCGAGCGGAGGGGTGTACCGCGCGCTTCCTACGCGTGACGGGTTCTCTGCCAAGGATGCCAGGACGTACGGGTGTTCCGTGCATGCGGAGAACGGGGGGAGGGTGTGTGCGGCGAGTCGGGTCACTCACAAGAGTGACGTGACCCGCTTTCCGACCCAAGGGTGTCCGACCTGAAGGGGCGCGGGGAACTGCGCGAGAAGCCCCCACCGGCCGCCGGCCGCCGTACGACTGACCCTGTCCCCCCATACGGCGGCGGCGACCACCGCGGCCGCATGAGCGAGGAGCCCCACCCGTCCGGTTC
>NZ_LJBR01000327.1 GCF_001282115.1 Streptomyces sp. NRRL B-24085 | reverse complement strand
CCCGCGGTCCCGCAGACGGGAGACCGATCTCGACCAGACCCGCCCCGTGGCGCCTGCAACGACGACTTTCATGCGGTCTCCTTCGCCGGGGCGGGACGGCCGGGCGTGACGGCCGGCGGTGCTGAGAAGGCGGCGGCGAGGTCGGATGCGCCCGCGCGCCCTGCCTTCTTGACCGGACGAAAGGTGTTGTTGTGACAAGGTGCCCGATACCCGAACCGGGGCCGTCCCGACGGCGGGTGTCCCGCGACCACGACCGCGGGAGACGTGGGCACCGCGGGACACCGGAAGGGCTTACCTACTCCACGAAGTAGGAGTCGTGCCGGTCGAAGAACGCGGAGCGCTCCTCCTCCGAGGCGTGCGCCAGCGTCGACACCTGCTCGAAGTACTCCTCGCGCGGCGCGCCCGGTGTGAACAGCAGGAGCATGTCCGCCGGTGCGTCGGAGTCGTTGCGGAAGGCGTGCAGCCCGCCTTGCGGCACGTGCACGAAGTCGCCCTTGCGGGCGTCCACGCAGCGCACACCGTCGTAGATGCGCACGGTGCCGTCCAGGATGTAGAACGACTCCGAGATCCGCTTGTGGTAGTGCGTCTTCGGGCCGCCGGCCCGCGGTCTCATCTCGACGCGGTACAGCCCGAACTCGCCGCGGGTGGTCGCGGTGGTGGCCAGATAGTGGGTGGCGTCCTTGCCCGGCCCGCTCTCGCCGAGGTCGGGTGGGGTGTCGGCAGGCCGGAACACGGCGCTGACCTCGCCGTCGTCTCCGAAGTACTTCTGTTCCGGGTAGGGGTACGACATGGTGGTTTCCTTTCCTGAGGCGGTCGGGCGGCCGCGTGCCCGCCCGCACTCGATGTGACCGGCGGGCACGGCTGGATGTGACGTCGGCGCGGCGCAGGGCCACGGTGTCATGCGGTCGGGCGTCAGCGGGTGAGGCAGTCGTGATGGGGGTGCCCCCGTCGCAGGGCCCGCACGTCCCGCACCGCCGCGGCGAACGCCTCGGGGCGTTCCTGCGGCAGGTTGTGACCGGCGTCCGCGACCTGAAGGTGCAGGCGGGGACCGGTGAAGTGGTGAGCGGTCGATGACCCGTCGGTCGCCGGGAAGTTGCCGTCGGCGGTGCCGTCCAGGGTGACCGTGGGGACGGTGATCGGAGGAAGGCCGGCGAGGCGGGCTTCCAGATCGGCGTACGCGTCCGCGCCCGGTGCCAGGCCGAGCCGGTGCCGGTAGGAATGGATGACGACGTCCACGTAGTCCGGATTGGTGAAGGCCTCGGCGGCCCGCTCCAGTTCGGCTTCGCCGAAGGCCCACACGGGGGAGTTTCGTTTCCAGATGACCCGGGCGACGCCCCGTGGATCAGCTGCCAGCCCGGTGCGGCCGCGCTCGGTGAGGAAGTAGTAGAAGTACCAGAAACCCGCTTCCAGTTCGGGAGAGACGGGGTTCATGGCGGCGCCGATGTCCTGGATCAGGTAGCCGTTGACGCAGACCAGGCCGAGGACACGTTCGGGCCACAGCGCCGCGGCGACCGTGGCCGCGCGACCGCCCCAGTCGTAGCCGGCGAGGTAGGCCCGCTCGATGCCGAGGGCGTCCAGAAGCCCGATGACGTCGGCTCCCAGGGCCGCCTGCTGGCCGGAGCGGGGAAGGGAGTCGGACAGGAATCTGGTGGTGCCGTGCCCTCGCAGGTGGGGGACGATGACCCGGAATCCGCCTTCGGCCAGCAGGGGGGCCACGTCCACGTAACTGTGGATGTCGTAGGGGAAACCGTGCAGAAGGACGACGGTGTCACCGTCGGGGGAGCCCGTCTCGTAATAGGCGACTTCGAGCACGTCGGTCGTGACGCGTCGCAGGGGGGCGAGCAGGGGCAGGGCTGGCATGCGAATCCTCCGACGAAGGAGCGGTGGGGGAGGGAGCCGCGGTTCCGGTCGAGCGCGGCTGGCGGTACCGGGCGGTGTCGCCGGGTCCGGCCCTCGGCAACAGTGTGCACAGTGTGCATGAGAAGGCTGTCCTGTTAGTGTCATGAGTGTTGGCGTCATAATGGATTCGCCCGTGCACGACGGGATCTCCTCTCCGCAGGGAACTGTCTCCCCGCACAGACCGGCCTCCGCCACCAGCTGTGACAGCGAAGAAAGCCCTGCTCAACGCTGTGCCGCGGCAGTGCCGTTCGGACCCCGCGGTCCGTGACGGCCCGAGGACGCGGGCGTCCCGGGCGCACACCCCCTCCGTGTCCCTTTCGAACGGGCGCGGAACATCCGACCGACCAAGGTGATGACCATGGAAACTGAAAGTGTTCTGCATCCCGGCTTCCTCGTGCCCGTCGGGCACGTGGAGCCGGTGCCCCGCCGTATCAGAGGCGTGATCGGCGGTCGCACCGTCTTCGACACGCGGCGCGCCCTGTACGTCTGGGAGTGGCAGGCCTATCCGCAGTTCAGCATCCCGGTGCGGGACCTCGTCGACGGCGTCCTCGACGACGAAGGGGTCGCCGAGGAGCACGGTGCGGGCACCGCGCACCGGCACACCCTGTCCGTGGGCGGGGACTCACGCCCCGGTGCTGCCTGGGTGTGGGGGAAGGACGCCCCGGCGCCGCTCCAGGGCACGGTGCGCTTCGAGTGGCCGGCCATCGACTACTGGTTCGAGGAGGACGAACCCGTCTTCGTCCACCCCCGGAGCCCGTACTCGCGTGTGGACGCCGTGCGTTCCTCCAGCAGCGTCCGCGTGGAACTGGAGGGCGTGGTCCTGGCGGAGGCGCCGGCGTGCGTCAAGCTCTTCGAGACCGGTCTGCCGACGCGTTACTACCTCGACCGCGCGCACGTCGACTGGACCCGACTGCGGCGGACCGACACGGTGACCCGCTGCCCGTACAAGGGAACGACGAGCGGCTACTGGTCGTTCGACGGCCAAACCGCCACCCACGAGGACATCGCCTGGGCGTACGACTTCCCGACCATCCACGCCAACCGCATCGCGGGCCTGACGGCCTTCTACAACGAGCACGTCGACCTGTTCGTGGACGGGGAGCCGCTGCCGAAGCCCGGCGCATTCCGTTCCTAGCCTCCGCTCCGGGGTCCGGTCCCGGGCCGTGTTCGACGGCCCGGGACCTTTCGATGTCACACATCCGCTCCGGGCCTGGTCCCATGGTGTGAAAAGTCCTCCTTAATCGCCAGAGAAGGAACACGCCATGAACGACATCGTTCTCGAGCCCGCCGCGCAGGACTTCGCCGACGCGACCGCCAAGCCGCCGCTGCTGTACGAGCTCGGGGTCGAGGGCGCGCGCAAGCTGCTCGACGACGTGCAGGCGCAGCCCGTCGAGAAGCCCGACGTGGACGAGAAGTGGATCACCGTTCCGGCGGAGGTCGGCGACGTGCGGGTGCGCATCCTGAAGCCGCTCGGCAGCTCTGGCCTCCTGCCCGTCATCCTCTACGTGCACGGCGGCGGCTGGATCCTCGGCAACGCCGGCACGCACGACCGGCTCGTGCGCGAGCTGACCGTCGGGGTGAAGGCGGCCCTGGTGTTCGTGGAGTACGACCGCTCCCCGGAGGCCAAGTACCCGGTCGCCATCGAGCAGGCCTACGCGACCGCCCGGTGGATCACCACCGAGGGTGCCGGGGAAGGGCTCGACGCCTCCCGCCTGGCCGTCGCCGGTGACTCGGTCGGCGGCAACATGACCGCCGCCCTGACCCACATGGCCAAGCAGCGGGGCGACGTGGCCTTCGTGCACCAGTCGCTGTACTACCCCGTCACCGACGCGGCCCAGGACACCGAGAGCTACCGGACCTTCGCGCACGGCCCGCATCTCACGGCCAAGGCCATGGAATGGTTCTGGGACGCCTACACCACCGACCCAGCCGAGCGCGCCCAGATCACCGCCTCGCCCCTGCGGGCGACACTGGAAGACCTCCGGGACCTGCCGCCGGCGCTCGTCGTCGTCGACGAGAACGACGTGCTGCGCGACGAGGGCGAGGCTTATGCCCGCAAGCTCGTCCAGGCCGGCGTGCCGACGACCAGCATCCGCTACAACGCCTCCCTGCACGACTTCATGATGCTGAACCCGGTCCGCGGCACCCAGGCGTCGACCGCCGCGATCGAGCAGGCCGTCCACGTGCTGCGCAAGGCCCTCGGAACCGACTGACACCGCACACCCGACCACACTCCCCCCAGCACGTCGAAAGGCCACTCTCATGAGTGCACACAAGCCCACCATCGTCCTCGTGCATGGCGCGTTCGCGGACGCCTCCAGCTGGAACGGCGTCGTCGACAAACTCCTCGCGCACGACTATCCGGTGATCGCCGTCGCCAATCCGCTGCGCGGACTGACCACCGACGCCGACTACGTCCGACAGATCGTGACGTCCGTCGAGGGCCCTGTCGTCCTCGTCGGCCATTCCTACGGCGGGTCCGTCATCAGCAACGCGGCCAAGGGGCTGCCCGGGGTCAAGGCGCTCGTCTTCGTCGCGGCGTTCCTGCCGGAGGAGGGCGAGAGCGCCGTCACCCTGTCGGGCAAGTTCCCTGGCAGTACCCTCGGAGACACGCTCCGGCCCGTGCCGGTGACGCTGCCCGACGGCAGTCAGGTCATGGACCTGTACATCGAACAGGCCAAGTTCCACGAGCAGTTCGCCGCCGATGTCCCCGAGGAGACCACGGCCGTCATGGCCGTGACACAGCGGCCGGTGGCCGAAGCCGCTCTGTCGGAGGGCGCGTCCGCGCCGGCGTGGCGGGACATTCCCTCCTGGGTGCTGGTGGCGGACGGGGACCGGAACATCCCCCCGCAGGCGCAGACCTACATGGCCGAGCGGGCCGGGGCCTCGGTCATGAAGGTCTCCGCCTCCCACGCGGTCAGCGTCTCGCGCCCCGGTGACGTGGCCCGTCTGATCAACGAGGCGGCCCAGGCGACAGCCTGAGCGCCGGAAGCCCGCGCCTGACGGACGCGGGGTGCGGGGTCCGGTTTCCCAGCCGGACCCCGCACCCCGCGTTCTTGTGTGGGCCTGACGCGTCACGGCAGTGGTGTGGGCTCCGCGAGCAGCGTGGGCACCGTGATGATCGTGACGTCGTTGGTCAGCAGCCGATGGACAGGACAGCGTCCCGCGACCGCCAGGAGCTGGTCCTGCTGTGCGGGGGTCAACTCCCCGACGAGCCCTATGTTCTTGACCACCTGCCCCTGTGCGCCGAAGCGGACCGCGACGTCCACCCGGTCCAGCGGCCATTCGTGGCGCTGCGCGTAGGCCCGCACCGCCATGGACGTGCACGCTCCGAGCGCGGCCAGGAGGAGTTCGCCCGGGGTGGGGCCGGTGTCGGTGCCGACGGGCTCCGGTTCGTCGGCTGTCAGGCGGTGGGTACCGATCGCCACGGAGCGCGCGAGCTGCTTTCCTTCGGCCACGGTAACGATGCGCGTGTTCATGCTTGCCTCTCAGCCGAGGTAGGGGCAGAGGCACGACCTGTGCCTCCCGAAGGTCAGACCGTGCGGGGTGCGCGACTGTGACGGCCTGCCTGCCCGTAGCCGGCTGCAAGCGCGTGGTGCGGGGCGGCGGTTGCCGCCCCGCGGGTGATCAGGGGGTGTTCAACGGGACTGGTCGGTGGGGCGTACGAGGATCTCGTTGACCGCGACGTGGTCGGGCTGTGTCACGGCGTAGACCACCGCGGCCGCGATGTCCTCCGGCTGAAGGGTCCGCATCGACTCGGCCATGGTCCTGACCGCGGCACGCCTGGCGGGGTCCGTGATGTGGTCGGCCAACTCGGTCGAGACGAAGCCCGGCTCCACGAGGACGACGCGGACCCCCTGCTCGGTCACCTCCTGGCGCAACGCCTCGGCGAAGGCGTTGACGCCGAACTTGGTGGCGGAGTAGACGGCGGCGCCGGCCGAGGAGATGCGGCCCGAGGTGGAGGAGATCTGGACCACCGCGCCGCGGGAGCGCAGCAGGTGGGGCAGCGCGGCGTGCACCGTGTACATGGAGCCCAGCAGGTTGGTCTCCACCATGCGGGTCCATTCCGCGAGGTCCGCGTCCAGGATGGGGCCGGTGAGCATGATGCCGGCGTTGTTCACGACGATGTCGAGGGTGCCGAAGCGCTCGACGGTCCGGTCGACGGCCTTGCGGACCGACGCGGGGTCGCTGACGTCCATGTCGAGGACGAGGATCTCCCCGGGCGCTTCCTGCGCGAGTGCTTCGAGCCGGTCGGTCCTGCGGCCGCCGACGGCCACGGTGGCCCCCGCCTTGGACAGCGCCAGTGCGGTCGCCCTGCCGATGCCGGACGAGGCGCCGGTGACGAGGACGACCTTGGGGTCGAGAACGGAACTCATGTCATCTCCGAAAAGAGGTGGTGGGGTGAGACGGGCAGGCCGTGGCGTGTGCGAGGACAGGGACAAGGCGGCCCGAGAAGGTGACCGAGGGGTCATGTTGTGCCAGAGTAACACTGAATATGACCCGCGAGTCATATTCAGTGTTAATGTTGTGACACTCAGAGGGAGGTGTCATGACCGGAAGAGCCACGGCGGTGCGGGCCAGGGCCGACAGCGTGCGCAATCGGCGACTGCTCCTGCGAGCGGCCACCGAGGCGTTCGCCGAATGCGGGGTGGATGTGTCGATGCACACGATCGCCCAGCGGGCCGGCGTCGCCAAGGGCACGGTGTTCCGGCACTTCCCGACGAAGGACGACCTTCTCGCGGCGATCACGATGCAGCTGCTCGACCGGCTGCTCGACACGGCGGACCGGCTCCTGCGCGCCGGCGACGCCGGTCGTGCGCTGAAGGACTTCATGGCCCACGGAATCGGTCTGCTCGCCGCCGACCGCGCGTTCTGCGACGTCATCGGCCGGCCCTCGTTGCAGCACGCGGACGTACGCGAGGCGATCGACCGGCTCTGCGACACGGTGGAGGACCTCACCGCCCGGGCCCGAGCACAAGGCGCCGTCCGCGGAGACATCACCGGCACCGACGTCGTGCTGCTCCTCGGCGGCGTCCACCAGACCGCCCAGCCGCTGTTGGACCGCGAACCGCGGGCGTGGGAACGCTTCCTGGAGATCGCGTTCGACGGACTGCGGGCCCGTGACCGCGCGGCCCTGCCGCATCCACCCCCCGCCCGCCTGCGGATGGTGGACCCGTCGGGCGTCTCCCCACCGGCGAGGACGTGACACTAAGTGGCACATCATCAGTGTGTTGTGAAATCATGCCGCAGCTTCTGTCTCGATCAGCCGTTCGGCCAGCCGGGTACGGACAAGGGCGGGTAACGTCTGAGTCATGCCGTTGCGACGGCTGCGGCTCCGGATTCTCGGCGTGGGGGTCGCTCCATGGATCATGTCGTTGGCGCGGTGCCGCTCGCCGAGTCGTTCGACGAACGGCGGCACCTGCTGGACGTCGCCTGCCGCGCGCTCGGCAGCCGCGTCGCGGCCGAACGCGTCGTCGACGAGGCCTACCGGCGGTGGTACCGCCTCACCGATCCGGAGCGGGTCCGGATGCCGTCCCCCCGGATCTGGCTCACCCAGGTCGTGGACGAGGCGTGCCTGACGCGACCGGCGCCGGCGTGGCCCGGTGGGGAGCAGCGGGAGATCCTGGCCCTGCGGGCGACGTGCGGCCAGGACCTGGAACCGGTCGACTGGGCCCGGTTGAGCCTGGGTGCGCGGCGTGCGCGGCCCGTGTCGGCGCGTCGCGAGCATGCGATCACTGTTGCCGTGCAGCAGGCGTGCAGCGATCAGGACGGCACCCGCCTGCGGTCGCTGCTGGCCCCCGATGCGACAGCCGTCTTCGACAGCGGCGGCAAGATCCGGGCGCTGACCCGGCCCGTCCGCGGCGACGAGCAGGTCGCCGGCAGTCTGCTGGTGCTGCTGGGCGGACAGCGGCGCGTGACCCTGCGCACCGGATCGGTCAACGGGCGCACCGGTCTCGTCGCCCGGTGCGACGACCAGGTCGCCGCCGTGCTCAGCTTCGACATCGCGGACTCGCTGGTCGTACAGGTCTGGGCGGTTCTCAACCCCGAGAAGCTGCGTAGCTGGAACCGTTCCCTTCCCGGGTGAGCTCACGTGCCACGGCGTCCCCGGGACGCGCGGGCAGGGGCGCACTGGCGGCGCGGTGTCCGAGGAAGGCGGCGATCTTGTCGGGGGTGAACACCCACAGAACCCGGTGGATCCCCCGCCGTGAGGCGGCGATGGTCATGAAGGTGGCGGGGCGGCCGTCCCGGTACAGCAGGACCCCGGCGCGCCCGTTGGCCTGCACGGGTGCGATCTCGACCGTCGGCCAGAAGCGTGACGAGGCGGTCGACAGGTTCGCCACCCGGACACGGCCGACCACGGGTACGCGGGCCGCGCCGCGCAGCCCGTTGCCGTCGGACAGACTGACCGCGTCGGGCGTCAGGAGCGCTTCCAGCGAAGCCACGTCCCCTTCCTGGGCGGCCGCGACGAAAGCATCGAGCAGTCTGCGGTGCTCCTGGACGTCGACACTGTCCCGATCGTCGTCCGTGAGGTGCTTGCGCGCCCTGCTCACGATCTTCCTGGCGTTGACCGGGGTGAGGCGCAGTATCTCCGCGATCTCCACGTAGCCGTACTCGAAGGCCTCCCTCAGTACGTAGGCGGCCCGTTCGGTGGGTGTGAGCTTCTGCAGCACGAGGAGCAGGGCGAGTTCCAGGGCCTCGGCGCGTTCGGCGCCGGCCACCGGGTCGATGCTGGTGTCGATGGGTTCGGGCAGCCAGGGCCCGATGTAGGTCTCGCGGCGGACGCGGGCGGACTGCGCCACGTTGATGGCCAGCCTCGTCGTCGTGCTCGACAGGAACGCCGCGGGGCTGACCACCGCCGAACGGTCGGTCCGCTGCCAGCGCAGCCACGCCTCCTGCACGACGTCCTCGGCTTCCGTCGCGCTGCCCAGGATGCGGTAGGCGATACCGAAGAGCCGGGGCCGCAGTTCCACGAAGGTGGTGACGGCGTCGGCGAGGTTCGTGTCCGCGGGAGGTGCCTCTGGATACATGTCCCTCTGACTCCATTCCTCCGGGGCCCGGGTTGTCGGAATGCGACCACGAGGCGCTCACGGACCCGGCGATCGTCTCCCTCTCAACGACCGAGCGACCATGGACGATGTGACAGTGCTTTTCCGGAGCACAAAAAAGGGCCTGTCGTTCTACCGGGAGTAGAACGACAGGCCAGGAAGATGCGGCTACTGCTGCTGGGCGAGCCAGTCGACGAAACGGGTCTCGCCGATGCGGGCGTCCGGGCCGGGAAGCAGCGTGGTCTCCTGCAACTCGGCGCCGAAGTAAGGGGCGTGCACGTCGGCGACGACCGTACGCGGGTCGTTCTTGGCGGCGAGACCCTTGCGGATCAGCTCGTCCAACTGGAAGGTGTCGGGACCGGTCACCTCGACCACACCGTTGACCGGTGCGCCCACGGCGGTGCGGCCCACGGTGGCGGCGACGTCGTCCGAATGGACGGGCTGGATCTTCACCGGGGCCAGCTTGACGGTGTCGCCCTCGGTCGCCGACTCGGCGATGCCCTTCATGAACTCGAAGAACTGCGTGGCGTGCACGATCGACCACGGGATCCCGGAAGCCTTGATCAGTTCCTCCTGGGCCTGCTTGGCACGGAAGTAGCCGCTCTCCTGGAGCCGCTCCGTACCCACCACCGAAAGCGCGACGTGGTGGGTGACACCGGCGTTCGCCTCCGCCTTGAGGAGGTTGGTGGTGGACGTACGGAAGAACTCCATGACGGCGTCGTCGGCGAAGGAGGGCGAGTTGGAGACGTCGATCACGACGGCCGCGCCCTCCAGCACCTCGGCCAGGCCCTCGCCCGTCAGCGTGTTGACGCCGGTGTTCGGGGCGGCCGCGACCGCCTCGTGGCCGTGTTCGTTGAGCTTGCTGACGACCTTCGAGCCGATCAGTCCGGTGCCGCCGATCACTACGACCTTCATGGGGACGTTCCTTTCACTCATTCTCATCTGCTGTCTGCACGAGGTATGACCGGGAATTGATCGGCGCTGTGACACCTTTCCCGAATTCCGGAAAGCTTCTCCGGGCAGGAGGATTCCTATTCGACGAGCTTTCCGTCCGCCGAGACGTCCTCCATCAGGGCGGCGATTTCGTCGGGAACGGGACTGATGGGCTCGCGGGTGATGCCGTCGGTCGGGGACCAGACGAGGTTCACCCGCAGCGCGGGGTCCATGTCGGGGTAGTCGCTGCGGTTGTGGCATCCGCGTGTCTCGCGCCGCTCCAGTGCCGCTTCCAGGGTGGCCCGGGCCGCCAGTGCCGACGACTTCAGGTCGAAGGCGTGGGCGAGGTCCTGGAAGCCCGCGATGTCCGGATGGACGCCGACGTTGTCCATGCGCTTCTCGATGGCGTCCAGTTCCGCCAGTCCGGTGCGCAGGCCCTCCTCGTCACGGACCACGCCCGCGTGCTCGGTCATGGTGTTGCGGATCGCGCGCTGCAGGGCTCGCACGTTCTCGGGTCCGTCCGCGGCGAGCAGGTCGTCGACCTCCGCCCGGGCCTCGGCCACCGCGGTGGCCGAGCGCGGCTGCGCGGTCAGCGACTCCGAGTAGGCGGCCGCCGCCTGTCCGGTGATGCGGCCGTACACCAGCAGCTCGATGAGGCTGTTGCCACCGAGCCGGTTGGCGCCGTGCAGTCCGCTGGAGGCCTCGCCGATGGCGTACAGGCCCCGTACGTCCGTGCTGTGGTCCTCGGGGCGCACCCACACACCGCCCATCGAGTAGTGGGCGGTGGGCGCGACCTCGATGGGATCCCGGGTGATGTCCAGCATCTGCAGGTCCAGCAGTGTCTGGTAGACGCGGGGGAGGCGGTTCATGATGGTCTGCCGGGGCAGGTGGGAGACGTCGAGCCACACCCCGCCGTTGGGCGTGCCGCGGCCCTCCTTGATCTCGGTGTAGGAGGCGAGGGCGACCCGGTCGCGGGTGGACAGCTCCATGCGCACGGGGTCGTAGCGGTTCATGTACCGCTCGCCGAGCGCGTTGCGCAGGATGCCGCCCTCGCCGCGGGCCGCCTCGCTCACCAGGGTCCCGGCCGCGTTCTCCGGCTCGATGATGCCGGAGGGGTGGAACTGGACGAGTTCCGGGTCGCGCAGCCGGGCTCCGGCCTCCGCGGCCAGCCGGAAGGAGTCGCCGGTGTTCTCGTCGCGCCGTGACGAGGTGCGCCGCCAGATCCGGGTGTGGCCGCCGGCCGCGAGGATGACGGCGTCCGCGTGCACGAGGTAGCGCCTGCCGTCGGCGAGGCCGAAGCCGTAGGCGCCGAAGACGGCGCCGTCGTGGACCAGGAGACGGGTGATGTAGACGTTGTCGAGCACCGGTATGTCCAGCTGGTTCGCGCGCCGGATGAGCGTGCGCTGGATCTCCAGGCCCGTGTAGTCGCCCGCGAAGGCGGTGCGGCGGAACTTGTGGGCGCCGAAGAACCGCTGGGAGATCCGGCCGTCCTCCTCCCGGGCGAAGGCCATGCCGTAGCGCTCCAGGTCGTCGATGCCGAGGGCGGCTCCCCGGGTGACGATCTCGGCGGTGCGGGGGTCGCCGAGGAGGTAGCTCTCCTTGAGGGTGTCGGCGGCGTGCTGCTGCCAGGTGTCCTCGGGGTCCATCGTGGCCAGGGCCGCATTGATCCCCCCGGCGGCGAGGGAGGTGTGGGTGTCCTCCTTGGGGCGCTTGCCGACGGCGAGGACATCGACGCCGGCCTCGGCCAGCTCGATGGCCGCGCGCAGGCCCGCTCCGCCGGTGCCGATCACCAGCACTGTGGTGGAAAGACGTTGTTCGGTGGCAACCACGATTGCTCCCATCGCTCGGGGTGGTCACCTGCTACGACCAGGTGGAGTGAGGGTTTGTGACACCGTCGCCCTGTTCCGGACCCGCCTGCGGGTGTCACACCCTGGCGGCCGGGCCGGTCATACCGCGTACGCCGGCCGGGCGCACGAAGCCCGTGCGGTCCGCAACCGCCGGTCGGTGAAGGGGAGGTGGGGACGATGGCCTACGTCATCGCGGAGCCGTGCGTCGACGTCAAGGACCGGGCGTGTGTGATCGAGTGCCCGGTCGACTGCATCTACGAGGGCGAGCGGACGCTGTACATCGATCCCTGGGAGTGCGTCGACTGCCACGCCTGCGAGCCGGTCTGCCCGGTCGAGGCCGTCTTCCACGAGGACGACCTGCCGGCACAGTGGGCGCATTACCGGACCGTGAACGCCGAGTACTTCCGCGACGCGCCGGGGGAAGGCACCGGGCGGGCCGCACGGGCCGATCACCCCGTGGTCGCCGCCCTGCCCTCACAGCACGCCGTCAAGAACGGCCTGTCGGGGTTCGCCGCCCGCAAGGAGGAGTCCGCGGACGCCGACCTGTGGTTCCCGTCATGAACCGCCCAGCCCGGTGCGGCGGACCGGGCTGGGCGTGCGGCGGAGCGACGGAACCGGCACCGGGGACGGCGTGCGGCGGACCGGCGGGTCAGGCCCCCAGGGACAGCACGTAGGGGTTCAGCTTGACCGGGTTCATCACCCACATGATGCGCTCGATGCCGGCCTCGGACGCGTCCACGCACAGCAGGGCCACCGGCGCGTTGTCCCGTGCGACGAGCACGGCGGGCCGGCCGTTGGCCTCGACGAACCGGGTCTCGGCATCCGGCCAGAACCGCGGGGCGAAGGCAGCCAGGTAACGCGAGACGTGATCGCGGCCGATGACAGGGATCCTGGACGCGCCGCGGATGCCGCCGCCGTCCGAATAGCTGACGACGTCCGAGGTCAGCAGGTCCTCCAGGGTGGAGAGATCTCCCGTGCGCGCGGCGGAGAGGAAGCCTTCGAGCAGACGCCGGTGGGCCGCGGGGCTGACGCTTTCCTTGCGCTCGGCGCCCAGGTGCTTGCGCGCCCGGCTGACCAGCTGCCGGGCGTTCGCGTCGCTGGTCTCCAGGATGTCGGCGACCCGCTGGTAGGGGTAGTCGAACGCCTCCCGCAGCACGTAGGCGGCGCGTTCGATCGGGTTGAGCTTCTCCATCAGCAACAGCACCGCCAGCTCGACCGCCTCGGCGCGTTCCGCCCCCAGGTGCGGGTCCTGGGTGGTGTCGACCGGCTCGGGGAGCCAGGGCCCGACGTAGGACTCCCGGCGTACTCGCGCGGACTGGGCCAGGTTGATCGCCAGCCGGGTGGTGACCGTGGTCAGGAAGGCGGCCGGTTCGTGGATCTGCGCGCGGTCGGTGTTCTGCCATCGCAGCCAGGCGTCCTGGACGATGTCCTCGGCCTCGACGGCACTGCCGAGGATGCGGTACGCGATGCCGAACAACCGGGGTCTGGCCGCAAGGAAGTCGTCGAGACCGCGGTCGAACGTGTCGGGGTGGGCGCCAGCGCGCATGGGTCGTCCCTTCTGGCTTTGCGCCCTACATGCTACGCGCGAGGGGGAAGAGAACGCGCCGCGGGCCGCATCTGCTCACGCTATCTCTTTCACGGTCTTTGGTCACACGGTGGCAATCGTCGCGCCCGATCCGCCGGCTTCGCCCCCGGACAGCTGCCTGCCTCATGTCCGGGAAAACCGCGGGCGACGGGTGCAGGGGCTGTGTGAGAGGGCGGGCTGTCACACATGCGCGCGGTCCCCGGTCACCAGTGACGAACGATGTTCACGCCTACGGAAGGTGCAACACAGTGTCGGACAACATGACAGCACACGACCACTCCGCCCACGGCCACCACGGGCACGGCGACCAGGAGGGGACCGGCGGCTGGACGACGGCGGCCAGGGTGCTCCAGGACGCCGCCCCGATCACCGTCCCGGAGGGGGCGTCGGCGATGACCATCCTCGTCGAGTGGGAGCCGGGCGACCCGGGCACGCCCCCGCACCGGCACTCCGGCCCCGCTTTCGGCTACGTCATCGAGGGCGCGGTCCGTTTCGAGCTCGAGGGCGAGCCCGAGCGCGTGGTGGAGGCGGGCGGCACCTTCTGGGAGCCCGGCGGCGACGCCATTCACTACCAGGACGGCAACGCCCTTTCCGACGCGCGGACCCGGTTCGTGGTGACCATGATGTGTGCTCCGGGCAAGCCCATGCTGGAACTGGTCGACGAGAAGGAACTGGCGGAACGCGCCCACCTGCGGGCACCGCGCCCCACCGCCTGACCGGGCACCAACCCGGCATGGGGACGCCCGTCGTTCTGGTGCACTGTCTGTTGACGCTGCTGTTCGTGGCGGTGTTCCTGCAGGGGCTGGCGCGGGGCGTCGGGTCCCCCAGGACCGGGTTCGGTGTCCGGGTGGACCAACTGCTGGCCGCCGCCATGGCCGTGTCCATGGCGGCGATGCCCTGGATCGACGTCCGCGCGGGGCCTGCTGCCGTCGCCGGCGGTGTCTGCACCGCCGGCGCGGTGTGGTTTCTCCTGCCGGTCGGCCGTCGGGAGGCCGGGAGGAGGGCGGCGATGACCCACCGGCTGCCGCACGCGGCCGGTATGGCCGCGATGGCCTGGATGCTGCGCGTGCCGCACGCCGGGACCGGACCGGCGCACGCAGACATCCGGTCGGCTGCGCACTCCCACGGGCCCGGCGCTCTGGGCGCTGGTGTCCCCCTGGGCAGCTCCGTGATCACTCTGTCGCTGGCGTCCTGTCTACTGGTGTATGCGCTGTGGTCGCTGACCCGCCCCATGCCCTCGCTGCGCTCGGCCGTGAGCGCGGCGCGCCGTGCCGCGGCGGCGACGCCGTCACGGCACGTGGGTGAAGGGGCGATGGCGCTCGGAACAGCCGTGATGCTGGTCCTGCCCCACTGAGAACGGGGAGGAAAGCCGGGCGCGCGTCCGGCACGGCGAAGGCGCGGTGGCCGCGGTCATGTGCTGAGTGACCGCGGACCACCGCGCCGGACGGTCGTCGCCCCACCGAGAGGCGGGTGCTGCTCATGGCAGGGCCGCGCCGAGGAGGTGAGCGCCGTTCAGGAGGGGCCTTCGTACACCGCCTTGCTCCGCATCAGGAAGTCGGAGAGATAGCCGTCGTGGGGGACGCCCGGCGCCATCCAGTGGGTCGGTTGATCGCCGAAGTACACGTTGGCGACGCTGGGTTCCGCGACCAGGGCCTCCCACAGGTCCCGATCCCGGGTCAGTGCCGACAGCACCAGCGTGTCGCGCAACGGCGCGATGCCGTCCGCGCGGGTCCAGGGCGCGATCCACACGCAGGGGAAGGGCAGTTCGGTGCGCAGTTGAGGGGCGCGAGCGCTCGCGGTCTGGTGCACGGCGGGGCGCAGCACCGCGCTGCCGTCCCCGAGGTCGTCGGCGACCCCGTCGCCGCCGAGCCAGGCGCGTGTCCCGGCCGCCACCGTTTTCAGATACGCGCTAAGAACTCGCGCCCGCTCCCTCGGACACACCGGCAGACGGGCCCTCTCGTCTTGCGGAGGAAGGCTGGGCAAGACGGCCAGACGTGCCGCGAGGGCTTCGGCGAGAGGGGCCGGGTCGCCTTCGACGAGGACGGCGGTGGCGTTGACGCACGCGGTGCCGCTCTCCCCGGCGACAGACGCGACGAGGGTGTCCAGATGGTCACGCCAGTCGGTGTCAGCGGTGATGAGGATCTTCGACCGTCCAGGCCCCTGCGGCAGGATCCTCGCGTCGTGCGCGTACTTGGTCACCACATCGTCGCCGCCGTAGACCACGGCCCGGTCCACGCCGTGGACGAGGGTGTCGGCGGTCGCGTGGTCGGTGGGCAGCAGCATGAGCTGGTCGTCCCGGATCCCGGCCTGACGCAGTGCCGCGACGAGCCGGTGAGGGGTGAAGGGCTCGCGCCGGGACGGGCGCACGGCGACGCGGTAACCCAGCGCCAGTGCCTCCAGCCAGACACGGTGTACGCCGGGATGGTTGCCGGACGCGTTGACGGCGAACACGTCGCCCTGACGCCCCCACACCGTGTGCGTCTCATGCAGGACGGGGTCACTGAGGTCGCGGGCGGCGCCGCGCGGCCTGCCTCGGTCGGCCGACGAGGCGGCGTGCCGAACGAAGTGCGCCGTGCCCCGCGTAGCGGCGCGCACCACGGCAAGGGGCGTGCCCGAGGTCCGGCTGACGAGACGTTCGTACTCCCGGACGCTCAAGCCCCCCAGGGTGCCGGCGGCGAAGGCCTCCCCGGCGGCGACGAACACGCTGTCCATGTCGGCCGCGGCGATCGGCGGCGCTTGGCGCAGGGCGCCGATCGCCCGAGCCACGTACAGCGGGGGAACCAGGCTCAGCCGCGCGATCGGGGCACCGCACACGTCGGTCACCGTGCTCGGTTCACGTGTGCGGTAAGTGCCCCGCGGGCCCAGGGCATCGAGGTACAGCGGCTCGGTGGTCGACACGGGGGCCATCAGTAAACACCCTCGATGACGGTCTCACCCTCGACCGCGGGAACCGGCGCGACGTCGGCGACGGCGTCCCCGGCGTGGCCCTCGGCCGGGCGGACCCGCAACGCGGTGTCCCGCTCCCTGTTGTTGGGGATCAGCATGGACTTGCTGACGTGGCTCACCACCACCTGGCCCCGCTCGCCCTCCGCCACCTGTTGCCCGGTATCGGGATCCACGACACTGAGGAAGACGTACGGCGAGACCGGGTCGAACACACACGGCTCCGACGCCGTGAGGCCGACCCGCTCCAAAAGCGCGGTGAGCATCATGGTGTTGCCGTACATGCCGATCACCGGCACGTCGGGAAACACCTCGGTCCGCAACAGGTCCCGGGTGTCGGGATCCATGTGGGTGCCGCCCCAGATGATCGCCTGGGCCTTGCCGTTGATGACCTCCACGAGGTCGTTGTCCCGGGCGAAGCGCTCCAGCATCGGCGTGGTGGCGGCTATGACACCGATGTCCTGCCCGAGCAGGATGCGCCGGCACTGGTCCACAAGATGGTCGGTGTAGGCGTCGACCTCGTCGCGCCGGCCCGCGGCGACGAGCTTCTTGACCCAGCGGGGATCCATGTCGACACCCAGCCCGGGGCTGCCGAGACTCGCCGCGGCCCGTTGCAGCACATCGCCGACGAGGTGCGGGCCGGTCGGTGCCACGGTCAGCCACAGTGCGCCGACGGGCAGTCCGTGGTCCTGGAGCCGACGGGCCACCTGCTCGCTGCCGTGTCGCGCCCAGTCGTCCATCTGCACGACCCGCTTCGGTGCCCCGGTCGTGCCGCCGCTCTCGAACACGTGCAGCGGTCGAACCCGCGGACCGTAGCCGCGGGGGACGAGATCGGACACCCGCACATCGCGCAGCTCGTCCGTCAGATCGGGAAAGAGCGCCAGGTCCGCCACGCCCTTGACGTCGTGCCGGGGGTCGAAATCGAGCCGGTCGATCCGTTCCAGCCAGTACCGGGACCCGGTCTCGGGAGTGAAGTGCCACTGCATGGCCGCCCTGACGTAGTCGTCGGGGTCCACCCCGTCGCAGGGGCCGGCGTCCAGAACGGTCAATGAGCCGATCGGCATGGAACAGCCTTTCTCGAAGTCGCTGAGGGCGGACGCGTGAGAGCCGCGCGTCCCGGGCGGCCCCGCGGGCCCGACCCGCTCTCGCAGAGAAGACCGAGGGGTGCAGGCGTCTGTGACAGCCCCGTGGAAACGCGGCTGCGCCCCTGCCACCGTCACAACCACGCACGTCGCCCGGTCTGACGACGGGGCCGCAGCCGACCGGCGGCGTGCCGAGGCCGAGGGAGAGGGACATGCGACAGGGACTGCGGATCGTACGCGTCGACCAGGACGACGAGCCCCGGGTGGCCGCGCTGCACCGCCGGTGCTCCGCCGCCGCCCGCTGGCACCGCTACCACCGGGCCATGGGCGACCCCGACACCTACCTGGGGCCGCTGCTGTCCCGACCTCACGCGGTGCACCTGGCGGTGCAGGACTCGCGGAAGCGGCTCGTCGCGATAGGGCATCTGCTGCCGGACGACGGTGACGCCGAGGCAGCGTTGCTGGTGGAGGACACCTGGCAGAACCGGGGGCTGGGCACCCGGCTCCTGGGGGAACTCGGCCGGTTCGCCGTCGCGTTGGGCGTACGTGAGGTCTACGGCCTGGTCCACCCCGACGACGCCCGCATGGCAGCCGTGCTGCACCGCGCCGACGTTCCGCTGCACACGGTCCCGGACACGGGCAGTGCGACGACGGTCCGGGCCCGGACGCAGGACATCGGCCTCGCCCTCGCCTCCTCGCCGGCACGGCGTGGGTGGTGGCAACGCGGTGCTCGAAAACACCGTGTGTCGGGGTCGTCAGTACTCTCCTGTGTTCCTGAAGCTGGAGTTCAGCGGGTGCTCCGACGCTCCCTCGAAAACGCGTCGCCTACGTGCGGAACCCGCACAGTGCAAGACGTGTGACAACATTGAATGAGATAGTGTTTCGACTGTCGCTCGACGGCGAGTGTTACTCCTCGCGGTTCGATGCGGGCGGCTACAAGCGAGGGGATTTGCCATGGCCGAGCTGTTCTATGACACCGACGCCGACCTGTCCATCATCCAGGGCCGCAAGGTCGCGGTCATCGGTTACGGCAGCCAGGGCCACGCCCACGCGCTGTCGCTCCGCGACTCGGGGGTGGACGTGCGCGTGGGGCTGCACGAGGGCTCCAAGTCCCGGGCGAAGGCCGAGGAGCAGGGCCTGCGTGTGGTGACGGTGGCGGAGGCCGCCGCCGAGGCCGACCTGATCATGATCCTTGTTCCGGACCCGCTCCAGGGCGAGATCTACGAGCAGTACATCGCCCCGAACCTGAAGGGCGGCGACGTGCTGTTCTTCGGGCACGGCTTCAACATCCGCTTCGGCTTCGTCGAACCGCCGGCGAACGTGGACGTGTGCATGGTCGCCCCCAAGGGGCCGGGTCACCTCGTCCGTCGCCAGTACGAGGAGGGCCGCGGCGTTCCGTGTCTGGTGGCCGTCGAGCAGGACGCGTCGGGCAACGCCTTCGCGCTCGCGCTGTCTTACGCCAAGGGCATCGGCGGCACCCGCGCCGGCGTCATCAGGACGACTTTCACCGAGGAGACCGAGACCGATCTGTTCGGTGAGCAGGCCGTGCTCGCCGGTGGCGTTTCAGCCCTGGTCAAGGCCGGTTTCGAGACGCTGACCGAGGCCGGCTACCAGCCGGAGATCGCGTACTTCGAGTGCCTGCACGAGCTGAAGCTCATCGTGGACCTCATGTACGAGGGCGGCCTGGAGAAGATGCGCTGGTC
>NZ_LJBR01000326.1 GCF_001282115.1 Streptomyces sp. NRRL B-24085 | reverse complement strand
CGCCCGCTCCTCCTCGCCGCCGACCTCCCCGCCTTCCGCCCGTGGCGCAACCACCTCACCCACCCCCGCGGCCACATCCAGCTCCGCCTCGGCCGCGACGGCCTCTGGTACGCCTACGAGTCCGAACCGGGCCACGACGACTGGTGGCCCCGCGGCACCCCCGACCTCGACCCGGTCGGCGCCCTCACAGGCCTGGGCACCCCGACCGACCTCTGACCCCGACCCACGGGCACCGTGAAATTCGGTGTCGGCGGTCACCTATCGCGTCGTGCTGCGGAGCCGCCCCTGCCGAGGGCGTCGCGTACGCGGTCGTAGACGCTCAGCGGCACGCCCAGCAGGGCGTTCCCGGGCGGTCGCCGGGGGACGACGGGATGCGGACGGGTCGGGGCCGTATGCCGTACCGCCGCCCAGGTGGTGCCGAGCGTGCGCAGCCGGGCGGTGGGCACCGCCTCCTGCAACCGGGGCAGGAGCAGGTCTTCCTCGTCCCTGATGTCCTGCCGTATCAGCGCGAAGGCCCGCTGCACCTTGTCCTCACGACCCGGATCGCCAGCAGGAAGGCGTTCGACGTCCGCCACGAGATCGTTGAT
Source organism: Streptomyces sp. NRRL B-24085 (assembly GCF_001282115.1). Taxonomy (GTDB): domain Bacteria; phylum Actinomycetota; class Actinomycetes; order Streptomycetales; family Streptomycetaceae; genus Streptomyces. The sequence goes on along the minus strand of NZ_LJBR01000326.1, from coordinate 20,395 downwards.
CTGCTGATGCTCTTCCTCGACGCGGGCCGTCAGGTCCTCACCGTCCGGGACCGAGGCCCGTACCAGGGGCCACAGCACCGTCTCCTCCGCGAAGGCGTGGCTGAAGACCAACTGCACCACCTGCTTCAGGATCCTTTCCCGCTGCTGGAGGTCGTCCAGGGCCAGGTACCGGTCCATCAGCCGGTCCATCTCCTCGTGCTCACGGCGCTGCCGCACCAGGATGCTGCTGCCTCCTCCGAGCTCCTCGACGGTCTGGTTCTTGATGGTCTTCGACATGGCCGCTCCCTGTGCGATCTCCGGAGGCGGGCCGGGAGGCCTGCCGGGGCCACCGGATCTCCGTGTCGGCCCGGGTCCCCGGCGGCGGCCCGGTACCCGGCGCATCGACGCCCGTGCACGGCGCGACGGAGACCGCGGGTGAGACGGACACCGGCGCGCTCGTGCCGCTTGTCGAGGCGCCGCTTCACTCCCAGGGTGTCAGCCGGTGCCCTCCTCCGTCTCCGCTCGTCCCTTCAGGGCCGTGTCGGTGGCCTCGCCGGACGTGTCGGGCTCGGGGTGTCCTTCCTCCTCCGGGTGGACGTCCCGTTCGTCGGTCTCCCGCTCCAAAGGCGTCGCGGGCTCGCGCTTCTCGTCTCCTGAACCGCTCATGGCTGCCTCCTCGGGGCTCCACTGGGACGTACCGGGTTCCCCCGGCCATGGCCTGTAACGAGGCCGGGCAGATAGCCCGACGGAGGCGGGGTACTCACCGCGCACAGGCGCTCACCGTCCCCCGTGGTGCGCGCTCACCCGTACGACTCCCGCTTCCCGAGGATGTGACCGCACATGAGTGCTGCTGGGAAATCGCTGACGGTGGCTGCCACGGGGCTCGCCGTCGGGGCCGCCGTCGCCGTCCGTCGCCGGAAGGGAGGTCCGTCCCGTACGGATGCCGGGGACCGCTGGTTGTCCGTGACGATCAACTGCGCGCCACACGATGTGCAGGCCGAGAAGCTGCCCTCGCCGCTCCAGGAGTACGGCGACCGGATCGAGACGCGCATCCGTCCGGCGCCCGGCGACCGGGGCACGGAGCTGGGGGTGCGCCTGCGGGAGACCGCACCGGACGTCGCCTACTCGGTGCCGGCGCGGCTGGCCGGCGTCGACCCGCGGCAGGATCTGCGCCGTGCCCTGCGCGCGGCGAAGGCACTGCTGGAAGCGGGAGAGGTGCTGCAACCCGACGCACCGCCGACCACGCACGACACCCCGGGCGGGAAGCTGGTCGGTCTGCTGAGCCGCCGGGCCGGTGGGGAGGGCGTGCTGTGAAGGCGCTGTGCTGGGAAGGCGTCAACAAGCTGTCCGTCGAGCAGGTGCCCGATCCGGTCCTGCGCAACGACCAGGACGTGATCGTACGGCTGATCGCGGGCACGACCTGTGGTTCGGACCTCCATCTCATCGGCGGGTACATCCCGTTCATGCGCTCCGGGGACGTGATCGGCCACGAGTTCCTCGGCGAGGTCGTCGAGGTCGGTGCGGAGGTGCGTCGGCACAAGGTGGGCGACCGGGTGGTGGTCTGCTCGTTCGTCGGGTGCGGCCGCTGCTGGTACTGCACCCATGACCTGTGGTCCCTGTGCGACAACACCAACACCAACCCCGGTATCGGTCAGGCCCTGTTCGGTGCCGACACCGGCGGTATCTTCGGCTACTCGCACGCCATGGGCGGGCTGCGCGGCAGCCACGCCGAGTACGTGCGCGTCCCCTTCGCCGACTACGGGGCCTTCGCCGTTCCGCCGGGCGTCGACGACACGAGCGCCCTGTTCGTGTCGGACTCGGTGCCCACCGGTTGGATGGGGGCCGACCTGGCGGGAGTGAAGCCCGGCGATGTGGTCGCCGTATGGGGCTGTGGGGCCGTCGGGCAGATGGCGGCGCGCGCCGCGATCCTGCTGGGCGCGGAACGTGTGATCTCCATCGACCGGATCCCCGAACGCCTGGAGATGACCGAACGGCACATCGGCAGCGAGGTCATCGACTACACCAGCACCGACGTGGGGGCCGAACTGCGCGAGCGCACCGGCGGGCGCGGCCCTGACGTGTGCATCGAGGCCGTGGGCATGGAGGCCCACAGCGACAGCCCCGTGCACCTCTACGACCAGGTCAAGCAGCAGCTCCGGCTCCAGACGGACCGTCCGACCGCCGTCCGGCAGGCCATTCACGCCTGCCGCAAGGGCGGCACGGTCTTCGTCCTGGGTGTGTTCGCCGGCGCCGTCGACAAGTTCCCCCTGGGCGCGGTGATCAACAAGGGCCTGACCGTGCGGGGCGCCCAGCAGCACGGTCAGCGTTACATCCCGATGCTGCTGGACCGGCTGGCGGCCGGAGAACTGAGCACGGGCCACCTGGCGACCCACACCGTGTCCCTGGACGAGGCGCCCCGGGCCTACGACATGTTCAAGGAGAAGACGGACGGCTGCGTGCGCGCGGTGATCCAGCCGGGCGGCTGACCGTCTGTGACGGTGGCCCCGGGCGCCCCCTGCTCCGTCTGCCGTACACGCAGGCGGGGGCCGGGCCCACCCTGAGCAGCACGACCGGCCGCCGACACATGCGGTGGAGTCCGTCCTGCGACCGCTGGACCGCCGTGGCCCGGGCACCCGCCGCATCCGCCGCCCCCGCGGCTCGTGCGGTCTGCGACGACTGCGCGGATCGCCCTGCCCACGGCAACGCGTCGGCAACGGTTCCGACAGAAGTACTGCCCAGTGCCTGAGGCGAGGGGCCTTGTCTGCCGTCGAAGCCACTCCGACCCCGGTCTCCGCAGACACGGCTGTCGGGTGCGGTGTTGCCCACCGGCGGCCGCGCGGGTGAAGGCGGTGGCCGGGGGTACCCGCCGGGGCATGATCAAGCGCGCACTGTGGCAGGGACTGCTCGCCGGCGCCGCCGGAGGAGTCGTGATGACTCTCGGCGAGAAGGTCGAACAGGCCGTCACCGGCCGGCCCGACTCCCATGTGCCCGCACGGGTTCTTCAGCGGTTGACCGGCCTGCCCGAACGCCCCGGCAAACAGCCGCTGCCGGTCAACTGGGCCATGCACTTCGGCCAGGCCGCCCTGCTCGGAGTGCTGCGGTCGATCATGGCCCAGGCCGGGCTGCGCGGCCCGGTCGCCTCCGCCAAGTTCGCGGTCGTCCGTCTCACCAACGACCAGATCCTCGAGAACGCCACAGGCGTCGGCGCCCCACCCGGCACCTGGCCGCGCCAGGAGCTCGCAGTGGACCTTCTCCACAAGGCTGTCTACGCCTTCACCACCGGCGCCGTCGCCGACGCCCTCGCCGCCCGCGGTGGACCCGGCCCCGGGCAGCGCCACGCTGCCGCCCGTCCCGGCCGCCACGCCGACTTCGGCCCCCTGCCCCGCAAGGACGCCTACGGGCCGCAGGGCCGAAGCTGACTGTCCTCGGAGACTCTGCCTTCCGAGCAGGCTCACCCACGTGGGGCCGTCGTACTCGTCCACGGCCAGTCCCCGGACATGAGGAAAATGCACGGCCGCGCACCCGACGGGGCCAAGGCGGTCAGGACATGGGGCTGCTGCCGATGATCAGGTCGTTGACGGCGGGCAGACCGCCCCGTGCCAGCGCGGCGCGCTGCCGGTCGGCGCCGGTGCCGGCCTGCAGCAGCCGGTGGACCAGGGCCGTCACCTGCCGGCTGTCGCCGGACGCCTCCAGCGCGGGAGCGACGTGGCGCAGCAGCTCGTACAGCATCTCCCCGGCCCGGCGCTGCCGGCCGGCCGGATCGACCAGGGTGCTGCTGAGCCCGTGGCGGGCCGCGTGCCACATGCTCGCCTGCAACAGCTCCTGGTCGCAGTCGAGCGCGGGGGTCCCGGCGCCCACCTCCGCGATCGCGGTCTCCACCAGGGCCCGGACCAGGCCCGTGAGCATCACCGCGTCGTCCGCGCGCACCTGCACGTCCAGGCACCGCACCTCGACGGTGGGGTACCGCGCCGAGAGCCGGGCCTGCCAGTAGAGCTGACCGGTGTCCGAGATCAGACCGCAGTCCAGCAGCCGCTGCACGCGCCGGTCGTGGTCGGCGATGTCGGCGAAGCGCGGGGGCATGCCGCTGACCGGCCAGCGGCTGAAGATCACGGTGCGCCAACTGGCGAAGCCGGTGTCGTGACCGTCCCACAGCGGGGAGTTCGCGGACAGGGCCGTAAGGGTCGGCAGCCACACCCTGATCCGGTTCAGGACCTGCACGCCGGTCTCCCGGCTGGGGACGCCGACATGGACGTGCATGCCGTTGACGAGCTGCTCCGCCACCAGTTGGGGCGCCTGCGTGAGCATGGCACGGTACCGGGCCTGGTCGGTGACGGCCACGGGGTGGCCGTGCCGCAGCGGCGGTGTCGCGGAGGCCGCGATCCGGCAGCCGTGCGCCTCGGCGGCCACCCCGAGCGCGTGCCGCAGCCGGAGCAGGTGCCCACCCACCTCCTCCAGCGTGCCGCACACCGGCGTGGCCGCCTCGACCTGCGCCTGCAACAGCTCGCAGTGCACTTCCTCCTCGGCCACGAGACGCCCCAGGCCGGCCGCGGTCCGCACCTTGTCCGCCAGGGGTACCGGCAGACCCGTGACCGGGTCGATCAGCAGGTACTCCTCTTCGACACCGATCGTCGTCATCGATGGCCTTCTGTTCCGCCCGGCCGTGCCGCCGGACTGGCTCCCGATGCGTCTGGCCGTGCACCGCACGGTGAGGACTCGTGGGAAGAGCCGCTCGCGCAGCCCGAGTGCCGCACCCGCCTCGCGGCAAACCACCCGCCGCCGACGGGCACCTGGAGAGCCCGTGGGCGACGGCTTCCGGGTACGTCAGCTCTTGCCCATGGCCTTGCGGACGGCGTCCTTGGTGCGGTCCACGAGGGCGGTCACCGGACCGAGGGTCACGTTGGCGGTGGCGGACTCGACACCGGGGTGCGGGTGAGTGGGCGCCATGGCTTCGGCGGCTTTGACCGCCTTGGCCATGGCGGCGAGGTTGGTGACGTCGGTGCTGCGGCGGATGTGGGAGAACTCGTAGCGTTCCTCCGCCCGCGCGTGCTCCTGCACCTCGGTGCGCAGCTCCATGAGGCGGGGCATGAACTTGGGGTCGTCGGTGTCCATGTCCTCCAGGGACGCAAGGGTCTCCTTCGCCGACTTCTCCTCGGCGAGGCGCTCGTCGACGACCTGCGCGCCCCCGTCGACCGCCATGCGGACGAAGGGGTGGACGACCTCTTCCTCGGCGGTCTCGTGCACGGCGAGCAGGCGTACCAGGCGGCGGAAGGCGTCCCGGCGTTCCTCGCCCTCGCTCTGCTCGACCTCGTCGAAGAGGTTGCGGATGTCGCCGTGCTGGCGCATGAGGAGGGCCACCACGTCGATGTCGGGCAGGTTGTCGTCACCGGCGTGGGGCGTGCGGAGCTCGGACATCTGGGGCCGCCTCACTTCTCGCGCTGGGACGGGTCGGGGTGCTCGCCCTCGGTCTGGACGCGGTACTCGCGGCCGAACATGGCGTCGTGCTCGGTCATGACCTGGTCGCTGGGCGGAGCCTCGCCCCCGTGGATCTGCTCCTGCATCTTCTCGAAGCGTTCGTGGGCCTCGCGCACGTAGCCGGCTCCGAGGGTGGTCAGGTCCATCTGGGTGTCGAGCAGTTCGCGCAGGTACTGCTTGTTGGGCTCGAAGGTGAGCACGTTGGGCAGTTCGGGGGCCAGCACGGAGGCGGGGTCGCGGCCGTCGTGGCGGCGCATCAGGTCACACGCGGTGTGCAGGTGCTCCAGCTCCATGTTCAGGTGCAGTTCCCAGATCGACTTCACCCGGGGGTCGGTCTCCTGCTCCATGAAGGAGTAGTAGAGGTAGCACTCGTTGTACTCGTGGGTGACGAGCTGCTCCCACCACGACTCGCCCGGGTCCACGAGGGACTCGTAGTGGGTGACGTGCTCCTCCTCGATCAGTCCGATCTCCTGGTAGAGCCGGCGGGCGATCGGCTCCATGTACGTGGGACCGGTGTTCATGTAGAAGTTCATGGTCTGCTGCTCGGCCGACATCACCGTCAGCGCGTGCAGCTTCGACAGCGGGTCCGTGGCGTCCTTGTCGTAGGCGTCGCGGACGTTGTCGACCGGATCGCGGTGGTGGAACCGCGTGGGCCGGCCCGGCATGACCTCGGTGAGGCCGTCGACGATCGACTCCGCCTTGCGGTGCTCGATCATCTCGTACAGGTTGGCGTACCGGTACAGGTGGTCGAAGTCCTCCAGGACACCGAACTGGTACGCCTGCTTCAGGTAGGGGTCGGGCTCCATCCGGGCGATCCAGGCCGTGAGGTCCACGGCGACCTGCTCGTAGGCGATCGTCGTCTCCAGCACCGACGAGACGCCCGGCAGCAGCCAGTTCACGACCTTCTGCTGCTGGGCCTCGATGTAGCGGGTGCGGGCGAGCTGCCGTTTGACCTCCGGGTCGACCGTGTTCCGGGCGAGCTGGTGGCTGAAGAGGATCGCCTCCACCTCGATGCCGTTCATCGTGATGATCCGGCACCTGGTGTAGGGGTCGCACCGGTCGGGGTCGATCGGCTGCACGTTCAGCTCACGCCAGTTGCGCAACTGCCGGTCCAGCGGGATGCCCCGCTGCTCAAGGGGATTGAAGGTCATGGGGGTGCCTCCTGGGGCGGGGCGGCGACTCGCGCCGGCGGGTGTCCGCCGTGGACGACGAGCACAGGTCCATCTGCGAGTCTCACCGTCGTCACCGGCTTTCAGCCACCGCTCACGCCCGGGGAGCGTGCGATTCCCCCCGCCGGGTCAGCCGGGATGACAAGGGCGGAGCGCTGTGGCATGACCGGCTCGGTGCGTCCAAACAGTGCCCGACCCCACTCGTCGAACGCGAGGCGCGCAGGCCGCCCGTACGGGTGGCCCGGACGCGCCCGGGTCCCCGAGGCCGCCGCCGCGAAGTCCCCCCGTTGCCGGGGCCTGCGTGCTGCGTGAGAGGGTCTGTGGCGTGAGTGCACCACCGAACACCCTGCAATACCGCTTCGACGGGCCGGAGGACGCTCCGGTCCTGATCCTGGGTCCCTCACTGGGGACCACCTGGCACATGTGGGACCGCCAGGTCCCCGAACTGGTCAAGCAGTGGCGCGTCTTCCGGTTCGACCTGCCCGGGCACGGCGGCGCACCCGCCTACCCCGCCGGTTCGGTCGGCGACCTCACCGACCGGCTGCTCGCCACCCTCGACCGGTTCGGCGTGCAGCGCTTCGGCTACGCGGGCTGCGCGCTCGGCGGCGCGGTCGGCATCGAGCTGGCGCTGCGCCACCCGGAACGGCTCGCCTCGCTCGCCCTGATCGCCGCCTCGCCCCGCTTCGGCACGGCCGACGAGTTCCGGCAGCGCGGGGTGATCGTACGGACGAACGGGCTCGACCCCATCGCCCGTACCTCGCCCGACCGCTGGTTCACCTCCGGGTTCGCCGCCGCCCAGCCCGCGATCACCGAGTGGGCCGTGCAGATGGTGCGCACCACCGACCCCGGCTGCTACATCGCGGCCTGCGAGGCGCTCGCCGCGTTCGACGTGCGGGCCGACCTCGCGAGCGTCGGGGTGCCGACCCTGGTCCTGGTCGGCTCCGACGACCGGGTCACCGGTCCCGCCGAGGCCCGCACCCTGGTCGCGGGCATCCCGGACGCCCGGCTCGCCGTCGTGCCCGGCGCCTCCCACCTGGTGCCGGTCGAGCAGCCCGCCGCCGTCACCGACCTCCTGGTCAGACACTTCTCCACCGCCTGGCAGCCCGCCTTCGACTCCACCACCGCGCAGACGGCGATCCCCACGGCCCCGGTCGCGCCGGTCGTGACGTCCGCGCCGCCGCACCCCGTGCCGATCGCCGAGATCGCCCCGGCCGCCCCGGACCCGCAGCCGGCGGGCCGCGTCGATCCGTACGACGCCGGCGTCAAGGTGCGCCGCGAGGTGCTCGGCGACGCACATGTCGACCGGGTGCTGGCGCAGGCCGACGACTTCTCGGGCGACTTCCAGGAGCTCCTGACCCGCTACGCCTGGGGCGAGATCTGGGACCGGCCCGGGCTCGACCGCCGGTCCCGCAGCATCGCCACCCTCACCGCGCTGGTCGCGGGCGGGCACCTGGACGAGCTCGCCTCCCACACCCGGGCCGCCCTGCGCAACGGCCTCACCCCCACCGAGATCAAGGAAGTGCTGCTCCAGGCGGCCGTGTACTGCGGGGTCCCGGCGGCCAACAGCGCCTTCAAGGTGGCCCAGCAGGTCATCCGCGAGGAGACCACGCCCAGCGAGTGATCGTCCGAGACCGGTGGTGAGAGCACCTGCCTGCGCTGCCCGTTCGCGCGGGGCGCGCGGCAGGATGGACCCATGAAGCTCACGAAGATGTCGCACGCCTGTGTCCGGCTCGAGAAGGACGGGCAGACGCTCGTCCTCGACCCCGGGGTCTTCAGCGAGGAGGACGCCGTCCTCGGCGCCGACGCGGTCCTCGTCACCCACGAACACCCCGACCATTTCAGCGAGGAACGGCTGCGGGCGGCCCTGGACGCCAACCCGGCCGCCGAGATCTGGACGCTGAAGTCGGTCGCCGAGAAGATCGGGGCGGCCTTCCCGGGCCGCGTGCACACCGTCGGCCACGGCGACACCTTCACCGCCGCCGGTTTCGACGTCCAGGTCCACGGCGAACTGCACGCCGTGATCCACCCGGACATCCCGCGCATCACCAACGTCGGCTTCCTGATCGACGGAGGCAGGGTCTTCCACCCCGGTGACGCCCTCACCGTCCCGGACCACGCCGTCGAGACGCTGATGCTGCCCGTCATGGCCCCCTGGAGCAAGATCTCCGAGGTCATCGACTACGTCCGTGAGGTCAGGCCGCAGCGCGCCTACGACATCCACGACGCCCTCCTCACCGACCTCGCCCGCCCGATCTACGACAACCAGATCGGCGCCCTCGGCGGCGCGGAGCACCTGCGGCTGAAGCCCGGGGAGAGCACGGCTCTCTGAGTGTCGGTGCCGCCCGGTAGGTTGTCAGGCATGCGCATCGCGACCTGGAACGTCAACTCGATCACCGCCCGTCTCCCGAGGCTGCTTGCATGGCTGGAGAGCACCGGCACCGATGTGCTGTGCCTCCAGGAGGCCAAGGTCGCCGAGGAGCAGTTCCCGTTCGACCAGCTCCGCGAGGCGGGCTACGAGGCGGCGGTGCACGCGACCGGCCGGTGGAACGGCGTGGCGGTGATCTCCCGGGTGGGCATCGAGGACGTCGTCAAGGGCCTGCCCGGCGACCCCGGCTACGACGGCGCCCCGGAGCCCCGCGCCATCTCCGCCACCTGCGGCCCGGTCCGCGTCTGGTCGGTCTACGTGCCCAACGGCCGCGAGGTCGACCACCCGCACTACGCCTACAAGCTCCAGTGGTTCGAGGCCCTGACGGCCGCCGTCGCCGGTGACGCGGCGGGCAGCCGTCCCTTCGCGGTCCTCGGCGACTACAACGTGGCGCCGACCGACGACGACGTCTACGACGTGGCCGCCTTCGAGGGCCTCACCCACGTCACCCCGGCCGAGCGCGCCGCCCTGGCCTCCCTGCGCGGGACGGGCCTGTCGGACGTGGTCCCGCGGCCGCTCAAGTACGACCACCCGTTCACGTACTGGGACTACCGCCAGCTCTGCTTCCCCAAGAACCGCGGCATGCGCATCGACCTGGTGTACGGCAACGAACCCTTCGCCAAGGCCGTCACCGACGCCTACGTGGACCGTGAGGAGCGCAAGGGCAAGGGGGCGTCCGATCACGCCCCGGTCGTGGTCGACCTGGACGTCTAGGGGCCCGGGCTGGAAACGACAGCCCGCGCGCCTGTGGTGCCCGCGGCCGGGTGAGTGACACGCTGGGTGTATGAAGATCCCTTTTCTGGGCGGCCGGAGCGAGAAACCGGGGACCCGCGACCCCGAGGGAATCGCTGAACTCCTCTCCGAGTGCGAGCTCCTGCGCTCCCACGCCGCTCGTTCGGGTGTCCAACTGGACGACACGGCGGCCTCGTTGGAGGCACTCGACCAGGTGGTGCCCGGCTGGCGGGACGACGAGGAGATCCTGCTCTGGCTGGGCAATGACGCGGGACTCTATCTGGGCACCGTCATCGTGCGGACCGTGCCCGGGGCGGCCTGGGACCTGCGCCCGGACGGGCAGCCCGTGATCCGGCTGGAGTCCGGCCGCGAGTTCGACGTCGTGGCCTCGGGGCACGAGTGGGCCGCGAGCGGGGTGCCCGAGCTGTCCCAGCTCTACGCGGAGGTCGCCGAGGAGTGAATCCATGGCCGTAAGAACGGCGTAAATACGGCTAATGATCGAAAAGTGCGTGTCGTTCCTTATGCGTAATCCCGCCTCGATAAGTTGCGGCAACCACGACACAGTTCTGAGAGTGAGTAGGGCTGGGCATGGCCGTCGTCGATCCGTTGATCGAACTGCGTGACGTCAACAAGTACTACGGGGAGCTGCATGTCCTGCAGGACATCAACCTCACCGTCGGCAAGGGGGAGGTGGTCGTGGTCATCGGCCCTTCGGGGTCGGGCAAGTCCACGCTCTGCAGGACGATCAACCGCCTGGAGACCATCAAGTCCGGTTCCATCACGCTCGACGGGCAGCCGCTGCCCGAGGAGGGCAAGGCCCTCGCGAAGCTCCGTGCCGAGGTCGGCATGGTGTTCCAGTCCTTCAACCTGTTCGCCCACAAGACGGTCCTGCAGAACGTCTCGCTGGCCCAGATCAAGGTCCGCGGACGCAAGAAGGACGAGGCGGACCGGCGCTCCCGCCAACTCCTGGACCGGGTGGGCCTCGCCGACCAGGCCGACAAGTACCCGGCCCAGCTCTCCGGCGGCCAGCAGCAGCGTGTGGCCATCGCCCGCGCCCTGGCCATGGAGCCCAAGGCCCTGCTCTTCGACGAGCCGACCTCCGCCCTCGACCCGGAGATGATCAACGAGGTGCTGGAAGTCATGCGTCAACTGGCCCAGGAGGGCATGACCATGGTCGTCGTCACCCACGAGATGGGCTTCGCCCGCTCGGCCGCCAACCGCGTGGTGTTCATGGCCGACGGCCGCATCGTCGAGGACCGCGCCCCCGACGACTTCTTCACCAACCCGGACAGCGAGCGCGCCAGGGACTTCCTCTCCAAGATCCTCAAGCACTGAGAGGGGCGACGGCCATGTCCTCGAGCCTCGACTACGATGGTCCGCTCACCCCCACGGTGACGGCGGCCGAGCCTCCAGGGACCCTGCTGCCGGGTGGGGGTCCCCCCACGGCCCGTCAGCCGTAGGGGGCAGCAGTCACAGAGCCATACCCGCCCGGCGTCGGCCGGAGATCACTGCTCGCGCAGCGGAATCGACACGTACGACGGGTCGTTCGCCGGTGAGGAGAAGGTCAGCCGAGCGCCGGACGGGTTGTGCTCGATGTAGAGCGGGTCGACCGTGTCCACCACCAGGGCCAGCCGGTGCCCTGCCGGCACGTCGTAGGCCGTGGAGAACAGCTCCAGGTCGACGTCGAACGGCTCCCCGGGCGTCCGCCCGTGGAAGGTGTACGGCGCGTGGGAGACCAGCTTGCCGAGGCCGAGCGGCCCCACGTCGTACAGGTAGGCGACGAGGGTGCCGCTCTCCTTGGTGGGGGTGAGCGTGGTGTGCACCTTCGCGGTGCCGCGCACCTGCTGGGCACCGGCGTACTTCTCCGACTGCCACACCGCGGCCCAGTGGCGGGGGAGCAGGGGGATCGAGGCGACCGGGGGAGCCTGGGCCAACTGGTCGAGGATGCTGGACAGGAAGACGATCCCGCCGTCCGCGCCCGAGTCGACGTTGGTGTGGATCGTGGTGGTGCCCGAGAGGGCGATCTTCTTGCGGGTCGCGCCGACCGACTTCCAGTCCGGGTAACCCTCGTAGCCGCCCGTGGTACGGGACTTGAGACGGACCGGCTGCTCACGGTCGACGCCGTTGTCCGCGCCCTTGAGGTAGTGGTCGAACCAGCGCTCGGTGTCGGACCAGACGTCGTTGGGGAGGCCGAACAGCCCGGTCAGTTCGGCCGTGGCGTGGTCGCCGGGGCGGAACTCGAGTCTCTTGGGGCCGGTCAGCTTCTCGTAGAAGTCCGCGTACTGGTTGGGCGGGAAGACCGAGTCGCCCCAGGCGTTGGCCATCATGACCGCCGCGCCGTTCTTGTTGAGTTGGTCCACGTATGTGGCGGCCGAACGTTTCTTCCCCCAGTCGATCATGTCCTGTTCCTTCGACAGGTTCGACGCGTAGAAGTTGTCGAAGATCTGCCGGAGTTCGGCGCTCTGGCGGCCGGTGACCAGGCTCGCGCCGTCCAGCAGGGCCCCGGCCTGGACGTGCTGGGTGCGGCCCGAGTAGATCGAGTCGATCAGGTCGGCCCAGCCGCTGAGGGCCGCGACCGCCTTGACGCGCTTGTCCCTGGCGGCGGTGAGCAGGCTGATGCCGGCCCCGTAGGAGACGCCCGCCATGCCGATGTGCGCGGCGTCGGCCGGGGTGTTGGCGAGCGCCCAGTCGATGACCTTCGAGGCGTCGGCCGTGTCGGGAGGACCCGCCACTTCTATCTCCCCGCCCGACTGCCAGAACCCGCGGACGTTGTAACTGACCACGACGTAGCCGGAGTTCGCGAGCTTCTGGGCCTGGGCGAGGTACTCGACCTGGGGCAGGCCCCAGCTCGTGGGCAGGACGAGCAGCGGGTAGCGCTGTGCGCCGTCGGCTCCGGCGGGCGTGATGACGTTCGCCTTGAGGACCGTGCCGCCGTCACCGGCGATGTCGACGAAGCGCACGGCGTCCGCCGCCTGGGCGGTGGGGGCGAGTCCGAGGGCGCTACCGGCGATCAGAGTCGCGGAGACGGCGCCCACGGTGGTCGTACGCAGGGCCTTGCGAGGGTGTCCCACGGGTCACTCCCTACTCGTGTCAATGCAAAGTGACCAGACGGTAACCGCGGCGCCTTACCGGAGGTAACCCGTCGGTAAGTTACGTGGGAGTAACGATTGTTGTGGTGTGAAACAGTTCAGGAGGCGCGGTGGGAGTTCCGTGGAGCCGCGGCCGTCGGCAGGGGCGCCTTGGCCTCCCGGGTCACGTCCGCGACCAGCTCCACGACATCCGGGCCGTACGCACCGGAGTTGATCACCTTCAGCAGCAGGACGAAGGTGCTGTCGCCGTACTTGCGGGTCAACCGCTCCTGGTTGCGGGCCAGATAGCGGGCCGCTGCCTGGTTGCTGATCGCGGTCTGGCCGCAGAAGAGGAAGACGGGCCGGGCGCCGTTGCTCTGCTCGACCGTGAGTCGGGCCAGCAGGGCGTACTCGGCCGTGCCGACCTCCACGCGGTAGCGCTCGGTGCCCACCTGGAAGGCGCCGCGGTCCGGGCTCGGCTCGGCGTCCACGTTGACCCGGACCCCGGGCAGCAGGGAGGAGAGGTGGGCCGCCATGCGGCGGTTGGAGGCCGGGCCTCCCACGCAGAACTCGGTGCGCTCGCCGAAGCCCTGACGTGCCGCGTCGTGCGGGAGGACCTGGGCGTGGGCGTTGCAGTCCTTGATGAGTGCGGCGAGTTCGAGGAGGGCGAACACGTCGTAGCGCATCACCGCGAGGTCCGGGCCGCTCGCGCCGCGGTTCACGACCAGCAGTGACTCGGAGTTGTCGGGCAGCCCGAAGAACACCTGCTTGCGGCGGAGTTTCCGCCTCCACAGGTACGTCCGGGCGATCCAGCCCAGCGCGGCGCTGATGCCCGCCGCCACCACGCCCAGGACGATGTTGCGCACGTCGTCAGTCATGTGCGCGCATGCTAGCGGGCCTGCACGGTTGGTACGTACCGGTGTTCGAAGTGCGGCATTCGTATGACACCTGACCCGAGAAGGGCTGTCGGGGCACCGGCGATGTGGTTACGCTGCGCGGACGGTCCTGGACTGGAGGTACGGATGCGTCGCCCTGTCGCACGGAAACTGTCGGTCCTGGCGGTCTCGGCCGCCGTGGTGTCGGTGGGGGCGGCAGCGCCGCCGCAGGCCACCCCGGCACCCGAGAAAGCACCCGTCGCCGTCGGCTACGGCGGCGCCGTGTCCAGCGTCGACCCGGACGCCTCCGCCGCCGGCATCGAGGTCCTGAGGAAGGGCGGCAACGCCGTCGACGCGGCCGTCGCCACCGCCGCCGCGCTCGGCGTCACCGAGCCGTACTCCGCCGGCATCGGCGGGGGCGGCTACTTCGTCTACTACGACGCCAAGTCCCGTACGGTCCACACGATCGACGGCCGCGAGACGGCACCGCTCACCGCGGACTCCGACCTGTTCGTGGAGAACGGCAAGCCGCTCGCCTTCGCCGACGCCGTCACCAGCGGGCTGAGCGTCGGCACCCCGGGCACACCGGCCACCTGGGCCACGGCGCTGGACGAGTGGGGCAGCAGATCGCTGGGCAGCGTCCTGAAGCCGGCCGAGCGGATCGCCCGGGACGGGTTCACGGTCGACGACACCTTCCGCTCGCAGACCGCGTCCAACGAGACACGGTTCCGGTACTTCCCCGATACCGCGAAGCTGTTCCTGCCCGGCGGACGGTTGCCGGTCGTCGGATCCACCTTCAAGAACCCCGATCTCGCCCGCACCTACCGGGAGTTGGGCCGCGAGGGGGTCGACGCGATCTACCACGGCGACCTCGGCGACGACATCGTCGACACCGTGAACCACCCGCCGGTGGACCCGGGTTCGGGCTGGAACGCCCGTCCGGGCGACCTGTCCGAGAAGGACCTCGCCGCCTACCGCGCCAAGCTCCAGAAGCCCACCAAGACCTCCTACCGCGGGCTCGGGGTCTACTCCATCGCGCCCTCCTCCTCCGGCGGCACGACGGTCGGCGAGGCCCTCAACATCCTGGAGCACACCGACCTCTCGAAGGCGAGCGAGGTGCAGTACCTGCACCACTTCATCGAGGCGAGCCGGATCGCGTTCGCGGACCGCGGGCGCTGGGTCGGCGACCCCGCCTTCGAGGACGTACCGACGAAGGGGCTGCTGTCGCAGCGGTTCGCCGACTCGCGGGCCTGCCTGATCAAGGACGACACGGTGCTCAAGAGCCCGGTGGCGCCGGGGGACCCGCGGCATCCCGGAGCGTGCACGGACCGGGGCACCGCGGCGCCGACCACGTACGAGGGCGAGAACACCACGCATCTGACGGTGGCGGACAAGTGGGGCAACGTCGTCGCCTACACCCTGACCATCGAGCAGACGGGCGGCAGCGGGATCACCGTTCCCGGGCGCGGGTTCATCCTCAACAACGAGCTGACGGACTTCTCCTTCGCCCCGGCGAACCCGGCCGTCCACGACCCGAACCTGCCGGGGCCCGGCAAGCGGCCGCGGTCCTCGATCTCGCCGACGATCGTGCTCGACAAGCACAACAAGCCGGTGGTGGCGCTGGGTTCACCCGGCGGGGCGACCATCATCACGACCGTGCTCCAGGTGCTGACCGAGTTCGTCGACCGCGGGCTGCCGCTGGTGGACGCGATCGCCGCGCCCCGGGCCAGCCAGCGCAACGCCGCGCAGACCGAGCTGGAGCCGGCGTTGTACAGCAGTGGGGAGCGGTCCCAACTGGAGGCCATCGGGCACTCGTTCAAGCTGAATCCGGAGATCGGGGCCGCTACTGGTGTGCAGCGGTTGCCTGGTGGGAAGTGGTTGGCGGCTGCTGAGACGGTGCGGCGGGGCGGGGGGTCTGCGCAGGTGGTGTACCCCGCGCCGTAGTTCACTGCGGGTGCGTGGGGGCTGGTCGCGCAGTTCCCCGCGCCCCTAGGTGGTTTCACTGAACGTCAGGCTGCCCGCTGCCGTGTCCACCGTGACCCTTCCGCCGTCCTTGATCGTGCCCTCCAGCAGCAGGCGGGACAGCTGGTTGTCCACCTCCCGCTGGATGGTGCGGCGCAGCGGTCGGGCGCCGTACTCCGGCTGGTAGCCGCGTTCCGCCAGCCAGTCCACCGCGCTGTCCGTGAAGGTGACCGTGACGCCCTGGGCCCGGAGCAGACGGCGGGTGCTCTCCAGCAACAGCTGCGTGATCTCCCGTAGTTGCTCTCCCGTGAGCCGGCGGAAGACGACGATCTCGTCGATGCGGTTCAGGAACTCCGGGCGGAAGTGCTCGCGCAGCGGCCGCAGGATCTGTTCGCGCCGGGCTTCCTCGTCGGACTGCGGCCCGAAGCCGATGCCCGCGCCCCCTCGGGTGATCGCCTCCGAGCCCAGGTTGCTGGTCATCACGATCACCGTGTTGGTGAAGTCGACCGTGCGGCCCTGGGAGTCGGTGAGCCGTCCGTCGTCGAGGACCTGGAGGAGAATGTTGAAGACGTCCGGGTGGGCCTTCTCCACCTCGTCCAGGAGGAGCAGCGAGTACGGGTGCCTGCGGACCACCTCGGTCAGCTGGCCCGCCTCCTCGTGGCCGACGTATCCGGGCGGGGCGCCGACCAGGCGGCTGACCGTGTGGCGCTCCTGGTACTCGCTCATGTCCAGGCGGACCATGCGCTCCTCGCTGCCGAACAGGGACTCGGCGAGGGCGCGGGCCAGTTCGGTCTTGCCGACGCCGGTCGGGCCGAGGAAGAGGAAGCTGCCGATCGGGCGGTCCGGGCTCGCGAGGCCGGCACGGGAGCGCAGGACGGCGTCCGAGACGACCCGTACGGCCTCGTCCTGGCCGACGACCCGCTCGTGCAGGTGGTTCTCCAGGCCGAGCAGGCGGTCCTTCTCCTCCTGGGTGAGGCTGCTCACCGGGATGCCGGTCAGCCGGGACACCACCTGGGCGACGGCCTCCGTGGTGACCTCCAGGTGCTGGCCCTCGTCGGCCGCGTCGCCCCCGGCGGACTCGGCGATACGCTGCTTCAACTCGGCGATGCGGTCCCGCAGTTGGGTGGCCCGCTCGTACTGCTCGTCGGCGACCGCCTGGTCCTTGTCCAGGGTCAGTTGCTCGACCTCGCGCTCCAGGGCCCGTACGTCGGTGCCCTTGGTCCGCGCGCGCAGGCGCACCCGCGCCCCCGCCTGGTCGATGAGGTCGATCGCCTTGTCCGGCAGGCGGCGGTCGGTGAGATAGCGGTCGGACAGCTCCACGGCGGCCACCAGCGCCTCGTCGGTGTAACGCACCTGGTGGTGGGCCTCGTAGCGGTCCCGCAGTCCGCGCAGGATCTCGATCGCGTCCGCCGGGGTGGGCTCCGGGACCAGGATCGGCTGGAAGCGGCGGGCCAGGGCCGCGTCCTTCTCGATCCTGCGGAACTCCTCCAGCGTGGTCGCGCCCACGATGTGCAGCTCGCCGCGGGCCAGGGCGGGCTTGAGGATGTTGCCGGCGTCCAGGGAGCCGCCCTCGCCGCCCCCGCCCGCGCCGACGACCGTGTGCAGCTCGTCGATGAAGACGATCAGCCGGTCGGAGTTGTCGCGGATCTCGCCCACGATGTTCGTCAGGCGCTCCTCGAAGTCGCCCCGGTAGCGGGTGCCCGCCACCACCCCGGTCAGGTCCAGGGCGAAGACCCGACGTCCGATCAGCACGTCGGGCGCGTCCCCGTCGGCGATCCGCTGGGCCAGGCCCTCCACGACGGCGGTCTTGCCGACGCCCGCGTCGCCGATGAGCACCGGGTTGTTCTTGCCGCGGCGGGACAGCACCTCGATGGTCTGCTCGATCTCCTCGTCCCGGCCGATCACCGGGTCGATACGGCCCTGGCGGGCCAGGTCGGTGAGATCGCGGCCGTACTTGTCGAGGGTCGGCGTGCCCGTGCTGCGCGGTGCCTCGGCGCCGGACTGGCCGGTCTCGGGGGCCGTCTCGGGAGGCAGGCCGGCCGGGGCGAACCGGGCCGAGTTGAGGATGTGCCCGGCGGCCGAGTCCGGGTTCGCGGCCAGGGCGCTGAGCACGTGCTCCGGGCCGATGTAGCCGGCGCCCCGGGCCCGCGCCAGCTCGTGCGCGTCCAGCAGGGCGCGCTTGGCGGCCGGGGTCAGGGACAGCGAGGTGGGCGGAGGGGCCTCCTCCGGCTGGTGCTGGACGGGGCCGGAGCGTTCGTCGATCTCCGAGGCGAGCGAGTCGGGATCGGCACCGGCCCGGCTCAGCAGGCTCCGGGTCGGCTCCGCGGCGAGGGCCGCCCGCAGCAGGTGCTGGGTGTCCAGATCCCGGCTGCCGTGCTCGGCGGCGTACTGCGCGGCGCCCCGCACCAGCTCCCGGGCGGGCCGGCTCAGCAACTGGCCGATGTTGATCTGCCGGGGGCCGGGACGCGGCCCGCCGAAGAAACGGGCGAGGAACTCTCCGAAGGCGTCATAGCCTTCCGGTCCGCTGAATCCGCTGGTCATGTCGTTCCCATCCGGCATCCCCATGGGATCCCCCCGGGCCGAGCCCGTTCGAGGTCTGGGGGAGGGCCGGGGACACCCTCGCTGATCGACGTGCCGGGGCCGGGTAACCCGGGTGTCAGCCGGTTACACCTTCGCACGGATGGGGGAACGGGGCACTTCCAGCGGTCGTCCGGCAACGGCGGTTCGGCGGGGGCCTCGCGGAGGCAGGCCGGTCGGGGCGAACCGGGCTCCCGGACCGCCGCCCGACCTCCACGAGCCCTCTCGCGGGCCCGTGACGACCGGGGAGGAAGGCCGGCGAGCGGGGCGGCTCAGCGTGCCGTCAGGACGCGGGGGCCCTCGTCCGTGATCGCCACGGTGTGCTCGACGTGCGCCGCGCGCGAACCGTCGTTCGTCTTCAGCGTCCAGCCGTCCGGTGCCGTGTGGTACTCATCCGTGCCGCCGGCGATGAGCATCGGCTCGATCGCGAGCACCATGCCGTGCCGCAGCGCGAGCCCGCGCCCCGGGCGGCCCTCGTTCGGCACCGGCGGGTCCTCGTGCATGCGGCGGCCGATGCCGTGGCCGCCGAAGTCGTCCATGATGCCGTACCCACCGGCCCGGCACACCGTGCCGATCGCGTGCGCGATGTCCCCGATGCGGTTGCCCACGACCGCCGCCGCGATGCCGGCCGCCAGGGCCCGCTCGGCCGTCTCGATCAGCCGTACGTCCTCGGGGCGCGGCCCGCCCACCGTGAAACTGATCGCCGAGTCACCGGCCCAGCCGCCCAGTTGGGCACCGCAGTCGATCGAGACGAGGTCGCCGTCGCGCAGCCTGTAGCCGGAGGGGATGCCGTGCACGATCGCGTCGTTCACGGACGCGCAGATGACGGCGGGGAAGGGGGTGGTGGCGAAGGTGGGGCGGTAGCCGAGGAAGGGCGAGGACGCCCCGGCCTCCCGCAGCACCCCACGCGCCACCTCGTCCAGCTCCAGCAGGGAAACTCCCACGTCAGCGGCTTGCCGTACGGCGGTCAGGGCGCGCCCGACCACCTGCCCCGCCTCGTACATGGCATCCATCGAGGTATCTGTCTTCAGCTCCACCATGCCAATTACTATACCGGTATTAGAATGGGGTCATGGTGCGCACCCCTCTCACTCCCGAAGAACGCGAACGCGGCGAGCGGCTCGGCAAGCTGCTGCGCGAGGCCCGCGGCGGCCGCAGCATGACGGAGGTCGCGGCGAGCGCCGGGATCTCCGCGGAGACCCTCCGGAAGATCGAGACCGGCCGGGCCCCGACCCCGGCGTTCTTCACGGTGGCCGCGCTCGCCCGGGCGCTCGGCCTGTCCATGGACGAGCTGGCCGGCCTGTGTGAGCTCGCGGGCGTGTGACGGGAGTTCGCTCGACGGCCGGGGGCGCGCCGGGAGGCTCCTGCTGCGCTCTTGAAAACTGTCCGTAGCCCGTTCGTAACACTGCTGGTGTTGCCTTACGGACCGGAGTGCTCCGGTCTAACGGGAGTTGAGCGATGGCAGTGGATCAACTCCCGGGCAGGGTGCGGGAGTTCGTGGCCTATCTGGACGGTGTTCTGGCGCGCCTGGACCAGGGCTCCGGTTGGTGCGCGGTGTTCTGGCAGCGCGACCCCGACGGTATGCGGGCCTGCCTCGACGGGCGTGAGGTGCCGCCCTGGGACGTGGTCGAGTCGCTCCTTCAGGACCTCGCCGCGGGATACGGCCCCGAGGTGGCCCACGCCGAGGCGGAACGGGCCCGCCCCCTGCACGCCGCCGCCCAGGCCGCCCACGACGCCCGCCCCGGCGGCCGGGACGCCCTCGGCGACCGCTTCGACGTCATGCTCCGCGAACAGCGCTACGCGGCGGAACGGCAGGCCGAGCTGGGACGCCGGCTCGCCGCCGCCACCACCCAGGAGGAGGCCGACGCCATCCGCCTGGACCTCGCCTGGGCCCGCGACGACCACGAACGCGCGGTACGCCGCTGCGCCGAACTCCGGTCCAGGATGGCAGAGTTGGACCGGCGCCCGAGGGGTGCGCCGTACGGGAGGGACGCCGACGGCCGGAGCGCCGCGCATCCGGACATGCCGCAACAGCGGGACGCCCCGACAACCACCTGGGCGGACACCGCCGGAGCCGCGCCGGACCGGCCGGGCCCGGCTGAAGGCCCCGGCCCCGGACACGCCCCGCAGCAGCCC
>NZ_LJBR01000325.1 GCF_001282115.1 Streptomyces sp. NRRL B-24085 | reverse complement strand
GCCAAACGACAACCCCACCCGCCCAACCGCCGGAGGCAACCCGTTGTCAGTCCCGGGGTGCAGGATGGACGCATGGTCAGCTCCGCACACCGAGCCCTGAACGGCTTCTCCCCCGCCACCCGCGGCTGGTTCACGGGTGCGTTCGACGCGCCCACCACCGCCCAGGCCGGCGCGTGGCAGGCCATCGCGGAGGGCTCGGACGTGCTCGTCGTCGCCCCCACCGGCTCCGGCAAGACCCTGGCCGCCTTCCTCGCCGCCCTGGACCAGCTGGCCTCCACTCCCCCGCCCGCGGACCCGAAGAAGCGCTGCCGGGTGCTGTACGTCTCCCCCCTCAAGGCCCTCGCCGTCGACGTGGAGCGCAACCTCCGCAGCCCCCTGACCGGCATCCGTCAGGAGTCCGTCCGCCTGGGCCTCCCCGAGCCCGAGGTCAAGGTGGGCATCCGCTCCGGCGACACCCCTCCGGCCGAACGCCGGGCTCTTTCCACCCGCCCCCCGGACATCCTGATCACCACCCCGGAATCCCTGTTCCTGATGCTGACGTCGGCGACCCGGGACGCGCTGACGGGCATCGAGACAGTGATCCTCGACGAGGTGCACGCCGTGGCCGGGACCAAGCGCGGTGCCCACCTGGCCCTGTCCCTGGAGCGCCTGGACGAACTCCTCCCGAAACCGGCCCGCCGCATCGGCCTCTCCGCCACGGTCCGCCCGGTGGACGAGATCGCCCGCTACCTGTCGCCGCAGCGCAAGGTGGAGATCGTCCAGCCGAAGTCCGGCAAGGAGTTCGACCTCTCGGTCGTGGTCCCGGTGGAAGACCTGGGCGAGCTCGGCGGCTCACCGGTCGCCGAGGGCAACGAGGGCGCGGAGCGGCCCTCCATCTGGCCCCACGTGGAGGAGCGGATCACCGACCTCGTCCAGTCCCACCGGTCCACGATCGTCTTCGCCAACTCCCGCCGCCTCGCGGAACGCCTCTGCAACCGTCTCAACGAGATCGCCTACGAGCGGGCCACCGGCGAGCCCTTGGACGAACACCACGCCCCGGCCGAGCTCATGGGCGGCTCGGGCGCGGCCCAGGGTGCCCCCTCGGTCATCGCCCGGGCCCACCACGGCTCGGTCTCCAAGGAACAGCGCGCCCTGGTCGAGGAGGACCTCAAGGCGGGCCGCCTCCCGGCCGTGGTGGCGACGTCCAGCCTCGAACTCGGTATCGACATGGGCGCGGTGGACCTGGTGATCCAGGTCGAGTCACCGCCCTCCGTCGCCTCCGGGCTGCAACGGGTCGGCCGCGCGGGCCACCAGGTCGGCGCGGTCTCCACCGGCGTGGTCTTCCCTAAGTACCGGGGCGACCTGGTCCAGGCGGCGGTCGTCACGGAACGCATGCGGACCGGTTCCATCGAGTCCCTCAAGGTCCCGGCGAACCCCCTGGACGTCCTCGCCCAGCAGATCGTCGCGATGACCTCGATGGACACCTGGCAGCTCGACGACCTCCTTGCCACGGTCCGCAGGGCGGCCCCCTTCGCCTCCCTCCCCGAGTCCGCCTTCACCGCGGTCCTCGACATGCTCGCGGGCCGCTATCCCTCCGACGCCTTCGCCGAACTGCGCCCGCGCGTGGTGTGGGACCGCATCGCCGGCACGGTCACCGGCCGCCCCGGCGCCCAGCGGCTCGCCGTCACCTCCGGCGGCACCATCCCCGACCGCGGCCTCTTCGGCGTCTTCCTCGCCGGCTCCGACCCCAAGAAGGGCGGCGGGAGGGTCGGCGAGCTCGACGAGGAGATGGTCTACGAGTCCCGCGTCGGGGACGTCTTCACGCTCGGCACCAGCTCCTGGCGCATCGAGGACATCACCCGCGACCGCGTCCTGGTCTCCCCCGCCCCGGGCGTCCCCGGCAGGCTCCCCTTCTGGAAGGGCGACCAGCTCGGCCGCCCCCTCGAACTGGGCCGCGCGGTGGGCGCGTTCCTCCGCGAGGTCGGCTCCCTGTCCAAGGAGGACGCCCGCCTGCGCCTGCTCACCGCGGGCCTGGACGCGTGGGCGGCGGACAACGTCCTGTCCTACCTGGACGAACAGCGCGAGGCCTGCGGCCACGTCCCGGACGACCGGACCATCGTCGTGGAGCGCTTCCGGGACGAACTCGGCGACTGGCGGGTCGTCGTCCACTCCCCCTTCGGCGCCCAGGTCCACGCCCCCTGGGCCCTCGCCCTCGGCGCCAAGCTCTCCGAGCGCTACGGCATGGACGCCCAGGTCATGCACGCCGACGACGGCATCGTCCT
The DNA here is from genome assembly GCF_001282115.1 of Streptomyces sp. NRRL B-24085. Lineage (GTDB taxonomy): Bacteria > Actinomycetota > Actinomycetes > Streptomycetales > Streptomycetaceae > Streptomyces. The sequence goes on along the minus strand of NZ_LJBR01000325.1, from coordinate 1,651 downwards.
GCGGCTGCCCGACGCCGATCTGATGAGCCTGGATCTCCTCGACCGGGAACCCGACAGGACCGGCACGGAGTACGACGCCGAGAAGGCTCCGGTGGGCGCAGCGGACGTCGTCTTCGACAAGGGCGAGGTCGACCAGGTCGTCACCGACCAGGTCGGCGGCTCGGCCCTGTTCGCCTCCCGTTTCCGCGAATGCGCCGCCCGGGCGCTCCTGCTCCCGCGTCGCAATCCCGGCAAGCGCACCCCGCTGTGGCAGCAGCGCCAGCGTGCCTCCCAACTGCTCCAGGTAGCGAGCGAGTTCGGTTCGTTCCCGATCGTCCTGGAGGCGGTCCGCGAGTGCCTCCAGGACGTCTTCGACGTGCCCGGTCTCGTCGAGCTGATGGGCGACCTGGAGTCCCGCAGGGTCCGCCTGGTCGAGGTCACCACCCCCGAGCCGTCCCCCTTCGCCCGGTCCCTCCTCTTCGGCTATGTCGCCCAGTTCCTGTACGAGGGCGACTCGCCCCTCGCCGAGCGCCGGGCGGCGGCCCTGTCGCTGGACTCGCGGCTGCTGGCCGAGCTGCTGGGCCAGGCGGAACTGCGGGAGCTGCTCGACGCGGAGGTCCTGACCGAGCTGGAGCGGGAGCTCCAGTGGCTCACCGAGGACCGCCGGGTGAAGGACGCCGAGGGTGTCGCGGACATCCTGCGCGTCCTCGGCCCGCTCACCGACGCCGAGCTGGCCGAGCGGGGCGCCGAGCCGCACTGGGCGCAGGAGCTCGCCGGAGCCCGTCGCACGATCAAGGTCCGGGTCGCCGGCGCCGACCACTGGGCGGCGATCGAGGACGCGGGCCGCCTGCGGGACGCTCTCGGCACAGCGCTGCCGGTCGGGGTCCCGGAGGCCTTCACCGAACCGGTCAAGGACCCTCTGGGCGACCTCCTGGCGCGCTACGCCCGCACCCACGGCCCCTTCACCTCGGCGACGGCCGCCGCCCGCTTCGGCCTGGGCACGGCGGTCACCGAGGGCGCGTTGCAGCGGCTGGCCGCGAGCGGACGGGTCGTACAGGGTGAGTTCCACCCTGCGGGCATCGGCCAGGAGTGGTGCGACGCGACCGTACTGCGCCGTCTGCGCCGCCGCTCCCTGGCCGCGCTGCGCCACGAACTCGAACCGGTGCCGCCGCCGGCCCTCGCCCAGTTCCTCCCGCAGTGGCAGCACATCGGCAAGGGCCACTCCCTGCGCGGCATCGACGGACTGGTGCGTGCCGTGGAGCAGTTGCAGGGCGCCTCCGTGCCCGCCTCCGCCCTGGAGAAGCTCGTCCTGCCGTCCCGCGTCACGAACTACGCCCCGGCCATGCTCGACGAGCTGACCGCCGCCGGAGAGGTCGTGTGGGCCGGCGCGGGTGCGCTCCCGGGCAAGGACGGCTGGGTCTCCCTCTACCTGGCGGACGCGGCGCCCCTGCTCCTGCCCCCGCCCCACCCCCTGGAACTGACGGCCCTCCACCAGTCCGTCCTCGACGCGCTGACCGGCGGCTACGGCCTGTTCTTCCGCCAGATCGCCGAGCAGGTCCGCGCCACCACCCACCCGGACGCCACCGACCCCCAACTGGCCGACGCGCTGTGGGACCTGGCCTGGTCCGGGCGGCTCACCAACGACACCCTCACCCCGTTGCGTTCCCTGCTG
>NZ_LJBR01000324.1 GCF_001282115.1 Streptomyces sp. NRRL B-24085 | reverse complement strand
CGCCCCGCGAACCCCACCCACCGCCCTGGCGAGCACCCCGGCGACCCCGAGAACCCCGATCCCCGCCACGTAGGCTTCCCCGCATGACGACCGGCCCCGACCCCGTGACCCTGTGGCACCGGCTCGCCGGCACCTCCGTGCTGCTCGACGGCTTCCACGCCCTCAAGCACGCCGTGCGCTTCGGAGCCGAGGTCCCGGTGGCGGTCGCCGTCGACCGGGGCGCCGCGCTCGCCCTGGCCGAAGAGCTGGCGCCGGACGTACGGGACACCCTGGACGCGCTGCTCACGCAGGTCCCGGAGTCGGCGTACACCTCCCTCGTGCCGCGCCCGCATCCCACGGCGGTCGCGGCCCTGGCCGTACGGCCGTCCCGGGCCGACCGTCTCGAAAGGCTCGCGCACACCCCGCGCACCGCCCCGGTCGTGGTCCTCGACAATCCGCGCAACCTCGGCAACGCCGGGGCCGTGATCCGCCTGGCCGCGGGTTTCGGGGCGACCGGGGTGGTCACCACGGGCACGCTCGACCCCTGGCACCCGACCGTCGTACGCGGTGGGGCCGGCCTGCACTTCGCGACCGCCGTGGAGCGCCTGACGGTCGCCGAGCTGCCGCCAGGACCTGTTTTCGCCCTGGACCCCGAGGGCGACGACATCCGGGGGGTGAAGATCCCGGACGACGCCGTCCTCGCGTTCGGCTCGGAGCGCAGCGGGCTCTCGCCCGAACTGCGCGCGCGTGCCGATCATCTGGTGGCGCTGCCGATGCGCCCCCAGGTCTCCAGCTACAACCTGGCGACGAGTGTGGCGATGACGCTCTACCACTGGAGTCTCGGCGGCTCCTAGGCCTCCCGGCGCACCTCGACCACCCGGAACCGGTTGGCGACGAACGCCCCGTCGCACAGCGCGGAGTTGGCGGCCGGGTTGCCGCCCGAGCCGTGGAAGTCGGAGAACGCGGCCGTCTGGTTGACGTAGACCCCGCCGACCAGGTTCAGCGACAACTGCGCGGCCTCCTCCAGGCAGACCTCCTGGACGGCCTGCTCGACCTGCTCGTCGGTGGTGTACGCGCCGACCGTCATCGCGCCCTTCTCGCGGATCGTGCGCCGCAGCAGCTCCACCGCGTCGGCGGCCGAGTCCACCGCGACGGCGAAGGAGACGGGCCCGAAGCACTCGCTCATGTAGGCGGCCTCGTCGTCCGGCTTGGCGCCGTCGAGCTTGACGATCACGGGGGTGCGCACGACCGCGCCCGGGAACTCCGGGTTGGCGACCTCCCGGGAGGCCAGGGCGACTTCGCCCAGGCCCGCCGCTGCCTCCAGACGCGCCTTCACGTCCGGGTTGACGATGGCGCCCAGCAGCGCGTTCGCGCGGGCGTCGTCGCCGAGGAGGCCGTCGACCGAGCGGGCGAGGTCCGAGACCACCTCGTCGAAGGTCTTGGGGCCCTCGTCGGTGCGGATGCCGTCGCGGGGGATCAGCAGGTTCTGCGGAGTGGTGCACATCTGGCCGCTGTACAGGGACAGCGAGAACGCCAGGTTGGAGAGCATCCCCTTGTAGTTCGCGGCCGACTCCACGAGCACCGTGTTGACGCCGGCCTTCTCCGTGTAGACCTGCGCCTGGCGGGCGTTGGCCTCCAGCCAGTCGCCGAACTCCGTCGAGCCGGTGTAGTCGATGATCCGGATCTCCGGGCGGGTGGCCAGGGTCTTCGCGACGCCCTCACCCGGGCGCTCGGCGGCGAGGGCCACCAGGTTCGGGTCGAAGCCGGCCTCGCCCAGGACGTCCCGCGCCACCTGGACGGTGAGGGCCAGCGGCAGCACCGCGCGCGGGTGCGGCTTGACCAGGACCGCGTTGCCGGTGGCCAGGGAGGCGAACAGGCCCGGGTAGCCGTTCCACGTCGGGAAGGTGTTGCAGCCGATGACCAGGCCGACCCCGCGCGGGACCGGCGTGAACTGCTTGGTGAGCGCGAGCGGGTCGCGCTTGCCCTGCGGCTTGGTCCACTCCGCGGTGTCGGGGGTGCGGACCTGCTCCACGTACGCGTACGCCACCGCCTCCAGGCCGCGGTCCTGCGCGTGCGGGCCGCCCGCCTGGAAGGCCATCATGAACGCCTGGCCGCTGGTGTGCATGACCGCGTGCGCGAACTCGTGGGTGCGGTCGCTGATCCTCTTGAGGATCTCCAGGCACACCACCGCGCGCATCTCCGCGCCCGCGTCCCGCCACGCCTTCTGGCCCGCCTTCATCGCGGGCAGCAGGACGTCCACGTCCGCGTGCGGGTACTCGACGCCCAGCTCGATGCCGTAGGGCGAGACCTCGCCGCCCACGAAGCCGTCCGTGCCGGGCTGGCCGAGGTCCAGACGGGTGCCCAGCAGGGCGTCGAAGGCGGCCTTGCCCGCCGCCATGTCCAGGCTGCCGTCCTCGCCGTAGGCCTTCGGGTGCTCCGGGTGCGGGGACCAGTACGCGCGGGTGCGGATCGCTTCGAGCGCCTGGTCGAGGGTGGGCCGGTGCTGGGCGATCAGCTCGTGGGCGGTCAGTTCGGCGGCCATGCGGGACCAACTCCTCGTCTTTCGAACTCTTCGTCGAGCTCATGACCTGGGCAGAAACATGGGCAGGAACAGGCGGTCAGAGTTAGAGTAACCGAACGATCGGTCGGGACAAGGGGGTCCGCCGCATCTGTGGAAAACCCCGTGCGGGAGGATCGCGCACATGACAGGACTCGACCTCAGCAGCCCCGTGGCCGTCGTCGGCACCGGCACCATGGGCCAGGGCATCGCCCAGGTCGCGCTGGTCGCCGGGCACCCGGTGCGGCTCTACGACGCCGTCCCCGGCCGGGCCCGGGAGGCGGCCGACGTGATCGGCGCCCGGCTGGACCGGCTCGTCGAGAAGGACCGGCTCACCGCCACCGACCGGGACGCCGCGCGCGCCCGTCTCACGGCCGCCGAGCACCTCACCGACCTCGCCGACTGCACCCTGGTCGTCGAGGCGGTCCTGGAGCGGCTCGACGTCAAGCAGCAGCTCTTCGCGGAGCTGGAGAACGTGGTGGGCGAGGACTGCCTGCTCGCCACCAACACCTCCTCCCTGTCGGTGACGGCCATCGCCGGCGCCCTGCGCCACCCGGGCCGTTTCGTGGGCCTGCACTTCTTCAACCCCGCGCCGCTGCTGCCGCTGGTCGAGGTCGTCTCCGGGTTCGCCACCGACGTCTCCTCGGCCACGCGCGCGTACGAGACGGCACGCGCGTGGGGCAAGACTCCGGTCGCCTGCGCCGACACCCCCGGTTTCATCGTCAACCGCATCGCGCGGCCCTTCTACGCCGAGGCGTTCGCCGTCTACGAGGCCCAGGGCGCCGAGCCCGCCACCATCGACGCGGTCCTGCGCGAGTGCGGCGGCTTCAAGATGGGCGCGTTCGAGCTGACCGACCTGATCGGACAGGACGTCAACGAGTCCGTGACGCACTCCGTGTGGCGCGCCTTCTTCCAGGACGTGCGCTTCACGCCCTCCCTGGCCCAGCAGCGCCTGGTCGAGTCGGGCCGGCTCGGCCGCAAGACCGGACGGGGCTGGTACGACTACACGGACGGCGCCGAGCGCGACGAGCCGCACACCGCGGAGCCGGCCCAGGCGCCCGCGTACGTGGTCGCCGAGGGCGATCTGGGCCCCGCCTCGGAGCTGCTCGCGCTGATCCGCGAGGCGGGCATCCAGGTCCGCGAGGACGAGGAGGACCACGGCACCCGTCTGGTGCTGCCGAGCGGCGGACAGCTCGCGCTCGCCGACGGCCAGACCTCGGTGGAGTTCCGTGACGTCGTCTACTTCGACCTCGCGCTCGACTACCGCAGGGCCACCCGGATCGCGCTGTCCGCCTCCCAGGACACCTCGCAGCAGACGCTCACCGAGGCCGTCGGGCTCTTCCAGGCGCTCGGCAAGGACGTCAGCGTCATCGGGGACGTGCCCGGCATGATCGTCGCCCGCACGGTGGCCCGGATCGTCGACCTGGCACACGACGCGGTCGCCAAGGGCGTGGCCACCCAGGAGGACATCGACACCGCCATGCGGCTCGGGGTGAACTACCCGCTCGGCCCCTTCGAGTGGAGCCGCAGGCTGGGCCGCAACTGGGCCTACGCCCTCCTCGACGACCTGCACCTGCGCGACCCGTCCGGCCGGTACGCGCCCTCGCTCGCGCTGTACCGGCACGCGTACGCCTCCGACAAGCGGGAGGGCAGCACCTCATGACGACCGCCAAGCGCGACACGTACACCCCCGAGACACTGCTGTCCGTCGCCGTCCAGGTCTTCAACGAGCGCGGCTACGACGGCACCTCCATGGAGCACCTCTCCAAGGCGGCGGGCATCTCCAAGTCGTCGATCTACCACCATGTGTCCGGCAAGGAGGAACTCCTGCGCCGGGCCGTCAGCCGGGCCCTGGACGGCCTCTTCGGCATCCTCGACGAGGAGCACGCGCGCGTGGGCCGCGCCAGCGAGCGCCTGGAGTACGTCGTGCGGCGCATGGTCGAGGTGCTGATCGCCGAACTGCCGTACGTCACCCTGCTGCTGCGGGTGCGCGGCAACACGGACACCGAGCGGTGGGCCCTGGAGCGGCGCCGCGACTTCGACCACCGGGTCGCCGAGCTCCTGAAGGCGGCGGCCGCGGACGGCGACGTACGCGGTGACGTGGAGGTGCGCCTCGCGACCCGCCTGGTCTTCGGAATGATCAACTCCATCGTGGAGTGGTACCGCCCGGACGGCCGGGGGATGAACGAACGCGAAGTGGCGGACGCGGTGGCCCAGTTGATCTTCGGGGGCCTGCGCCGGGCGTCCTGAGCTCAGCCCTGCGGCTCCAGGTCCTCCTCCTCGAAGACCAGGAGGGTGCGCGTGCTGAGGACCTCCGGGATCGCCTGGAGGCGGGTGAGGACCAGTTCGCGCAGGGACCTGTTGTCCGGGGTGTGGACGAGGAGCAGTACGTCGAAGTCCCCGCCGACCAGCGCGATGTGGGACGCCCCGGGAAGCTGCCGGAGCTGCTCGCGGACCGTGCGCCAGGAGTTCTGGACGATCTTCAGGGTGATGTAGGCCGAGGTGCCCTGCCCTGCGCGCTCGTGGTTGACGCGGGCGCCGAAGCCGCGGATGACCCCGTCCTCGACGAGCCGGTTGATCCGCGCGTACGCGTTGGCCCGGGAGACGTGGACCCGTTCGGCCACCGACCGTATCGAGGCGCGGCCGTCCGCCTGGAGCATCTGGAGGATGTCCTGATCGATGGCGTCGAGCGGACGCGGGGGTGGAAGGGGGGTACCGCCCTCCGCGCCTTCGGCCATTTGTTCAGGTGCCATGTCCCCCCGCCTCCCTACCATGGACGTACTGCGTCCATCTCAGGGTGTGGAGAACCGTTTGTCCACAGCCTGAGGGGCCCTGTAGCCAAAATGTGCCGACGACCGAACAATCGGTAGGTGAGGCGCCTCACACACCCGTGGTGCGCCACCAGCCGCTCCCACGAGGAGGTGCCGTCATGACGGTCATGGAGCAGCGGGGCGCGTATCGGCCATCGCCGCCGCCCGCCTGGCAGCCCCGCACGGACCCCGCGCCCCTGCTGCCCGACGCCGAACCCCATCGCGTCCTCGGCACCGACGCGGCCGCGAAGACCGACCCGGCCCTGCTGCGCCGGCTGTACGCCGAGCTGGTGCGCGGCCGCCGCTACAACACGCAGGCCACCGCCCTCACCAAGCAGGGCCGTCTCGCCGTCTACCCCTCCAGCACCGGCCAGGAGGCCTGCGAGGTCGCCGCCGCGCTGGCCCTCCAGGACCGCGACTGGCTCTTCCCCAGCTACCGCGACACCCTCGCCGCCGTCGCCCGGGGCGTCGACCCCGTCCAGGCGCTGACCCTCCTGCGCGGCGACTGGCACACCGGCTACGACCCGCGCGAGCACCGCGTGGCCCCCCTGTGCACCCCCCTCGCCACCCAGCTCCCGCACGCAGTCGGCCTCGCGCACGCCGCCCGTCTCAAGGGCGACGACGTGGTCGCGCTCGCCATGGTCGGCGACGGCGGAACCAGCGAGGGCGACTTCCACGAGGCGCTGAACTTCGCCGCCGTCTGGCAGGCCCCGGTCGTCTTCCTGGTCCAGAACAACGGCTTCGCGATCTCCGTCCCGCTCGCCAAGCAGACCGCGGCCCCGTCGCTGGCCCACAAGGCCGTCGGCTACGGCATGCCCGGACGCCTGGTCGACGGCAACGACGCGGCCGCCGTGCACGAGGTCCTCACCGCCGCCGTACAGCACGCGCGCGCGGGCGGCGGACCCACCCTGGTGGAGGCGATCACCTACCGCGTGGACGCCCACACCAACGCCGACGACGCGACCCGCTACCGCGGCGACGCCGAGGTCGAGACCTGGCGCGGACACGACCCGATCGCGCTCCTGGAGCACGAACTGACCGAGCGCGGTCTGATCGACGAGGCCGGCATCGAGGACGTGCGCCAGGACGCCGAGGACTTCGCCGCCGGGCTGCGCGAGCGCATGAACCAGGACCCGGTCCTCGACCCGATGGACCTGTTCGCCCACGTCTACGCCGCGCCCACCCCGCAACTGCGCGAGCAGCAGGCCCAGTTGCGCGCCGAGCTCGAAGCCGAGCACGACACCCACGGGGGGACGCACCGATGACCACCGTCGCCCTCAAGCCGGCCACCATGGCGCAGGCCCTCACGCGCGCGCTGCGCGACGCGATGGCGGCCGACCCCACCGTGCACGTCATGGGTGAGGACGTCGGCACCCTCGGAGGGGTCTTCCGGGTCACCGACGGACTGGCCGAGGAGTTCGGCGAGGACCGCTGCACGGACACCCCGCTCGCCGAGGCGGGCATCCTCGGCACGGCCGTCGGCATGGCGATGTACGGACTGCGGCCGGTCGTGGAGATGCAGTTCGACGCCTTCGCCTACCCGGCGTTCGAACAGCTCGTGAGCCACGTGGCGAAGATGCGCAACCGCACCCGCGGGGCGATGCCGCTCCCGATCACCATCCGGGTCCCCTACGGCGGCGGCATCGGCGGCGTCGAGCACCACAGCGACTCCTCCGAGGCCTACTACATGGCGACACCGGGACTCCACGTCGTCACGCCCGCGACCGTCGCCGACGCCTACGGACTGCTGCGCGCCGCCATCGCCTCCGACGACCCGGTCGTCGTCCTGGAGCCCAAGCGGCTGTACTGGTCGAAGGACTCCTGGAACCCGGACGACCCGCAGACCGTTGAACCGATAGGCCGCGCGGTGGTGCGGCGCCCCGGCCGGAGCGCCACACTCATCACGTACGGGCCGTCCGTACCCGTGTGCCTCGAAGCCGCCGAGGCCGCGCGGGAGGAGGGGTGGGATCTCGAAGTCGTCGACCTGCGCTCACTGGTGCCCTTCGACGACGACACGGTCGCTGCCTCGGTACGGCGGACCGGACGAGCGGTCGTCGTGCACGAGTCGGGCGGGTTCGGCGGACCGGGCGGGGAGATCGCGGCCAGGGTCACGGAGCGCTGCTTCCACCATCTGGAGGCGCCGGTGCTGCGCGTGGCCGGGTTCGACATCCCCTATCCGCCGCCGATGCTGGAGCGTCACCACCTGCCCGGCGTGGACCGGATCCTGGACGCCGTCGGGCGTCTGCAATGGGAGGCGGAGAGCTGATGGCGCAGGTCCTGGAGTTCAGGCTGCCGGATCTCGGCGAGGGCCTGACGGAGGCGGAGATCGTCCGCTGGCTGGTGGAGGTCGGCGACGTCGTCGCGGTCGACCAGCCGGTCGTCGAGGTCGAGACGGCCAAGGCGATGGTCGACGTCCCCTGCCCCTACGCCGGTGTCGTCACGGCCCGCTTCGGCGAGGAGGGCAGTGAACTCCCGGTCGGGTCACCCCTCATCACGGTCGCCGTGGGGGCCCCGGCACCCGCGTCCGACGCCGACGCGCAGACGGCGGGCTCGGGGAACGTCCTCGTCGGGTACGGCACCTCCGAGGCACCCGCGCGCAGGCGCAGGGTCCGCCGCGAGCAGCAGGTCACCGTGCCGGTGAACGGCCGGACGGCGGCTCCCGAGGTGGTTGAGGGACCCGTCCCCGTGATCTCCCCGCTGGTCCGTCGCCTCGCCCGCGAGAACGGACTCGACCTCAGGGAGCTGACCGGTTCCGGCCCCGACGGACTGATTCTCCGGGCCGACGTCGAGTACGCGCTGCGTGCCGCCGCCTCCCAGGCGCGCCCGGCCCCCGCCGCCGCGGCACCGGCACAGGAACCGGCCGCCGCCCCGCAGACCCCTGCGGTGGCCCCGGCCACCACGTCCGCGGGGACCCGTGTCCCCCTCAAGGGCGTCCGGGGCGCGGTCGCCGACAAGCTGTCCCGCAGCCGGAGCGAGATCCCCGACGCCACCTGCTGGGTGGACGCCGACGCGACCGAACTCATGCACGCGCGCACCGCGATGAACGCCGCCGGCGGACCGAAGATCTCCCTGCTCGCGCTGCTCGCCCGCATCTGCACCGCCGCCCTCGCCCGCTTCCCCGAGCTCAACTCGACGGTGGACACGGCGGCCCGGGAGATCGTGCGACTGGACGCCGTGCACCTGGGCTTCGCCGCGCAGACCGAGCGGGGCCTGGTCGTACCGGTCGTGAAGGACGCGCACACGCGGGACGCCGAGTCGCTGTCCGCGGAGTTCGCCCGGCTGACCGAGGCGGCCCGCACCGGCACCCTCACCCCCGCGGACCTCACGGGCGGCACCTTCACGCTGAACAACTACGGCGTGTTCGGTGTCGACGGCTCCACGCCGATCATCAACCACCCCGAGGCGGCCATGCTCGGCGTCGGCCGCATCGTCCCCAAGCCATGGGTGCACGAGGGCGAGCTGGCGGTGCGTCAGGTCGTCCAGCTCTCGCTCACCTTCGACCACCGGGTGTGCGACGGCGGCACCGCGGGCGGCTTCCTGCGGTACGTGGCGGACTGCGTGGAACAGCCGGCGGTGCTCCTGCGCACCCTGTGAGCGGGACACCCGCCCACCGAGATCCCGGCGCCGCACGTTCCCTGTGATCGCGACGGCACGCATACTCAGGGGGTGACCTCGTACGAGCCCCCGCGCGACCCAGCCGCCGGTCCTGTGTACGACGTCGTCGTGCTCGCCGGGGGTGCCGCCCGGCGGCTCGGCGGCGCCGACAAGCCAGGCGTGCGGGTGGGCGGCCGCGCCCTGCTCGACCGTGTCCTCGCGGCCTGCGCCGACGCGGGCACCACCGTCGTCGTCGCCGATCCCCGCCCGACCGCCCGGCCGGTGACCTGGGCCCGCGAGGACCCGCCCGGCGGCGGTCCGCTGGCCGCCCTGGACGCCGGCCTGCGGCACGTCACGGCGCGGTACGTCCTGGTGCTCTCCGCCGATCTGCCCTTCCTCCAGGAGGGCACCGCCCGCCTGTTGTTGACGGTGCTGCGCACGGGCGGCGCCGACGGCGTGCTGCTCACCGACGGCGACAACCGCGACCAGCCGCTGGTGGCCGCGTACCGCACCCCCTCGCTGCGCCACGAGCTCGCCGCGCTCACGAAGGAGCACGGCGCTCTCACCGGCCTTCCCCTGCGCCGGCTGACCGCCGCGCTCGACCTCACCCGAGTCCTCGACCCGGTCGCGGCGTTCGACTGCGACACCTGGGACGACATCGCCACCGCCAGGGCACGCATCAGGGAGCATGGGCACGTGTTGGATGAATGGATTTCCGCAGTCAAGGACGAGCTGGGGATCGACCTCGACGTCGACACCGGCGTGCTGCTCGATCTGGCCCGTGACGCCGCGCACGGCGTGGCCAGGCCCGCGGCACCGCTGACCACCTTCCTCGTCGGCTATGCCGCCGCGAAGGCGGGTGGCGGTCCCGAGGCGGTCGCCGAGGCCTCCCGCAAGGCCGCGGCCCTCGCCCTGCGCTGGGCCGAGGAGGCCGAAGGGGAGACCGCCGCGCCCGACGGCGCCTCGGACACCCGTCCGGACGCCGGATGACGGCCCGGTCCGTGCGCACCGGCGACCACACCGGCCCCGCCGGGGACACCGACGACCTCGACGTCGAGGAGGCGCTGGCCCTGGTGAGAGAAGACAACGGCACCGGGCACCCCGGTGGCCGTCGCCCTTCCGCGCCCCCGCCCCAGGGCTCCGGGTTGGGAGCCGGGCCGGACGCCCAACACCGGGCGACCCCCTGGCCCGAGGCCCGGGCCGCCGCTGCCCGGGCCGCCCGCGCGGTCACCCGCGGCGCCGGCCGCGCCCCCGTCTCCGTACGGCTCGACGAGGCTCTCGGCCTCACCCTGGCCGCCCCCCTCGACGCCCTCACCGACCTCCCCTCCTTCGACACCTCGGCCATGGACGGCTGGGCGGTCGCGGGACCCGGCCCCTGGGCCGTACGGGACGAGGGCCTGCTCGCCGGGCATGCCGAGCCCGCGCCGCTCACCGACGGCGAGGCGGCCCGGATCGCCACCGGCGCGCGTGTCCCCCCGGACACCACGGCCGTCCTGCGCAGCGAGCACGGGCAGACCGACGAGAAGGGCCGGCTGCACGCCACCCGGGAGGTCGTGCACGGCCAGGACATCCGCCCGCGCGCTCAGGAGTGCCGCAGCGGCGACCAGCTCCTGCCGCCCGGCACCCTCGCCACCCCGGCGGTCCTCGGCCTGGCCGCGGCCGCCGGGTACGACACCCTCGCCGTCGTCCCCCGCCCCCGCGTCGAAGTCCTGGTCCTCGGCGACGAGTTGCTCACCGAGGGGACCCCGCGTGACGGACTGATCCGGGACGCCCTCGGCCCCATGCTCCCGCCCTGGCTGCGCGCGCTCGGCGCCGAGGTCACCGCCGTCCGACGGCTCGGCGACTCCGCCGCGGCCCTGCACAAGGCGGTCACCGGATCCAAGGCCGACGTGATCGTCACGACCGGCGGCACCGCGGCCGGACCCGTCGACCACGTGCACCCCGTCCTGGGCCGTATCGGCGCCGACCTGCTGGTCGACGGGGTCAAGGTGCGCCCCGGTCACCCCATGCTGCTGGCCCGTACCAAGGAGAACCAGCACCTCGTCGGCCTGCCGGGCAACCCCCTCGCCGCCGTCTCCGGCCTGCTCACGCTCGCCGAACCGCTGCTGCGCACCCTGGCCGCCCGCCCGGCCCCGGAGCCGTACACCCTGCCCCTCAGGGACGAGACCCACGGGCACCCGCACGACACCCGGCTCGTCCCGGTCGTCCTGCGCGGCGACAGCGCGATCCCGCTGCACTACAACGGCCCGGCCATGCTGCGGGGCATCGCGGCCGCCGATGCCCTCGCCGTCGTACCGCCCGGGGGCACCCGGCCGGGGCAGGAGGCCGAACTGCTCGATCTGCCCTGGGCGTCCGCCGGAATCGGGGTGTGTTTCACGTGAAACTTCCGGGCCATGACGCCATCGCCCGCCAGGCGGACGAGCATCTCGTGACCCACAAGGTGAAGTTGCCGCGCAAGGTGGTGGAGCATCCGTTCCGCCAGGTCGCCAAGCGGGTGCTGATGGCCCTGCTGGTCCTCGCGGCGACCGCCCTGATCGTCTACGCGGATCGCTCCGGCTACAACGACAACTCCGACCAGTCCGTCGACTTCCTCGACGCCTGGTACTACGCGACCGTCACCCTCTCCACCACCGGGTACGGCGACATCACCCCGGTCAGCGATGCCGCCCGGCTCACCAACATCTTCGTCATCACGCCCCTGCGCGTGCTGTTCCTGATCATCCTGGTCGGCACGACGCTGGAAGTTCTCACCGAACGCACCCGGGAGGAGTGGCGACTCAACCGCTGGAGGTCCACCTTGCGCGACCACACCGTCGTCATCGGCTTCGGCACCAAGGGCCGGTCCGCGATCCAGACCGTCTGTGCCACGGGGCTGAAGAAGGAACAGGTCGTCGTGGTCGATCCCAGCGCCAAGGCGATCGAGGCCGCGACCGCCGACGGCTATGCCGGGATCGCCGGGGACGCCACCCGCAGCGAGGTGCTCAAGCGCGCCGAGGTGCACAAGGCCCGGAAGATCATCATCGCCACCCAGCGCGACGACACGGCGGTCCTGGTGACGTTGACCGCCCGGCAGCTCAACAAGGGCGCCAAGATCGTCGCCGCCGTGCGCGAGGAGGAGAACGCGCCGCTGCTCAAGCAGTCCGGCGCCGACGCCGTCATCACCAGCGCCAGCGCGGCCGGCCGGCTCCTCGGTCTGTCGGTGCTCAGCCCCGCCGCCGGCATGGTGATGGAGGACCTCATCCAGCAGGGCAGCGGCCTCGACATCGTCGAACGGCCCGTCATAAAAGCCGAGGTGGGCAGGAAGCCGAGGGAGACGGACGACCTGGTGGTGAGCGTGCTGCGCGGGCATCGGGTGCTCGGCTACGACGATCCGGCCGTGGGCACGCTGGAGTTGACGGACCGGCTGATCACCATCGTGCGGGCGACGCCGGGCACCCAGGTGGCACCCGACGCCCGACCGCTGCCCCCGATGCCCTCGCAGTGATCACTTGCGGTTGTAGAGCCGCATGGTGACCGGTCCGAAGACCGCCAGGAACAGGCCCGCCCACCCCAGCGACCAGGCGATCTCGTCGGCGGGCCAGTCGCCCGCCATCAGCTCCCGCACGGCCGAGGACAGATGGGAGATCGGGCTGTTGTTGACGAAGGCCTGGAGCCAGCCCGGCATGGTCTTCGGGTCGACGAAGACGTTGGACAGGAAGGTCAGCGGGAAGATCACCATCATGCTGACGCCCATCACCGACTTCTCGGTCCGCAGCAGCAGCCCGAACATCGTCCAGATCCACGAGAACGCGAACGAGAAGACGACCAACAACGCGATCCCGGCGACCACTCCGCCGACCCCGCCGTCCGGGCGGTAGCCGAGGATCACGCCGACGGTGAGCATCACGACGGAGGCGATCGTGTAGCGCAGGGCGTCACCGAGCAGATAGCCGACCATCGTCGACGGCCGCCAGATGGGCAGCGAGCGGAAGCGGTCGAAGACGCCCTTCTCGATGTCGGTGTTGACCGAGATCCCGGTGTACATCGTGATCATCACGACCGACATCACCAGGATGCCCGGCAGCAGGAACTGGATGTACTCCTCGGGGGACCCGGCCAGGGCACCCCCGAAGAGGTACGTGTACATCAGCACCATCATGATCGGGAACGCGGTGACGTCGAAGAGCTGCTCCGGTACGTGCTTGATCTTGAGGACCGCGCGCCAGCCGAAGGTCAGCGAGGCCGACAGCGCGCTCGGGCGCGGCGGCCGCTCCCCGGTGACGAGCAGCGCGGCCAGCGACTCGGCGCTGACGGGGGCGAGGTCCTGGGTCTCGGTCTGTGTCGCGGTGCTCATGCCGCCACCTCGTCCTTGTCGTCACGGGAGTCACGGGAGTCGCGGGCACCGCCGGAGCCGCCGGAGTCGCGGCCCTCGTGCGTGTCGTGCCCGGTGAGGGCGAGGAACACCTCGTCCAGACTGGGCTGGCCGAGTGAGAAGTTGTCGACCGTGATGCCGGTGCGGGCCAGCTCGGCCAGGGCACGGGAGGCCTGTTCGGCGGCCGTGTCGCCGGCTGCGGTGGCGAGCCGGGCCGTCAGCGCGACCGAGTCCGGTTCGAGCTGCACCCGGGCGTCCAGGGCCCGCCGCAGGATCTCCGCCGCCTCGGGCCGCTGCCCGCCGTCCCGCAGGCGCAGATGGACGGTCCCGGCGCCCACGGAGGCCTTCAGCTCGCCCTTGGTGCCCTCGGCGATCACCCGGCCCCGGTCGATGACGGCGATCCGGGAGGCGAGCTGGTCGGCCTCGTCCAGGTACTGCGTGGTCAGCAGCACGGTGGTGCCCTGGGCGACGACCGCGCGCACGATGTCCCAGACCTGGTTGCGGCTGCGCGGGTCGAGACCGGTGGTGGGCTCGTCGAGGAAGAGCAGGTCGGGGGTGTTGAGGATGGACGCGGCGATGTCGATACGGCGCCGCATGCCGCCGGAGTAGTGCTTGACCTGCTTCCCGGCCGCGTCCGAGAGACCGAACGCCTCCAGGAGCTGCCCGGCACGCTCGCGTGCCGCCTTCTTGTGGTGGCCGAGGAGACGGCCCAGCAGGACCAGGTTCTCGGTGCCGGTCAGGTCCTCGTCGACGGAGGCGTACTGGCCGGTGAGGCTGACCCGGCCACGGACCTCGTCGGCCTCGCGGACGATGTCGTGGCCGAAGACGTGGGCCTCGCCGCCGTCGGGCCGCAACAGGGTGGCCAGCATCTTCACGGTGGTGGTCTTGCCGGCGCCGTTCGGGCCGAGGACGCCGTAGACCGTGCCGGCCGGCACCGCGAGGTCGACTCCGTCGACGGCCCTGGTCTCGCCGAACGTCTTCACGAGGCCCGCGGTCTCGATCGCCAGGGCTGACGTGTGCTGGCTCATGGGCGGGGTTCCTTCCGCGTGCTTGGGCTACGCATGGGGAGACCTTTACCGTCGCGCAAACTCATCGGTGGCGCACAGCGAATTTCGGAAGTCCGGTCCAAGGACGCAGAACCCAGGGGACTAGGGAACGGGACCGGGGACCGAGGAGGGGCGGGGCACCAGGAGTAGCGTCGGGCCCATGTATGCGATCACGATTCCCGAACCCGGTGGACCCGAGGCGCTGGTCTGGAGCGAGGTGCCGGATGCCGTGGCCGGCGAGGGCGAGGTGCTGGTCGAGGTGGTGGCCGGGGCCGTCAACCGCGCCGACATCCTGCAACGGCAGGGCTTCTACAACCCCCCGCCCGGCGCCTCCCCCTACCCCGGTCTGGAGTGCTCCGGACGGATCGCCGCGATCGGCCCCGGGGTCTCCGGCTGGGCCGTGGGCGACGAGGTGTGCGCCCTGCTCGCGGGCGGAGGTTACGCCGAGAAGGTCGCCGTGCCGGCCGGGCAGGTGCTGCCCGTGCCCCAGGGCGTCGACCTGAAGCGGGCGGCCGCGCTGCCCGAGGTGGTCTGCACGGTCTGGTCGAACGTCTTCATGGTCGCCCACCTGCGCCCCGGCGAGACCCTGCTGGTGCACGGCGGCTCCAGCGGCATCGGCACCATGGCGATCCAGCTCGCCAAGGCCGTGGGCGCCAAGGTCGCGGTGACCGCCGGCACGCCGGAGAAGCTGGAGCGCTGCGCCGAGCTCGGCGCGGACGTCCTGATCAACTACCGGGAACAGGACTTCGTCGAGGAGGTCGGCAAGGCCACCGACGGGGCGGGCGCCGACGTCATCCTCGACAACATGGGGGCGAAGTACCTCGACCGCAACGTCAAGGCCCTCGCCGTCAACGGACGGCTCGCCATCATCGGCATGCAGGGCGGTGCCAAGGGCGAGCTGAACATCGGCGCGCTGCTGAACAAGCGGGCGGCGATCAGCGCCACCTCGCTGCGGGCGCGGCCGCTGGACGAGAAGGCGGCGATCGTGGCGGCCGTGCGTGAGCACGTGTGGCCCCTGCTGGACGCCGGGCACATCCGTCCCGTGGTCGACCGCGAGGTGCCGATGAGCGACGCGGCCGCCGCCCACCGGGTCGTCGAGGAGAGCGGCCACATCGGCAAGGTCCTGCTGGTGACGCCGTAAATCTGCCGGTAGGCCCTGCCCGGGCCTCGGCCACGGCGAAAGGGCCCTGCCCCGGCCGCGGCGCGCAGCGGCCCGCGCCGCAGCCACCGCTGAACGGCCCTACCCGCGCCGCAGCCGCAGGGCGAACAGGCCGAGGCCGAGGCCCACGCCGACCAGCACCAGCCCGGTGCCGAGCGGCAGGATGAACACCCTGGGTCCGGCCACCGGCTGCTCCGCGGGGTGGGAGGGCCGGGCCACGGCGGTCCGCTGAGGCGGCTCCGACACGGCGGTCAGGTCACCGTCCCCGGCGTCGGTCCCTCCGATGTCCGTCCCCTCCGCTTCCTGCGTCGCCGGTTCCTCCCGCCGGCCCGGCCGCTCCCGCCCCTCGCCCGCACGGCTCCCGGCCCGCGAGGGGGTG